>NZ_JBVYHB010000003.1:0-463985 GCF_056033425.1 Leisingera sp. SA32 | reverse complement strand
AGCAGCGTGTCGAGGCTTTGCTTGGCGTCGCCGTAGAACATGCGGGTGTTGTCCTTGAAGAACAGCGGGTTCTCGATGCCGGAGTAGCCGGTGCCCTGGCCGCGCTTGGAGACGAACACCTGTTTCGCCTTCCAGCACTCCAGCACCGGCATGCCCGCGATGGGGGAGTTCGGATCCTCCTGCGCCGCCGGGTTCACGATGTCGTTGGAGCCAATGACAATCGCCACATCGGTCTGCGGGAAGTCGTCGTTGATCTCGTCCATCTCCAGCACGATGTCGTAGGGCACCTTGGCCTCGGCCAGCAGCACGTTCATGTGACCCGGCAGACGGCCCGCCACCGGGTGGATGGCAAAGCGCACCTCTTTGCCCTTGGCGCGCAGGCGGCGGGTCAGCTCGGCGACGTTCTGCTGCGCCTGCGCCACCGCCATGCCGTAGCCGGGGATGATGATGACCGAATCGGCCTCCTCCAGCGCCTGCGCCACGCCCTCGGCATCGATCGCGATCTGCTCGCCCTCGACCTCCATCGCAGGCCCGGTGCTGCCGCCAAAGCCGCCGAGGATCACGCTGACAAACGAGCGGTTCATCGCCTTGCACATGATGTAGCTGAGGATCGCGCCCGAAGAACCCACCAGCGCGCCGACCACGATCAGCAGGTCATTGCCCAAGGAGAAGCCAATCGCCGCCGCCGCCCAGCCGGAGTAACTGTTCAGCATCGAGACCACCACCGGCATGTCGGCGCCGCCGATGCCCATGATCAGGTGGTAGCCGATGAACAGGGCCGCCAGCGTCATCACGAAC
The DNA here is from genome assembly GCF_056033425.1 of Leisingera sp. SA32. Classification (NCBI taxonomy): domain Bacteria; kingdom Pseudomonadati; phylum Pseudomonadota; class Alphaproteobacteria; order Rhodobacterales; family Roseobacteraceae; genus Leisingera; species Leisingera sp. SA32. Next base: position 463,187 of record NZ_JBVYHB010000003.1, on the reverse strand, counting down.
AGCGGCAGGAAGCCGCCCGAATTGAAGTACCAGATCAGGCAGATGAACGACAGCGCCGCGGCACCGGCGTTCAGCGCGTGACCGCCCGGCAGCTTGGTCGCGGCGGAGGTGACCTTGCCCGCCAGCTTGCCAAAGGCAATCACCGAGCCGGTAAAGGTGATCGCGCCGATGAAGATGCCCAGGTACAGCTCAACCCGCAGAAACCCGATCTCGGCCGGGGTTTTCTTGGCAATCAGCTTGGCGAAAGTGCCGAGGTCTTCGGTGCTGCCCGCCGCCACGGCCGCGGCCACATTGCCGATCTCGAAATGGGCGATGAAGCCGACAAAGACCGCCGCCAGACCGACCAGCGAATGCATCGCCGCCACCAGCTGCGGCATCTCGGTCATCTGCACCTTTTTCGCAACATAAGTGCCGATGATGCCGCCGCCCGCGATCAGCAGGACCGACAGCAGCCACAGGCCGGAGCCCGGCCCGATCAGCGTGGCAAAGACCGCCAGCGCCATGCCCGCGATGCCGTACCACACCGCGCGTTTGGCGCTTTCCTGGTTCGACAGGCCGCCAAGCGACAGGATGAAAAGAACAGCCGCAACGACATAGGCGGCGGTGGTGAAACCGTAATCCATCTGTTCGGCCTCCTTAGGATTTCTGGAACATGGCGAGCATGCGCCGGGTGACGAGGAAGCCGCCGAAGATGTTGATTCCGGCCATGAACACGCTGAGCGCTGCGAGCAGAATCACCAGCCAGCTGCCGGATCCGATCTGCATCAGGGCGCCCAGGATGATGATCGAGGAGATCGCGTTGGTGACCGCCATCAAAGGCGTGTGCAAGCTGTGCGCCACCCCCCAGATCACCTGGAAGCCCACGAAACAGGCCAGCGCAAAGACGATGAAATGCTGCATGAAGCTCGCGGGCGCAAACAGCCCCACCAGCAGCAACAGCGCGCCCCCGCCCGCCAGCAGGGTGACCTGGCTCTTGGTCTGCGCCTTGAAGGCGGCCACTTCGGCGGCGCGTTTCTCCTCCGGCGTCGGCTCCGGCACGGCCTCCTTGGGCTTGGCGGCGATCGCCTGCACCTTGGGCGGCGGCGGCGGGAAGGTGATCTCGCCCGCAAAGGCCACGGTGGCGCCGCGGATCACGTCATCCTCCATGTCATGATTGATCTGGCCGTCCTTCTCGGGGGTCAGGTCGGTCATCATGTGGCGGATGTTGGTGGCATAAAGCGTCGAGGCCTGCGCCGCCATCCGGCTGGGGAAATCGGTGTAGCCGATGATGGTGACGCCATTGTCGGTGACGATCTTCTCATCCGCAACGGTCAGCTTGCAGTTGCCGCCCTTCTCCGCCGCGAGGTCGACGATCACCGAGCCCGGCTTCATCGCCGCGACCATGTCCTCGGTCCACAGCTCGGGCGCTTCGCGGTTGGGGATCAGCGCGGTGGTGATGACGATGTCCATCTCGGGCGCCAGCTCGCGGAACTTGGCCAGCTGCGCTTCGCGGAATTCCGGCGAGGATACAGATGCATAGCCGCCGGTGGCGGCGCCGTCCTGCTGCTCTTCCTCGAAATCGAGATAGACGAATTCGGCGCCCATCGATTCCACCTGCTCGGCCACTTCGGGCCGCACGTCAAAGGCATAGGTGACCGCGCCCAGGGACGTGGAGGTGCCGATCGCGGCCAGCCCCGCCACACCGGCGCCGACCACCAGCACCTTGGCGGGCGGCACCTTGCCTGCGGCGGTGATCTGGCCGGTGAAGAAGCGGCCGAAGTTGTTGCCCGCCTCAATGACGGCGCGGTAGCCCGCGATATTGGCCATGGAGGACAGCGCATCCATCTTCTGGGCGCGGGAGATCCGCGGCACCATTTCCATCGCGATGACATTGGCGCCCTTCGCCTTCGCGGCCTCCATGCCCGCGTCGTTGCCTGCGGGGTTGAAGAAGGAAATCAGCGTCTTGCCCTTGGTCAGCCGTTTCAGCTCGGTCTCGTTCGGCTGGCGCACCTTGGCGATGATATCCGCGGTTTTCCAAAGCTGCGCGGCGGTCTTGACGATCTCGACGCCTGCCTCGGCGTAGGCGGCATCCGAAAACCCCTCTCGACGCCTGCCTCGGCGTAGGCGGCATCCGAAAACCCCGCCGCCGCCCCGGCCCCGCTCTCAATCGCGCAAGTGTAGCCCAGCTTCTGCAACTGCCGCGCCGAGTCCGGCGTCAGCGCAACGCGGTTCTCGCCCGGATAAATTTCTTTTGGTGTCCCTAGTTTCACCGCATCTTCCCCTCATCTTGTCCGGCCTTGCGACAGCCGGGTACAGATCGCGAATTTCATTCGTACATTGCGCAAGATTATTGCGCAAGAAAATTGCTGCAGCGCCGCAATATCACGCTGCGACGCCGAAAGTCCGGTCCCTGCCGCGCGACTTGGCAGCCCGCGCTGCGCAGGCGCGGCGTTCCGCACCGCAGTGGCCCCCGTCCGATGGCCGGGCCTTTCAGACCACAAAACCGGACCCGGATCCGCCGCATTCGGCTGCAAAAACAGTCACATGGCGCGAAGCTTTCCCAGAAATGGGCGCAGCGTCCAGTGCCGTTTGGGACCGTCCCGAAGAAAAGGACAGCGTGCCAGCGATCACACCGATACGACGAATCCGTTCCTTCATGCGGCAAGATCCTGCACAGTTTTGCCCGGAAGCCCATGTCAAACTCGACCTGTTGAATTGTTCGCGACAGCCATCCGCACCGCACGGCGGCCGAATGACCGCTGCCGCGCGACCATAAAGCGCCGCTCAGGATTGAAACTGCGGCAAATTGCCAAAGGCAGTTAAAACACTCCTGACTGCACAACATGGCTTCGGACTGCCGAAAGTTTGCCCACATGCCGTACATGCGGGCTTGTCAGGTGGCGCTCTGCGGATAGTGTGTTCCTGAGGAATGGAAGGTCCGCCGCGATGACGCTGAGCAGCAAGCGCGCCCTGTGCCACGGCGATGCACGCGCAGGAAACCGGGTGCCTGGGATATGTTGCACCATCCCGCACGCCGCGCCGCCCGCAGGGGCGGCGGTGGACGCGTTCGTCGGCGGAAAACTGTGATGGATCGCCAGGCATTCAACCAATTCTGCGCCACATTTGCGGCCGCGGAACATGTGGTTCAATGGGGCAACTCTGATGTCTGGAAGGCCGGTGGCAAATTGTTCGCGGTTTGCGGCTGGGCCGAGGGCGCTGATGCATTCACCTTCAAGGCCGGCGACATCGGCTATGAGGTCCTGCAACAACGGCCAGGCGTGCGGCCGGCCCCCTATCTGGCCTCCAGGGGAATGAAATGGCTACAGCACTATGCCGCCCCCGGCCTCAGCGACGCAGAGCTTCGCGACTTCATCCGACTGTCTTATGCTCTGGTCACTGCCGGTCTGTCCAAACGCAAACGGGAGGAACTCGGCATTCCAGAGCCGCAGTCGCCCTCACCGCCCCCGCCGGGTTGATGACAGGGGGGGCTCTGGACAGGAGACGTGACTTGGGGTAGCAACATTCCTAATGCTTTAAGTATAAAATACCAAGGTCAAGCGAGGCTCCGATGACTGATTTTGCGGCAACCAAGGCGATGTTCCACCTGCCTGAGGGGATGATCTACCTTGACGGCAACTCGCTGGGCCCGCTGCCGCGCGCCGCGGCGCCGCGTGTCGGCGCGATGATGGAGCAGGAATGGGGCGACATGCTGATCACCGGCTGGAACAAGGCCGGCTGGATGCAGAAGTCCCGCGATCTGGGCGACCGGATCGGGCGTCTGATCGGGGCCGAACCGGGCCATGTCATCGTCGGCGACACCCTGTCGATCAAGGTCTACCAGGCGCTCGCCTCGGCGCTGGAGCTGAACCCGGACCGCAAGGTAGTGCTGTCGGACAACGGCAACTTTCCCTCCGATCTGTATATGGCGCAGGGGCTGCTTCGATCGCTGGGCGGCGAGTATGAGCTGCGCGTGGTTGACCCCGAGGCGGTGGAGGAACACATCACCGAGGACGTCGCCGTTCTGATGCTGACAGAGGTGGACTATCGCACCGGCCGCAAACACGACATGCGGGCCATGACCGCCAAGGCCCACGACAAGGGCGTGCTGACGGTCTGGGATCTGGCCCATTCCGCCGGGGCACTGCCGGTGGATCTGGCGGGCTGCAACGCCGATTTCGGCGTCGGCTGCACCTATAAGTATCTCAATGGCGGCCCCGGCGCGCCAGCCTTCATCTATGTCGCGCCGCGCCATGCGGAGACAGCCCGCCCGGCCCTGTCCGGCTGGCTCGGGCATGAGGCACCGTTTGCCTTCGATCTGGATTACCGCCCCGGCCGCGGCGTTGAACGCATGCGCGTCGGCACGCCGCCAGTCTTGCAGATGACCTCTCTGGAGGCCGCAATGGACATCTGGGACATGGCCGACATGACAGAGGTGCGCGAAAAGTCCATGCAGCTTTGCGACCTTTTCATCCGCGAGGTAGAGGCCAAATGCCCGCAGCTGGAGCTGGCCTCACCCCGCGATGCGCTGTACCGCGGCAGCCAGGTGTCGTTCAAATTCCACGAGGGCTATGCGGCGATGCAGGCGCTGATTGCCCGGGGCGTGATCGGTGATTTCCGCGCGCCTGACATCATGCGCTTTGGCTTCACCCCGCTGTACATCGACGAAGGCGACGTGCAGGCGGCCACGGACATCATCGCCGACGTGATGACCAACGCGCTCTGGGACAGCCCGGAGTACAAGATCCGCAACGCCGTTACCTGATGCCCCTGCGCCGGTCATATCACCTGCCGCTGTGCCGTCCGGCGGGCTGGGTCGCGCTGTGGCGCCGCCTGGCCCAATGCGGCACCCTGAACCAAAGGTGCGCTTTCTTTCCCTGACGTATGATACACTTAGGAAAAGGAAGACACCGATGAGCAAACCCTATGATCCCGCCGATGACGGCGCCCAGATGTCCTTCGAGGAGCGCATGTCCTATGGCGACTACCTGTCGCTGGACCTGCTGCTGAACGCCCAGAAAACCTGGAGCGACACCCACGACGAGATGCTGTTCATCATCCAGCATCAGACCTCGGAACTGTGGATGCGGCTGGCCATTCACGAACTCAGCGCCGCGCGCCAGCAGCTGATGGGCGGCGAGGCGCGACAAGCCTTCAAGATGCTGGCCCGTGTGGCGCGGATTTTTGAGCAGCTGAACTCCGCCTGGGACGTGCTGCGCACCATGACGCCGTCTGATTATACCCGGTTCCGCGATGCGCTGGGGCAAAGCTCCGGCTTTCAGTCGCATCAGTACCGGCTGATCGAATTCATGCTCGGCAACCGCAACCGTGCGATGCTGAAACCGCACGCCCACCGCCCCGATCTGGTGGCGCTGCTGGAGGCGGAGCTGGCGCAGCCTTCGCTCTATGATGTGGCCCTACGCATCCTGTCACGCACCTTCCCGCTGCCCGCGGAGGTGCTGGAGCGCGACCCTGCCCTCAAGCACCAGCCGCACCCCGCCGTGCAGGCCGCCTGGACCGAGGTCTACCGCGCACCCGAAGACCATTGGGAGCTGTATGAGCTGGCCGAGAAACTGGTCGATTTCGAGGATTATTTCCGCCGCTGGCGCTTCAACCACGTCACCACGGTGGAACGCGTCATCGGCTTCAAGCGTGGCACTGGTGGCACCGGCGGTGTCAGCTACCTGAAACGCATGCTGGAGGTGGAGCTGTTTCCCGAACTCTGGCACCTGCGTACCGAGCTGTAAGGCTCCCATAGCGGGCTGGGAAACCGGCCCGCCTTAGCGCGGTGTCAGGCCAGCGCCCAGCAACTTGGCCAGCTGCCGCACCCCGGTCTGATAGGTGACAAAATCACCCGAGGTGTGTTTCAACCCCTTCAGCGCGGCGCAGATGGTGCGGGCGATCTCGCCACTGGGGCCGGTCAGGCTGACCCGGCCCGCTGCGGCCTCTGCCTTCAGCCAGGTGGCATAGATGGCGCGAAAGGCCGCTTCGCCTGCCTCGATGTCCTCGGCGGCGGCATTCATCCCGGCTTCGAACATCTCCAACCCATGTGGCGCCGTCAGCATGGCCTCGACCGCCGGGCCTGCCTGAGCCTCAAAGGCCGCCAGCAGCCGGGTGTCCAGCGCCCCCGCTCCGGCCAGCGCCGCCCGCATGTTCTCGCAGGCCTCTGCGTTGTAAGCCGTGACCAAAGCACGAAAAATCGCGTTCTTGTTCTTGAAATGCAGATACAGCGCCGGGCGCGACATGCCCGCACCCCGGGCGATGTCATCCATCGACGCCTTGCGGAACCCATAGGTGGCAAAGGCGGTCCAGGCCGCGTTGAGAATTGCCTGCTGCTTTGGCTCTATGCTGGTGATCTCCATAAACCGGTTTCTGACAGTCTGCCGAAAAATTGTCAATTGACGTCCTGACAAAATCGTGCCTTTTTGTCAGGACGTCACAGCAGACAGCTCGGGAGATCGCCGCCATGTCCACCAACCTCCGCATCAATGGGAAACCACACCAGGTGGATCTGCCCGGCGAGGTGCCACTGTTGTGGGTCCTGCGCGACGAGATCGGCCTCACCGGCACCAAATTCGGCTGCGGCGTTGCCGCCTGCGGCGCCTGCACTGTCCACATCGACGGCGAGGCGGTGCGCGCCTGTCAGGTCGCATTGTCGGACGTCTGGGGGGAGGTCACCACGATCGAGGGGCTGGGCACACCGGACGCCATGGCAGCGGTGCAGCAGGCCTGGGTGGAACACCAGGTCGCGCAATGCGGCTATTGCCAATCCGGGCAGATCATGCAGGCGGCCAGCCTGCTGGCGGAAAACCCTGCGCCCTCGGACGCGGATATTGACGACGCGATGCAGGGCAACCTGTGCCGCTGCGGCACCTACCCGCGCATCCGCGCCGCGGTGCATGCCGCCGCGCGCAAGATGCAGGAGGTCTGAACCATGGCCAACATCGCAAAAATCGCCCGCCGCAGCTTCCTGATCGGCTCGGCCGCCATTGTCGGCGGTGTCGCCTTTGGCAGCTATTACGTCAGCCGTCCCGCCCCCAACCCGCTGACGCCCGGTGAGGGCGAGGCAGCGCTGAACCCTTTCGTGCTGATTGACCAGCAGGGTGTCACCCTGTTCGCGCCGCGCGCCGAGATGGGCCAGGGCGTGAAAACCAGCTGGGCCGCCCTGATCGCCGAGGAGCTGGATGTGGATCTGGCCCAAGTCCGGGTGCTGCACGGCCCCGCCGCCAAGGCCTATTACAACGCGGCCTTCATGGCCGATGCGCTGCCGGGCAAGGGCTATGACCGCGGCACGGTCAGCCACGCCATCGGCGGCGCATTGGGGCACTTGGGCAAGGTCTTGAACCTGCATGGCACCGGCGGCTCCACCTCGATGAAAGATGGCTTCATTCGCATGCGGCAGGCAGGCGCCAGCGCCCGCGAAACGCTGAAACAGGCCGCCGCCGACCGGTTGGGCGTGGCCCGCAGCCAGCTGCGCACCGACCGCGGTGCAGTGATTGCACCGGACGGCGAGGAAATCCCCTATGCCGATCTCGCTGAAGCGGCCGCGCAGCTGGAACCGATCGAGGCAGAGCTGCGCAGCAGCCGTGACTGGCGGCTGATCGGCCGCGCGCAGCCACGCGTCGACATGGTGGAAAAATCCACCGGCACCGCTACATTTGGCATCGACGTGCGTTTGCCGGGGATGAAGTTTGCGGCCTTGCGGATGAACCCGGCACAGGGCGGCGGCATGGCAGGGTTTGACGCCTCGGCAGCCTTGACGATGCCGGGCGTGGAGCAGGTGGTCGACATGGGCACCGGCGTTGCGGTGGTGGCCAACAACACCTGGCTGGCGATGCAAGCCGTGGATGCGATTGAGGTCACCTGGCAGGCCGCGCCCTACCCGCCTGAGACCGACCAGATCTTTGCCCGCATCGCCAAAGCCTTTGACGATGCGCCCAATTCCGTGATGCGCAACGACGGCGACGCGGACAGCCTGCCCGCGGGCGCCACAGAGCTGAGCGCGGAGTATCAGGTTCCCTACCTTGCTCATGCAACGATGGAGCCGATGAACGCCACCGCGCTCTTGGAAGACGGCAAGCTGACCGTCTGGTGCGGCAACCAGATGCCCGGTTTCACCCAGGCGAAATGCGCCACCGAGGCCGGGCTGGAGGCTGACCAGGTGGATCTGCACACCCTCTATCTGGGCGGCGGTTTTGGGCGGCGGGTCGAATTCGACTATGCGGTCTATGCCACCCGGCTGGCCAAGGCGATGCCCGGCGTGCCGGTGCAACTGACCTGGAGCCGCGAAGAGGACATGCGCCACGACATGTACCGCCCCGGCGCGCTGGCGCGGATGCGCGGCGCGGTCAAGGACGGCCGCGCTGTGCTGCTGGACGGCAAGGTGGCCGCCGCCTCGCCGCTGGCGCAGGCGATGGACCGGTTGGCGGGGCTGCCCGCTGCCGGGCCGGACAAGGTGCATGTGGAGGGCTTCTTCAACGCCCCTTACGCGATTCCCAACCACCGCATGGCCGGGCATTTGTCGGATGTAGAAGTGCCGGTGGGGTTCTGGCGCTCCGTCGGCAACAGCTTTAACGCCTTCTTTGTCGAAAGCTTCCTGGACGAGATGGCCCATGCGGCGGGCCGCGACCCGCTGGACTTCCGGCTGGAGCTGGCGCGGCGGGAATGGGAGCCGGCTGCCAAGGTGCTGGAGGCGGTGCGCGAGATGTCCGGCTGGGACAGCCCTGCTCCCACAGGCACAGGGCGCGGCGTGGCCATGTGCTATAGCTTCGGCACCCCGGTCGCGCAGGTAATCGAGGTGGCCGAACAGGACGGCAGCCTCCGCATGACTCGCGCCTGGATTGCCGCCGACCTCGGGCGCGTGATCGACCCCGACAACACGCGTGCGCAGATGTTCGGGGCGATGTGTTATGGGTTGTCAGCAGCCTGTTTTGGCGAGATTACTTTTGCCGATGGCGCTGCTGAGCAGGGCAACTTCCCGGACTATGACGCGCTGCGGATGCACACCATGCCCGCGGTGCAGGTGCAGCTCTTGGAGAACCAGCCCCAGATGGGCGGCGCAGGTGAACCCGGCACGCCCCCTGCGGCCCCGGCCTTGGCCAATGCGCTGTTTGACCTGACCGGGCGGCGCGCCCGTCGGCTGCCTCTGATGCATGACTTTGATCTGCTGGTGTGAGCCAATCTTCGGCCCGCCCGGGTGCAGGCGGGCCATTTTGTTTCAGGATAGGTGCTTTTCCATCAGGTAGTTGTGCATTGCCACGCCCCGGCGCTCAAAATCGCACCGCTGCTGCACGACAAACCCCTGATGCGCAAAGACCGCCCGCGCGGCCTCGCTGGCGTGTACATACAGGCGGGTCATGCCGCTCTGGCGGGCCGCTGCCTCCAGTTCACCATAGAGCGCCCGCGCCACCCCCTGCCCCGCTGCCCGCGGGTGGCAGAACAGCATGTCCACATGGCCGTCGCTCTCCAGATCGATGAAGGCCACGGGCAGATCGTCATCATCCGCGGCAACCCACAGCTGCCGTCCGTCCGACAGACGTCGTTCGAACACAGCCGCAGGCGGCGTTTCGGGACACCACGCGTGGATCTGCTCTGGCGCGTAATACTTGCTGGCCAGCCCATGCACCGCGGCGCGGAATACCTCGGCCAGTGCTGCGGCATCCGCGTGCCGACCGGGCCGGACACGGAACGCCCCCCGCCCGCAGGCGGCGCCATCCTGAGCATGAACTGTCATCTAGATTACCGTCTTGGGGCCAAGCCCCGCCTGTCATGCGCTTTTCTGAAAACCAACCTGCGCGCGACCGTCGGCCCAGCCCCGCACAGCGGCTCCGAACCCCTCAAACAGCGGGCGCGAGACCGGATCGCTGGCGGCGTCCCACTCCGGGTGCCACTGCACCGAGAGGGTGAAACCGGGCGCGTCCTTGATATAGATCGCCTCCGGGGTGCCATCGGGGGCGTGGCCGTCCACCACCACACGCGCACCGGGGCGCTTGATACCCTGCCCATGCAGCGTGTTGGTCATCACCTCTTCGGCGCCCATCAACTGGTGGAACACCCCGCCAGAGGTGAATTTGACCGTGTGTCGCAGAGCGAATTTTTCTTCCAGCGTGCCGTCGGGCGGCATCCGGTGGTTCATCCGCCCCGGCAGATCGCGGATCTCGGGGTACAGCGTGCCGCCCATGGCGACATTCACCTCCTGAAAGCCGCGGCAGATGCCCAGAAACGGCTGGCCGCGTTCGACACAGGCGCGCACCAGCGGCAGGGTGATGGCATCGCGCGCGCGATCAAAGGCACCATGCGCCTCGGTCTCGGCCTCGCCGTATTCGGCAGGATGCACATTGGGCCGCCCGCCCGTCAGCAGAAAGCCGTCAAAGCTCTCCAGCAACTCCTCCACCGTGACAAACCGCGGGTCCGAGGGGATCATCAGCGGCATGCAGCCTGACACCTCGGCCACCGCCTCCGAGTTCATGGTGCCGCCCGCGTGCACGGGGTACTGATCGTTCATCAGATAGGAATTGCCGATAATGCCAACCTTGGGACGCGCCATGATCCACCCGCGAAACTGAAACCTGTAGAAAAACCTAGCCTTGCCCTGCGCCGGGTTCAACAGGTGGCACCGCGCAATATGGTGTTCACGCACACACAGGGTCGAATTTTGCGCAGGCGGATCAGGCCGCAGGGGGCTCCGGAGCGATCACCACGATCACCCGGCAACGCTGCCCGCCCGCAGCGCGATAGCTGTGTTCGAACGCGGCATCGAAATAGACCGAGTCCCCCTTGTACAACGTTTCACTGCCGCCATGAATGCTGAGTGTCAGGCTGCCCTCAATCACATAAATCATCTCCGCGCCTTTGTGCTCATGCGGGCGGCTGGCAGCAGCCGTTGCCGAGAATTCCGCCAGATAGGCCTGAAAACGGCTTCTGGAGACCGGAAAGTCCAAGCTCTCGAACAGGTAGGACACCGGCCCGTCGGTCTTGTCTCCCAGCTTCAGCCGGTCGCCCGCACGCACCACCTCCAGCAGCGGTTCGGCCTCACCGGGACCAAAGAAATGATCCAGCCCGACCCCGAACACCATCGCAACCCGCAGCAGCGTCGGCAGGGTCGGAAACACCTGGCCGCGTTCAATCCGTGACAACATCGCCGCCGACAGGCCGGTGTGATCGCCCAGCTGCGCCAGCCCCATGTCCTTGGCCAGCCGCAGGCTGCGCAGTTTGGGACCGATTCGATAGGCCTCAAGCCCTTCCTGCAAGGTATCTGTCAGGCCCGTGCGGTTCACCTTTTCACCTCCGTGACAAATGCCGCCCGCATATTTGACCAACATGCAAAAAAGCAGGCGCATCACGCGAAAGTGCGCGTGATGCAAAATATTTGCATGAAATGATAGCTGTGCCAAGCGTCCCCCGACGGTTGGCTACGTCAGAAAGGAAGCTTGCATATGTTTATCCGCCCAACCCTGACCGCACTTGCAATTGCCATCGGTCTGGCCCTGCCAAGCACAGCCCCCGCGGACTCTACCGCCAGCAAGGACATTGTCGAAACCGCCGTTGCCGCCGGAAGTTTTGAGACGCTGGCCGCGGCCCTGTCAGCTGCGGGATTGGTCGAGACGCTGAAGGGCAGCGGCCCCTTTACCGTGTTTGCCCCCACCGATGAGGCCTTTGCGGCACTGCCCGACGGCACGGTCGAGACGCTTCTGAAGCCGGAAAACCGCGACCAGCTGACCCGGATCCTCACCTATCACGTGCTGCCCGGCAAAGTGATGTCCTCTGATCTCAGCAACGGAATGAAGGCCGCCACTGTAATGGGCGATGAAATCACGGTGACCCTGGACGACGGCGTCTAAATCGACGGCGCCACCGTGACCTCCGCCGATATCGAGACCTCGAACGGCGTTATCCACGTGATCGACAGCGTCATCCTGCCTTGAGCACGGGCTCCCCCTCTGGCGCGGCCCCGCAGGCCGCCGCCCCCCGTGTCTCAAGCCCCCTCTCGCTCTGGCGGGAGGGGCGCTTTAGGCCTCGCCTCGCAGACCCACGGCCTCGATTCCGGCGAGGGCTGTAGTCGCATCGTTGTCCGACGTGTCACCGGTCACCCCCACCGCGCCCAGTACGATTCCATCCGCATCGCGCATCAAAACACCCCCCGGCACCGGTACCACCTTGCCGTCAAAGACACCGCTCAGCGAGGCCATGAAATAGCCCTGCGCCTCAGCCCGGGCCATCTGCGCATTGCCGCCCATGCCCAGCATGACCGCGCCGTAGGCTTTGGCCTGGGCGATGGCAAAGCGGCCCGGAGCGGCGCCATCCTCGCGCACGAAGGCCTGCACGTGGCCGCCCGCGTCCAGCACCACCACCGACAACGGTTTCAACGCCAGCGCGCGCCCCTTCTCCAGCGCCGCTGCAATGATTCCGCGCGCCTCGTTCAGTGAAATTCCACCCATCCGCATTCTGCCTTTCGTTTACCCAGCGTCAGACAGAAAAAGGAGGCCAAACGGCCCCCTTTGACTACCCGCATTCCGGGCGAAACAGTTTTGCGCGGGTCAGTTCGCCGCAGGCCGACGTTGGCGGTCAGCCCGCCGCAACCTGCGCCTTCAGCTCCAGTCGGCGCGCGTGCAGGACCGGTTCGGTATAGCCCGAGGGCTGCGCTCGCCCTTTGAACACCAGATCGCAGGCGGCCTGAAAGGCAATGGTGTCAAATCCCGGCGCCATCGCACGATAGCTGTTGTCGCCGCGGTTCTGCTCATCCACCACCTGAGCCATCTTGCGCATGGAGGCCATCACCTCTTCCTCGCTGACCACACCGTGGTGCAGCCAGTTGGCGATATGCTGGGCCGAGATCCGGCAGGTCGCGCGGTCTTCCATCAGGCCGACATCGTTGATGTCCGGCACCTTGGAGCAGCCCACCCCCTGATCCACCCAGCGCACCACATAGCCAAGGATGCCCTGGGCATTGTTGTCCACCTCGCGGGAAATCTGTTCCGGCGTCCAGCGACGGAAGCTGGCCAGCGGGATCTCCAGGATGCCGTCCACATGGGCGCGCCGACCACCTGCCTTCAGCCGCGCCTGCACCGCCATCACATCCACCTTGTGATAGTGCAGCGCGTGCAGCGTCGCGGCGGTGGGGCTCGGCACCCAGGCGCAGTTGGCGCCGGATTTGGGATGCTCGATCTTCTGCTCCAGCATCGCCGCCATCATGTCGGGCATCGCCCACATGCCCTTGCCGATCTGGGCCTTGCCGGACAGCCCACATTCCAGCCCGACATCCACGTTCAGGTTCTCATAGGCGCCGATCCAGCCCTTGCGCTTGATGAAATCCTTGCGCGAGAACGGCCCGGCCTCCATCGAGGTGTGGATCTCGTCGCCGGTGCGATCGAGGAAGCCGGTGTTGATAAAAGCCACTCGGTGCTTGGCGGCGCGGATGCATTCCTTGAGGTTGACCGAGGTGCGGCGCTCCTCGTCCATGATGCCGATCTTCACGGTGTGGCGCGGCAGGCCCAGAATGTCCTCGACCTTGTCGAAAATGCGGTTAGTGAATGCCACCTCTTCCGGTCCGTGCATCTTGGGTTTGACCACATAGACCGACCCATGGGCGGAGTTGCCGCCGTCGCGTTGCAGATCGTGCATCGCCACGGTAACGGTGATCAGCGCATCCAGCAGCCCCTCATAGGCCTCGTTGCCGTTCTCATCCAGCACCGCCGGATTGGTCATCAAATGGCCCACATTGCGCACCCACAGCAGGGCGCGCCCCTTGACCGAGAGGGCGGAGCCATCCGGCGCGGTATAGTCCAGGTCCGGGCTCAGCCGACGGGTGACAGTCTTGCCGCCTTTTTCCAGCTTCGCCTCCAGATCGCCCTTCATCAGGCCCAGCCAGTTGGAATAGGCCTGCACCTTGTCCGCGGCATCCACGCAGGCGACCGAATCTTCGCAGTCCATGATTGCCGACATCGCACTTTCCAGCCGCACATCGGCCAGTCCGGCCTGATCGCGCGCGCCAATCGCATGGGTGCGGTCAAACACCAGTTCCACATGCAGCCCGTTGTTGCGCAACAGCACCGCATCGGGCGCCTTGGGATTGCCGCGGTAGCCGACGAATTTCTCCGGCTGCGCCAGCGGCAGATCGTCGATCAGCAGCGCGCCCTCCTGCACGTGATAGCGTCGCGCGTCCGCGTGGCTGGTGCCCTCCACCGGGAAGGCCTCGTCCAGGAACACGCGGGCGCGGGCCACCACCCGGGCGCCGCGGCCCTTGTCGTAACCACCCTTGGGGGCCGGCGTGCCCATGGCGTCGGTGCCATAGAGCCCGTCATACAGGCTGCCCCAGCGGGCATTGGCCGCGTTCAGCGCATAGCGCGCATTGGTGATCGGCACCACCAGCTGCGGTCCCGGCACCTTTGCGATCTCGGGGTCGACATTGCTGGTCTCGATCTCAAAATCCGCGCCCTCGGGCAGCAGGTAGCCAATCTCGTTCAGAAAGGTCTTGTAGGCCTGATGGTCGTGCGGCTTGTCGCGGTTGGCGATGTGCCAGGCGTCGATCTTGGCTTGAATGTCCTCGCGCTTTTGCAGCAGGGCACGATTTTCCGGGCCAAAGCCATTCACCAGCTCCGCCAGCCCGGCCCAGAAGGTTTCAGCCGCGATGCCGGTTCCGGGCAGCGCCTGTGCCTCGATGAACTCCGCCAGCTCCGGCGCAACCTGAATTCCCTGTTTCTCGACCCGGCTCATGACTTGCTCCTTTCGGCGGTACACCACTGTATGCTGCACCCTACCTAGGGCAGAAGTTTCCGATCAGCAACAAATCAGCCCTCCTGTGAAACCAAACGCAATTTCTTGTTTTTCAAGAAAGTGCCGAAAACAATTCCGAATATGCGCGTGGTGCCACAGACATGGCAAACGCAGAGGGGGCGCCCAGCTTTCGCTGAACGCCCCTCATCCCCAGGCCAGACAGGTGTCAGTCGGCCGTGCCATCAATCACGTCCTGTACTTCTTCGGCGGTCGCCGGAAGGTCGGACATCTCGTCCTCGTCCGCCTTGTTGAAGACGACCAGTGACAATATCACGATCATAGTGACCCCGAACACCGCAGCGGCCCCGATGCCCAGCAGCGAGGGCTTGTGTTTCTTTTTCTGACGCTCGACGTTGGTATCCGGTGCCGACATGACAGACCTCCATGAGAAAACAAAATGAGGCGCAGGACGGCTTGCCGCTCCGTCCACTGTTGCCTACCACTGTCGTAACAACGCACCGGGCCCGCTCCGGTTCCCTAAAAAACGAGGTTCCGCCGTGAAAGATGCAAGCCCCGCCACCGCACCTGAGACCATCTACCTGAAGGACTACACCCCTTTCGGCTTTGATCTCGAAAGCGTGCACCTCACCTTCCAGCTCGCGCCGAACACCACGCGGGTGCGCAGCAAAATCCGGTTTGCCCCCAAGCCCGGCGCCGCCGACAGGTCCTTCTTTCTGCACGGCGAGGGCCTGTCGCTGATCTCGGCCCGGATCGACGGACAGGATGTCACACCCGAACTGGTGGACGGTGGCCTCAGATGCCCGGTGCCGGACGCCCCCTTCACCTGGGAGGCCGAGGTCGAAATCGACCCGGCGGGCAATACCGCGCTGGAAGGGTTGTACATGTCCAACGGCATGTATTGCACCCAATGCGAGGCCGAGGGCTTTCGCAAGGTCACCTATTACCCCGACCGTCCCGACGTGATGTCGACCTTTACCGTCCGCATCGAGGGCGACGCGCCGGTGATGCTGTCCAACGGCAATCCCGCAGGCCAGGGCGACGGCTGGGCCGAATGGCACGACCCCTGGCAAAAACCCGCCTATCTGTTTGCGCTGGTGGCGGGTGATCTGGTCAACCATCCCGGCACCTTCACCACCCGGTCCGGCAAGGAGGTGGAGCTGAACATCTGGGTCCGTCCCGGCGACGAGAACAAATGCGCCTTTGGCATGGAAGCGCTGAAGAAGTCGATGAAGTGGGATGAGGACGTCTACGGGCTGGAATACGACCTCGACCTGTTCAACATCGTAGCGGTGGACGACTTCAACATGGGCGCGATGGAGAACAAAGGGTTGAACATTTTCAACTCCTCCTGCGTTCTGGCGTCGCCTGAGACCTCCACAGATGCAAATTTCGAACGTATCGAAGCCATCATCGCGCATGAGTATTTCCACAACTGGACCGGCAACCGCATCACCTGCCGCGACTGGTTCCAGCTGTGCCTGAAGGAAGGGCTGACGGTGTTCCGCGACGCCCAGTTCACCGCCGACATGCGCTCTGAGCCGGTCAAGCGGATCGAGGACGTGATCGCCCTGCGCGCCCGCCAGTTCCCCGAAGATGGCGGCCCCCTCGCGCATCCGCCGCGCCCGGAGCAGTTTCAGGAGATCAACAACTTCTACACAGCCACCGTCTATGAGAAAGGCGCCGAGGTGATCGGCATGCTGAAACGGCTGGTCGGCGAGGAGAACTACTACAAGGCGCTGAACCTGTATTTCGAGCGCCACGACGGCCAGGCCTGCACGATCGAGGACTGGCTGCAAGTCTTCGAGGACGCAACCGGCCGCGATCTGCGCCAGTTCAAGCTGTGGTACAGCCAGGCCGGCACGCCGCGCGTGAAGGTCTCTGACAGCTATGCCGACGGCACCTATACGCTGACGCTGGAACAATCGACGCCGCCGACGCCGGGCCAGCCGGACAAGGCGCCGCGGGTGATCCCGGTGGCCGTGGGCCTCTTGTCGCCCAACGGCGACGAGCTGCGCGAAACGCAGGTGCTGGAGCTGACCGAGGCGCAGCAGAGCTTCACCTTCGACGGTCTCGCCGCCAAACCGGTGCCGTCGATCCTGCGGGAGTTCTCCGCCCCGGTGATTCTGGAGCGTGAAACCACCAACGCCGAACGCGCGTTCCTGCTGGCGCATGACACCGACCCGTTCAACCGGTGGGAAGCCGGCAACGCCCTGGCCAAGGAGGTCCGCGTGGCGATGGTGCTTGAGGGGGCCTCCCCCGATGCCGCCTATCTCGATGCGCTGGAAAAACTGGTGCGCGATGACGCGCAGGATCCGGCCTTCCGCGCACTGGTGCTGACCCCGCCCAGCCAGGCGGATATCGCCCAGACGCTATTTGAGCGCGGCCACACCCCGGACCCGCAGAAAATCCACGACGCCGCCGAAACCTTTACCCAGACGCTGGCACAGCAGTTGGAAACCAGCTTGCCCCGGCTTTACGCCGCCACCACGGTCGACGGGCCCTATGTTCCGGACGCAGAGGGCGCGGGCAAACGCGCGCTCAATGGCCGCATCCTGTCGCTGCTGACCCGGCTCGACGGCGGCGAACAGGCGGCCCGCCAATACGCCAGCGCCGACAACATGACCCAGCAATATGCCGCCCTTGGCGCGCTGATGAAGGCCGAGAAAGGCGCGCGCCAGTCGCAAGCCTTCTTTGAGCAGTGGCAGCACGACCGGCTGGTGATGGACAAATGGTTTGCCCTGCAAATCGCCTGCGCCGCGCCCGAGAAAGCTGCCGCAACTGCCGCGGAACTGACCCGGCATCCGCTGTTCGACATGAAAAACCCGAACCGCTTCCGCGCGGTGATGGGGGCGCTGGCGGGGCACCACGCGGGCTTTCATCAGGCGGACGGTGCCGGTTATCAGCTGCTGGCCGACAATCTGATTGCACTGGACCGGCTGAACCCACAGACGACCGCCCGCATGTGCGCCGCCTTCCAGACCTGGAAACGCTATGATGCGACGCGCCGGACGCTGATCCGCGCCCAGCTGCAACGGATCATGGCGGCCGCCAGCCTCAGCCGCGACACCAACGAGATGGTCAGCCGGATTCTGGATGCCTGACCCCGATCCCAAACAGCCCCCGGCGGAGTTCACCTTTGTCCGCCGGGGACGCTCTGCCACGGCGGTTCTGGCCACCGGCGGCTGGTTGCTGGGACTTCTGGGGCTGTGGTTCTGGCTGAAGGCCACGCCGCTGGTGCTTGCGGTGCTGGCCCTGCCGGTCCTGCCTGCCCTCCTTGACCTGATCCGCAATCCCGGTGCCGGCCTGCGGATCACATCGCGTCAGATCGAATGGCACAGCGGCCGACTCAGCGGCGCGGTGCGGCTGGATGAAATCGACCACCTGCGCATCGACACCCGCTGGGACTTTTCGAAGCGCGCCACGCTGGTGCTGACCAATGGCACGCGTATTCGCTTGCCGCAGGAGGCAACCGCCCCGCACCGGCAGCTGGAGACCGCCCTCAGCGCCCGTGCTGTCCCCTGCAAACGCCACCATTTCGCTCCGTTCTGACCGCCGCCCCCGGTGGCAGAGAGTCGCCCGCCACCGGCGAATTTTCGCTTTCGCTCGGGAACTTCCCCAGACCCGCCATGATTGCGCCCCAATGCCTGCCGAAAATGCCAGCAACAACAAGCTGCCACACGACAGGAAGCGCCCATGTTCAATCCGTCTCGACAGGCGCGGGAAATGCTCTCGCGGATTTCCGGTCTGCTCTCCGCCCCCGCCCATGGCAGCCCCACCCGGTCCGCCGCGCAGGCCTGCGCCGTGCCGATCGCGGTGCCCGTGCCGACAACCGCCCCGCTCCACTCCAGCCCGACGCCGCGGCTCGAAGACAGCCTGTCGATCCCAGTGTGCGATACGGATGGCGATCCCGAGGCCACCGCCGCACAGGACCAGGGCCAGTTTCTGGCCCGGCAGGAGCTGTGGGGCGAGGTGTCGGCGCAGATCCGCGCCGCGGATCAGTCCCGCGCGTCGGCCCGCTGCGGACTGCCATTGGCCGAGCTCATCGCCTTTGGCGCGCGGGCGGATGTGGTGCATGCCACCGAACACGCGCTGGCCGAGGGCAAGGATGCCGGCAGCCGTGCGCTGATCCGGGGGTTGATGGCCTTTGAAGCCTTGCGCGCCGAACACCGCCACGACCCCTATCTGACGGCGCTGGTGGCGCTGGCGCATATCGATATCGGCTGGGCCTGGCGCACCCCCGGCCCGGCGCAGTCGGTGTCGGTGCCCGACCAGCGTCGCTGCGCCGCACATTTCGATCGCGCCGCCGCACTTCTGAAGCCGATCACCCAGGCCAGCCAGGACAGCCCGTTCCTGAAGGCCGCGCAATGCGCGCTGTTTGCCGGGCAGCGCCGTGACGCTTTGGAGGTCGCGGATGAATTTGGGGCCCTGATTGCCCTGGTGCCGGAAAACCACCGGCCGATGCGCAGCCTTGGCGCCCTTATGCTGCCGCGCAGCGCGGGCTCCTACGCGGCGCTGGAGCTAGAGGCCCGCCGCACCGCTGCCCGCACCACAGACACCTGGGGGGCGGGCGGTTACACTTGGGTCTATTTCGATGCGCTGGCGCTGGACGATCAGGCCTGTGCCCGCGTGGATCCCCGTTTCTTTCTGGATGGCTTGCGCGACATCGTCGCCGCCGCGCCCTCGCAGGCGATGGTGAACCTGTTGGCCGCTTATTGCTGCATCACCCTGCGCGGCGACGCAGTCGCGCAGCCGCAGCAATCCCCCCAGGCAGCCGCCAACCGACGCCGCATCGCCGCCGCCGCCGACTGGTTGATCCGCGACCACCTGCAAGAGCTGCATCCGCTGGTTTGGGCGCATGCCGCCCAAGGGTTTGACAACAGCGCCCGCGTGCGCTCCGTCAGCCGGTTTGCCGCCCGCGGCCAGGCCGACGCCCTGGCCGCCATTGCCGCGCAGTTCCGCAAGGAAATCGAGGCAGGCCAGACCATCGCCTTTACCGCCGACGGGCTCCAGCTCACCCCGGCCTGAAACCGAAAATCAGCAAGGTGCGACGCGGCCTATGCTGCGCCGCACAAATGCGTCGCCACTTCAGGTCTTCTTGAATGCATCCATCAGCGCCGCACCCAGCGCGCCAGTGCCTTGGTCCCGGCCCTGCCCCCTGGTCTGGCCGCTGCCCTGCTTGCCCCCCTTGGAGCCAGCGGTCGCCTTGCCCCTACCCCCTTGCGGCCCGGCAGGTTTGCCTCTGCCGCGCGGGCCAGCGCCCTTGGCAGCGCCAGGCCCTGTGCTGCGGGCATTTCGCTCCTCCTTGGCCGAGGCACCGCCGTCTTTCTTCATGGTCAGGCCGATGCGTTTGCGCGGCACGTCGACCTCGGTCACCGTGACCTTGACCACCTGGCCGGTCTTCACCACCTCATGCGGATCCTTTACGAAACGGTCTGCCAGCTGGCTGACATGCACCAGCCCGTCCTGATGCACGCCAATGTCCACGAATGCGCCAAAAGCGGCGACATTTGTGACCGTACCTTCCAGCACCATGCCGGGCTTCAGGTCGGTGATCGTCTCGACCCCGTCCTTGAAAGACGCGGTCACAAACGACGGGCGCGGATCGCGGCCTGGCTTTTCCAGCTCGGCAAAGATGTCGCGCACCGTGGGCAGGCCCACGTCGCCGCCGACAAAATCCTCCGCCCGCAGCCCTTTCAGTGCGTCGGCATGTCCCATGATGTCGCGCATGTCCCGCCCACAGGCGGCCACGATCTTGCGCGCCACGGCGTAGCTTTCGGGGTGAACCGAAGATGCATCCAGCGGCTCCTTGCCGTCTCGGATGCGCAGAAAGCCCGCGCATTGCTCAAACGCCTTGGGGCCAAGCCGCGCCACTTTCAGCAGCTCGCGGCGCGACTGGAACGCGCCCTGCGCATCGCGGTGGGCCACGATTGCCTCCGCCAGGCCGGGGCCAAGCCCGGAGACATGCGCCAACAGCGGTGCCGAAGCCATGTTCAGATCGACGCCGACCGCGTTCACAACGTCCTCGATCACCGCCTCCAGCGATTTCGTCAGCTTGTGCTGGTCAACATCATGCTGGTACTGCCCCACGCCAATGCTCTTGGGCTCGATCTTGACCAGCTCCGCCAGCGGATCCTGCAGGCGCCGCGCAATCGACACCGCCCCGCGCAGGCTCACGTCCAGATCGGGAAATTCGCGTGCCGCCAGCTCCGACGCGGAATAGACCGAGGCCCCCGCCTCCGACACCACCACTTTGGTCGGGGTCTTCAGCTTGGCGGGCAGATGCTTCAGCACCTCCGCCACCATGCGCTCGGTCTCGCGGCTGGCGGTGCCATTGCCGATGGCGATCAGTTCGACGCCATGGTCCGCGATCAGTTTGACGATCGCCACCTGCGCGCCGCGCAGGTCGTTCTTGGGCTGAAACGGGTACAGCGTCTCAGTGGCCACCAATTTCCCGGTTGCGTCAACCACCGCCGCCTTGACGCCGGTGCGAATGCCCGGATCCAGCCCGAGCGTCGGCCGCGCACCGGCTGGCGCTGCAAACAGCAAGTCCTTGAGGTTGCGCGCAAAGACCTGGATCGCGTCCTCTTGGGCCCGCGCCCGCAGATCGCCCATCAGCTCCAGCATCATCGACAGCGACAGCTTCACCCGCCAGGCCCAGCCCGCCACCTTGCGCAGCCATGTGTCGCCCGGCCCATTGCCGGCGGCACCCAGTTCTGCCGCCACCATGGCCTCCGCCCTGGCTGCGCCCTCCTCGGGCTCCGGGCCCACGTCCAGCGTCAGCACCCCCTCATTGGCCCCGCGCAGCATTGCCAGCGCCCGATGCGAGGGCACATCCGCCCAACGCTCCGTATGCGCGAAATAATCCGAGAACTTGGCGCCGTCCTGTTCCTTGCCTTCAACCACACGTGCGCTCAGCACCGCCTCGCGCTGCATGAAATCGCGCAAACGGCCAAGCAGCGCGGCATTTTCGGTCAGCCGTTCCGTCAGGATGTCGCGCGCCCCATTCAGCGCCTCCTTCACCGCAGGCACCGCCTCGCTGAGGTACCCTTCAGCCAGTTTCTCCGGGTCGGCATTGCGATTGCTCAGAATGGCATCCGCCAGCGGCTCCAGACCGTTTTCGCGTGCGATCATCGCCTTGGTGCGCCGCTTCGGCTTGTAGGGCAGATAGATGTCTTCCAGCTGCGCCTTGGTTTCCGCCTTTGCGATCGAGGCCGCCAGGGCATCGGTCAGCTTGTCCTGTGACTTCACCGACTCGAGGATCGCCGCGCGGCGTTTTTCCAGCTCACGCAGATAGTCCAGCCGCTCGGCCAGGGTGCGCAGCTGGGTATCGTCCAACCCGCCGGTCGCCTCCTTGCGGTAGCGCGCGACGAAGGGCACCGTGGCGCCCTCGTCCAGCAGCGCCACGGCAGCGCTCACCTGCTTGGCGGCGGCGCCGATCTCTGCGGCGATGGTCTGGCTGATGCGGGCGGATGTGTCCAAGGTGGCCTCCTGTTGAACTGCTCGGGCTGCCAGTTCTAGCCCCGCTGGTGCGCGCCGCCAAGGGGCACAATCAAGGCCAGGCGGCCAAACGCGAAGGGCGGCGCCCGTCCCGGGGTGGTCGTGACGCGTCTGCCCCTGGGGGCGGGGCGGGCGCTGCCCGGACCTGCAGCCTGCGCCAAGGGGGATCGATGTGGCCTCCGGTCCTTCATTGCCCCCTTGCCCCCTGCCGCGCGCGGGCCTAGAACGCTTGCCAGACATTGACATTCGGATACGGCGGAACACCATGCTCGACCTGACATATGAACTCCCCAAGCCCAAGGTGATCGCGGGCGCCAAGCATGACTGGGAACTGGTCATCGGCATGGAGGTGCATGCCCAGGTCAGCTCCAATTCAAAACTGTTCTCCGGCGCCTCCACCAAATTCGGGGCCGAGCCGAACTCCAACGTGGCCTTCGTGGACGCGGCCATGCCCGGCATGCTGCCCGTCATCAACGAATACTGCGTTGAACAGGCCGTGCGGACCGGCCTTGGTCTGAAGGCGGACATCAACCTGTGGTCGGCCTTTGACCGCAAGAACTATTTCTACCCCGACTTGCCGCAGGGCTACCAGATCTCGCAGCTGTACCACCCCATCGTGGGCGAAGGCGAAGTGCTGGTGGAACTGGGCGACGGCACCGCCCGCAACGTGCGCGTCGAGCGCATCCACATGGAGCAGGACGCTGGCAAGTCGATCCACGACATGGACCCCAACATGTCCTTTGTCGACCTGAACCGCACCGGCGTCTGCCTGATGGAAATCGTCTCCCGCCCCGACATCCGCGGGCCTGAGGAAGCAGCAGCGTACATCGCCAAGCTACGCCAGATCATGCAGTATCTGGGCACCTGCGACGGCAACATGCAGAACGGCAACCTGCGCGCCGACGTGAACGTTTCCGTCTGCCTGCCCGGCCAGTACGAGAAGTATCAGGAAACCCAGGATTTCTCCCACCTCGGCACCCGCTGCGAGATCAAGAACATGAACTCCATGCGCTTTATCCAGCAGGCGATTGAGGTCGAGGCCCGCCGCCAGATCGCGATCATCGAGGCCGGCGGCAAGGTGGAGCAGGAAACCCGCCTGTACGACCCGGACAAGGGCGAGACCCGCTCCATGCGCTCCAAGGAAGAGGCGCATGACTACCGCTATTTCCCCGACCCCGACCTGCTGCCGCTGGAAATCGAACAGGGCTGGGTGGATGACATCGCGGCCAATCTGCCGGAGCTGCCGGACGAGAAAAAGGCACGGTTCATCAAGGATTTCGGCCTGTCGGACTACGACGCATCGGTGCTGACCGCCGAGGTGGAATCCGCGGCTTACTTCGAGGAAACAGCCAAGGGCCGCAACGGCAAGCTGGCGGCGAACTGGGTCATCAACGAGCTGTTTGGCCGCCTGAAAAAGGACGAGGACAAGCAGATCACCGAGTCGCCGGTCTCCCCGGCGCAGCTGGGCGGCATCATCGATTTGATTTCGTCGGACGCGATCTCTGGCAAGATTGCCAAGGACCTGTTCGAAATCGTCTATACCGAAGGCGGCGACCCGGCGAAAATCGTCGAGGAGCGCGGCATGAAGCAGGTGACCGACACCGGCGCCATTGAGGCCGCCCTGGACGAAATCATTGCCGCCAACCCCGCACAGGTCGAAAAGGCCAAGGTGAACCCGAAACTGGCGGGCTGGTTTGTCGGCCAGGTGATGAAGGCCACTGGCGGCAAGGCCAACCCCAAGGCGGTGAACCAGCTGGTCGCCCAGAAACTGGGCGGCTGATCCCGCCAAAGGCCGGACGATCCAAGGGGCGCCCGCAGCGGCGCCCTTTTTCGTGTCGCCACACATTTCCGACCTTTCGCCCGGCGGCACGCCGGGCGAAACCGCATATGTATACGTTCCTGCCATCGCCCTCCGCCTTGACCTCCCCCGCGCCAGCGGCTTTGCTGCGGCCAAAATCCCGGAGGTCTCATGGCACGCAAATTCGATCAGGAACTTCAGGACCGTCTGGTCCGCTACGCCGCCATCGACAGTCAAAGCGACGAGAACTCGCCCAGTACACCCAGCACCGAA
The DNA here is from genome assembly GCF_056033425.1 of Leisingera sp. SA32. Taxonomy (NCBI): domain Bacteria; kingdom Pseudomonadati; phylum Pseudomonadota; class Alphaproteobacteria; order Rhodobacterales; family Roseobacteraceae; genus Leisingera; species Leisingera sp. SA32. The sequence goes on along the minus strand of NZ_JBVYHB010000003.1, from coordinate 438,910 downwards.
TGCCAGTTCGACATGCTGAATCTGCTGGTGGAGGAACTGAATGAGATCGGCGCGCAGGACGTGCAGCTGACCAAATATGGCGTGGTTCTGGCTACCATCCCCGGCACGGCTCCGGGCCCCACGGTGGGGTTTCTGGCCCATGTTGACACCGCGCCGCAGTTCAATGCCACCGGCGTCAAACCTCGGGTGATCCAGGGCTACAACGGCGGCGACATCAGCTTTCCCGACAACCCGGATCTGGTTCTGTCGCCCGAAACGAACCCCTATCTCGCCTCCAAGCAGGGCGAAGACATCATCACGGCCTCGGGGCTGACCCTGCTGGGCGGCGATGACAAGGCGGGTGTGGCCATCATCATGACCATGGCCCGGCACCTGCTGGACACTCCCGACCTGCCCCGCCCGACCCTGCGCATCGCCTTCACCCCGGACGAGGAAATCGGCCGCGGCGTCGGCGAGCAGCTGCCCCGCGACCTGAAGGCGGATTTTGCCTACACGCTGGACGGCGGCGAGATGGGCGAGATCATCTATGAAAGCTTCAGCGCCGACCGCGCCGTGGTGCAGATCAAGGGCGTGTCGATCCACCCCGGCCAAGCCAAGGAAAAGATGGTCAACGCCGCGCATCTGGCCGCCAAGATCGTGCAGACCCTACCGCAGGCGACGCTGACCCCGGAAACCACCGATGGCCGCGAAGGGTTCCTGCATGTGACCGACATGAACGGCGGCTCCTCCGAGGTGGAGCTAAAGCTGATCCTGCGCGATTTTGAGCGCGACGGGCTGGCCGCCAAGGGCGATCTGCTACGGCAGGTCTGCGCCGCCGTACAGGCCGGTGAGCCGCGCGCCGAGATCAGCGTTGAGATCACGCCGCAATACCGCAACATGCGCTACTGGCTGGAGGACGACATGACCCCGGTGGAGCTGGCCCGCGACGCCTGCCGGGCGCATGGGATCGAACCGGTTTCAACCCCGATCCGCGGCGGCACCGACGGTTCGCGGCTGACCGAATTTGGCGTGCCGACGCCCAATATCTTCACCGGCATGCAGGAAATCCACGGCCCACTGGAATGGATCTCGGTGCAGGATATGGCCCGCGCCACAGAGGTGTGCCTGACGCTGGCCGGGATGGCCGCCAAAAAGGGCTGAGCGCGCCGCCCGCGCGCCCGGCGCTGCCCCCGTTGGCTCGGGCGCGCGCCCGGCTGCCCGCGCAGGATGCCCGCCCAACTCGGCGCTTGACCTTGCGCGCCAGAACCGGGCATCTACCCCAGTGAGCCAGAAACCAAACGTCCGGAGACAGTCATGCAGGCCTTTGAATACAAAGTCGTCCCCGCCCCGGCCAAGGGCACCAAGGCCAAGGGCATCAAGACCCCGGAAGCCCGTTTTGCCAATGCGATCGAGATCCTGATGAACGAAATGGCAGCCGAGGGCTGGGAGTACCAGCGCGCCGAACTGCTGCCGAGCGAGGAACGCAGCGGGCTGACCGGCTCCACCACCAACTGGCGCAACGTGCTGGTGTTTCGCCGCGCCTTGGCTGCGCAGGCCGCCACCACCCCGGCGCCTGCCGTCGACGCCGTCAGACCCCCGGCCCGCACCGCGCCGGACCACCGCCAGGCGGAACCGCGCCTGACCGCGACCGCAGGCGATCCGCAAGCCCCCGAGGATGCCACGCCCGTGCACGGCCTCGGCGCCGCCCGGATGCAGTCCGACGACGGGGTTGAGGAGTTGAGCCCGGTTTCTGGCATGACCGCCGCCCTGAAGAGCCGCGCCGAAAAGGCCGCCAAGAAAGACGACGGGGAGGCCTGAGCCTCCCCGCGCGCCGTCCGGGTGCGACCCGTCAAACGGGCGACCCCGTCAGCTTCCGATGTCCAGCGCCAGCGCGTGGATGCGCGGCACGATGTCACCCAGCGCCTTGTGAACCGCCCGGTGCTGCTGCACCCGGCCCATGCCCTGAAACGCCTCCGCCCGGATCCGCACCGCAAAATGGCTCTCGCCAGAGCCATCATCGCCTGCGTGCCCTGCGTGTTTGTGGCTCTCATTGATCACCTCCAGCGCACTGGGATCAAAGGCCGCCCGCAAGGCCGCTTCCATTTCCTGCTTCACATTCATTTCTCCGCTCATCCCCATCTTTTTTCCCTGCGCCCCCTTCTATCTGGCGCCCCTTAGACTAAACTGCTGCCTCCGAGTCGAACAGATGCGTCTAGAAGGTGCGCCCCATGAGCAAGTCCGATCCCTTTGGCTTTGATATGTCCGTCCGCTCTGCCAAAAAGAAAAATCCGCGCGGGCGGCGCGCAGCCACGGGGGCGTCCGAGACCTCGGTGCGCGTCTGCGACAAGGAAGGTTGCCAGGAAGATGGCAAATTCCGCGCCCCCAAGGCGCCCGATGTGCTGGATGATTACTACTGGTTCTGCCAAGAGCACGTGCGCGAATACAACAACACCTGGAACTTCTTCGAAGGCACCACGGAAGCAGAGCTGAATGCCCAGCAGTCCAAGGACAAGGTCTGGGAACGCCAGACCAAGCCGATGAGCGACCCCGAGGCCCGCGCCTGGGCTCGGCTCGGCATCGAGGACCCGCATCAGGTGCTGGGCGCCAACGCGACGCAAAATCCCGGCCGCAGTGCCAAGACCGGCCGCCGCCTGCCGCCCACCGAACGCCGCGCGATCGAAATCCTGGAGGCCAAGGACGACTGGTCCAAGGCCGATATCCGAAAATCTTACAAGAAACTCATCAAGGTGCTGCACCCAGACATGAATGGCGGTGACCGCAGCCAGGAAGATCAGCTGCAAGAGGTCCGCTGGGCCTGGGACCAGATCAAGGACAGCAGGTCCTTCAAGTGACCACCTCCGCCGCTGTGCCGGACCGCCTGCGGGCGGCCCCGCACGCTGCGGCGGCCGCCGCTTTAGGACCAAAACCGGAAAACTAGGCGGTCTTTTGCCGACCCTTTACGATAGAGTCTTTATTTCTTTGACCCAACCCGCCCCCCCCCGTTAGGCAGGAAGACGTCGGCAACAGCCTTTTCCCCCCGAAAGAGCGCACGTGCGCCGACATAACGCGCCCCCTGCTGCCCGGCTGGGGGCGCTGTTGATTGTCTCGCGCTTCTCCTGCCCTCTTTCGCAATGCCACACTTGCCACCTGCGGCAGATTGCGGGAACGGTTTCCCTTGCCCTCCGGCGTCAGATCAGGCACCAATCCCGCGAATTGGCCCCTGACGGCAGGGCAGACAGATAAGGATCGACTGAGATGACCGACGGCTTTGTGGACATGGATGCGAAACCGACCGAAACGATTTCGGTGCGCGATGTATTCGGGATCGACACGGATATGACGGTCAAGGGTTTTGCCGAAGGCTCTCAACGGGTGCCGGCGCTGGACACGACCTATAAGTTCGATCCCGAGACCACGCTGGCCATTCTGGCCGGCTTCAGCCACAACCGCCGGGTGATGATCCAGGGCTACCACGGCACCGGCAAATCGACGCACATCGAACAGGTTGCGGCGCGGCTGAACTGGCCCTCCGTGCGGGTGAACCTCGACAGCCACATCTCCCGGATCGACCTGATCGGCAAGGACGCGATCAAGCTGCGCGACGGCAAGCAGGTGACTGAATTCCACGAGGGCATCCTGCCTTGGGCGCTGCGCAACCCGGTTGCCATCGTGTTCGACGAATACGACGCCGGCCGCGCCGACGTGATGTTCGTGATCCAGCGTGTTCTGGAACATGACGGCAAACTGACCCTGCTGGATCAGAACGAGATCATCACCCCGAACCCGTTCTTCCGCCTGTTCGCGACCGCGAACACCGTCGGCCTTGGCGACACCACCGGGCTGTATCACGGCACACAGCAGATCAACCAGGCCCAGATGGACCGCTGGTCGCTGGTCTCAACGCTGAACTACCTGAGCCACGACGCCGAAAGCGCCATCGTGCTGTCCAAGGCCCCCCATTACAACACCGCCGAAGGCCGCAAGAAGATCTCTCAGATGGTGACCGTGGCCGACCTCACCCGCACCGCCTTCATGAACGGCGATCTATCCACCGTGATGTCGCCGCGGACCGTGATCAACTGGGCCCAGAACGCCGAGATCTTCCGCAACGTGGGCTATGCCTTCCGCCTGTCGTTCCTGAACAAATGTGACGAGCTGGAGCGCCAGACCGTGGCCGAGTTCTACCAGCGCTGCTTTGACGAAGAGCTGCCCGAAAGCGCCGCGAGCGTTTCGCTGGGATAACAGCAAAGTGCCGCCCGGCGGCAACGCCGGGCAGTGCCCGACCGCCCCCCGTCAAACCGAAGGTTTGCCTCCGGCAAAAATGGGCGGGCACTTCGTTACCCGCCCGCGGCCGGGCACCGCCCTCTGAGGTATTCAAAGAAGGCTGGACAATGGCTGCTCTTGGCGGAATGCTTCGACCAAGGACACCTTGCGACCATGAAAAAGCCGAACGACAACCCAGCCGATCCGTTCAAGAAGGCGCTGGCCGAAGCCACCAAGGTGATGGCCGACGACCCGGAACTTTCGGTCAGCTACACCGTCGACCCTTCGGGGCTGTCGGGCGACTCGATGCGGCTGCCGCAGGTGTCCCGCCGGATGAGCCGCGAAGAGGTGCTCTTGGCCCGCGGCACCGCCGATGCGCTGGCACTGCGCCACAAGTTCCACGACGACGCCACCCACGCCAAATATGCGCCCCCCGGCGACATGGCCCGCGATCTGTATGAAGCCATGGAAACCGCCCGCTGCGAGGCGATGGGCGCCCGCCACATGCCCGGCACCGCGTCCAACATCGACGTCAAGATCCGCAATGAATCGCTGCGCCGCGGCTATGACCAGATGAAATCCTCCTCCGAGGCGCCGCTGGCGGCCTCGGCCGGCTATCTGATCCGCCACCTGGCCACCGGCCGCCCGCTGCCCGAGGGCGCGGCCAACATCATGGAACTGTGGCGCGGCTTCATCGAATCCCAGGCCGGCGGCACGCTGGAAAATCTGGATGACACCATCGCCGACCAGGCCGCCTTTGCGAAACTGGCGCGACAGGTGATTTCGGACCTCGGATACGGCGACCAGCTGGGCGACGACCCGGACGATCTGGACGACGACGCCAACGACGAGGCTGAGGACAACCCCGAAGAGCAGGACGATCCCGACAGCTCCGGCCAGGACGACTCGGATGATGAAGAGGCCGACGCCTCCCCCGAGCAGAGCCAGGAACAACAGCAGGACGAATCCCAGGCGCAGATCTCCGCCGATGACATGGCGGACGAGGAACTGGCCGAAGACACCGAGATGCCCGACGGCGAGGCACCGCTGGAACCGCCCGCGCCGCCGCCGGTCTCAGACGCCGACCCGGACTACAAGGTATTCCTCGACGCCCATGACGAGGAAATCGCCGCCGAGGATCTGGCCGAACCGGCCGAGCTGGAACGCCTGCGCGCCTATCTCGACCAGCAGCTGGAACCGTTGAAGGGTGCGGTGTCGCGCCTGGCCAACAAGCTGCAACGCCGCCTTCAGGCGCAGCAGAACCGGTCTTGGGAGTTCGACCTCGAGGAAGGTATTCTTGATGCCGGCCGTCTGGCGCGGGTTGTTGCCAACCCGACCACGCCGCTGTCGTTCAAGAAAGAGAAAGACACTGAATTCCGCGACACCGTGGTAACCCTTCTGCTGGACAATTCCGGCTCGATGCGCGGTCGCCCGATCTCGATCGCGGCGATCTGCGCCGACGTGCTGGCCCGCACGCTGGAGCGCTGCAACGTCAAGGTCGAGATCCTCGGCTTCACCACCCGCGCGTGGAAAGGCGGCCTCGCGCGCGAGGCCTGGCTGAACGAGGGCCGCCCGCAGCAGCCCGGTCGCCTGAACGACCTGCGCCACATCATCTACAAGGGCGCGGATGCCCCGATGCGCCGCACCCGCGACAACCTCGGTCTGATGATGAAAGAGGGGCTGCTGAAGGAAAACATCGACGGCGAAGCGCTGGAATGGGCGCACCGCCGCATGGTCGGCCGCCCCGAGGCGCGCAAGATCCTGATGGTGATCTCTGACGGCGCCCCGGTCGACGATTCGACGCTTTCGGTGAACCCGGCCAGCTATCTGGAAAAGCACCTGCGCGACGTCATCGCCATGGTCGAGCGCCGCAAACAGGTGGAGCTGCTGGCAATCGGCATCGGCCATGACGTGACCCGCTATTACGAGCGCGCGGTGACGATCACGGATGTGGAGCAGCTGGCCGGCGCCATGACCGAACAGCTCGCGGCCCTGTTCGACAGCGATCCGCGCGCCCGCGCCCGCGTGATGGGGATCCGGCGCGCAGGCTGAACCGCCGCCCGCCTCCGCATCCTGCCGCAGGCCGGGGTCCTCCCGCGCCGTCGATCTGCATCTTTGATGCCGCCCGCCGTCTTGGGCCCGGCCGCGCGCTGACGCGCGCGGCACCAGCGGCTGCCTGTGGCAGCCGCTGCGCGGCCCAACTGGCGGCGGGGCATCTCCGATGCCCCGCCGCCGGGCGGGAGCGCCGCTGATACACTGTCGTCCGTCCCCCCAAGGAACTCCTGCCGAGGTGCATCCCGGCCGACCTACCGCCGCTGCTCCCAGCCCGTTTTCGCTCCGCCCCCAGCCTTTCTCCCCCACCGGGCTTGCCACCGGCACGCCGATTTGGGACAAGAAGGCGCGCAGCTGCCTGCGCCGGTCCCCACTGCGGCCGGCCGCGGCACCGCCTGCCCCGCCCCCATTCAGGAGACCAGCCCGCATGTATCAGAGCTTTGACGTGACCGCCCGCCCGGACCAGGGGCCGCCCCGGCTGGCCGCCCTGCGCAAGGAGCTGACGGCCGAAGCTCTGGATGGGTTCCTGGTCCCGCGCGCCGACGCCCACCAGGGCGAATACGTCGCCCCCCACGATGAGCGTCTGGCCTGGCTGACCGGCTTTACCGGCTCCGCCGGATTCTGCGCGGTGTTGCACGACATCGCCGGCGTCTTCATCGACGGCCGCTACCGCACCCAGGTGAAACGCCAGGTGGCTGCGGATTTCACCCCCGTTCCCTGGCCCGAGGTACAGCTGGCCGCGTGGTTGAAGCAGCAGCTGCCCAACGGCGGCAAGATCGGCTTTGACCCCTGGCTGCACGCCGCGGCGCAGATCTCCGCCCTCACCAAGGAGCTGACGGGCAGCGGTATCACTCTGGCGCAATGCGAAAATCTGGTGGATCGGATCTGGGTCGACCAACCCGCACCGCCAATGAACCCGGTTTCCGCGCACCCCGTTGAATACGCAGGTGAAAGCGCGGCCGACAAAGCTGCGCGCCTGGCCAGGGGCCTGCGTGATGCGGGTCAGGCGGCGGCGGTGATCACCCTGCCGGACAGCATCATGTGGTTGCTGAACATCCGCGGCGCCGACGTGGCCCGCAATCCGGTCGCACATGGCTTTGCCATCCTGCATGACGACGCGCGGGTGGACCTGTTCATGGCGGCTGAAAAAATGGCCGATCTCGGCGATCACCTCGACGACGGTGTCACCCTGCACGCCCCCGCTGCGTTCCTGACCGCCACCGCGGCGCTCAACGGCAACGTGGCGGCAGACAGCAGTACCCTGCCCCAGATCGTCGCCGACACCCTGGGCGAACGGCTGATCCCCGACGGCGACCCCTGCGCCCTGCCCAAGGCGCGCAAGAACACCGCCGAGATCGACGGCAGCGCCGCTGCGCATCTGCGCGATGGCGCCGCAGTGGTCGAGACGCTGGCCTGGCTCGACGCGCAAGCCCCCGGCACGCTGACGGAAATCGACGTGGTGCGGCAACTGGAAAACAACCGTCGCAAGGATTCCGCCCTCCGCGACATCAGCTTTGAGACCATTGCCGGCACCGGCGAAAACGGTGCCGTCATGCACTACCGCGTGACCGAGGAAACCAACACGACCCTTCAGGACGGTCACCTTCTGGTGCTCGACAGCGGCGGCCAGTATCTGGACGGCACCACCGACATCACCCGCACCATCGCCATCGGCCGTCCCGGCGATCAGGAACGCGCCGCCTTTACCCGCGTGCTGCAAGGTATGATCGCCATGTCGCGCCTGCGCTGGCCCAAGGGGCTTGCGGGCCGCGACATCGAGGCCATCGGCCGCATGCCGCTGTGGCTGGCCGGACAGGATTTCAACCACGGGCTGGGCCATGGCGTCGGCGCCTTTCTCAGCGTGCACGAAGGCCCGCAACGGCTGGCCCGCACCAGCCACGTGCCGCTTGAACCCGGCATGATCCTGTCCAATGAGCCAGGCTACTACCGCGAGGGCGCTTTTGGCATCCGGCTGGAGAATCTGCTGGTGGTGGAACCCGCCGCCGCATTGGACAGCAGCGATCCCGAGCGCGACATGCTAAGCTGGCGTACCCTCACCTTTGCCCCGATTGATCGGCGGCTGGTCGTGACCGACATGCTCACCACCGAGGAGCGCGACTGGCTCGACAGCTACCACCGCGAGGTGGCTGCGCGGATCGGGCCGCGGCTCAGCCCCGACGCAAAGACCTGGCTGGATGCCGCGACCGCACCGCTGTGACACGATGGCGTTACATAGACTGAACACAAAGATGACACGTATGAAGAGAATGGGAAAACACGCATGACCAATATCCGTATCCGCAAGGCCGAAGGCACCTGGGTCGTCCGCTCCGGCGGCGCCGTTTTGGGGGAAAGCGCAAACGCGCTTGAGCTGTCGGAGGGCGATATGGCACCGGTCATCTACTTCCCGCGCGGCGACATTGCCATGGCTTTCCTGGACCGGACCGACAAGTCCACCCATTGCCCGCACAAGGGCGACGCCAGCTACTATTCGATCGTCAACAAGTCATCCGTCACCGCGAATGCCGCTTGGAGCTATGAGAATCCAATCGAAGACGTCGCCGCAATCAAGGAGCATATCGCCTTTGTGCTGAGCGATTCGGTGAAGGTGGAACAGGTCTGAGCCAGTCCCAGCCCCGCCGCAGACCTGTGCTGCGGGGCAATTGGCCGCTGAAACTTGGATCGCGCCCCTGGCGCGCCCCATCGGCCCGGCGGCCCAGTGCAGCGGCGCAGTCCAGCCTGACTGTGGGTTCGTGACCGCCGCGTGCAGCGCCCCGCGACAAAGGTCGCATGGCCGGGCGACGTATTCTTCGCCTGTGCGACGGGGCGATCTCCCGCCCCTTTCGCCTGATATGCGATCAGTTCAGCTCAGCACGGCCCGGCTCAGGTTCCGGCGCGCCGCTTCCAGCGCATCGCCCGTCCCCAGAATGTCGGTTTCCCGTGCACATTGCAGCGCGTAGTTGATCGCTGCCTCCAATGCCGCACGTTCATTCGCCTGCTTGTCCGCCTTATGATTCGCACCAGCCTCTTGCGGGCTGATTTCGAAATTGCGCATGATGTTCCTGCCAAAGTCAGATTTTGTTCCTGTCCCTGACCCCATTGTTGGGAACTGCGGCGCCGTTATCAAATAGAAAGTTAACTTCTTGTTTACCTGTAACCGAATTCGCACAGCTCATGGGAACGGCGGCGGCTTTTTCCCCTTGTTGGCCGAGCGGGCGTAGACCGCCAAATTCGACGCGTCCAACACGTCGCGTCAGCGGTGTTCCTCCGCCGCGGTGGCCGCCAGCGCCCGGTTATAGGCCTTCAACGCATCCACGTGGTACAAGGCGCCAATCACCTCCTGCTTGCCGTCTTCCTCCAGAACCACCGGCAAAAACGCCACTTCGGCCCGGTCAAACACCGGCATCGCCGCCTCCAGCGTGGCAGAGGCCCGCACGCACAGCCCCTGCTCGACCAGTGCCGCACATTCCTCCTGCGTGGCACAGCGGCTGTCACCCAATGGGCGCATCACTGCACCGGCGCGGATCAGCGCCAGCAGATAGGCCTGCGGCCCGGCGGCGCAATGAATGTTGCGCTTTTCCAGCTGGGTCAAAAAGAATGAGCGGTCCACCAACCGCGAAGCCAGCGCCGTCGACATCGAAACGGAAACCATCACCGCCAGACCGATCTGCCAGTCGCCAGTCAGCTCGAACACGATCAGAGTGGTCGAAATCGGCGCCCCCAGCACCGCCGCCGCCACCGCCCCCATGCCGGCAAACGCATACAGCGTGTGGGTGCCCGACACGTCCGGCAGAATGGCGGTGGCGATCAGGCCAAAGGCCAGCCCGGTCAACGCGCCGATCATCAGCGAGGGGGAGAACACACCGCCCCCCATGCGCCCTCCCATGGTGATCGCCACCGCAGCCGTCTTGACGGCGGTAAAGATCACCGCCTGGCCAAACAGCAGCCCGCCGGTCAGCGCCAGCACAGTGGTTTCATAGCCGACGCCGATGATATGCGGATACCACACCGCGATGATGCCCAGCATGGCACCGGACACCGCCGGGCGCAGCCAACGCGGCAGGTGCAGCCGCTCCTGCACCTGGGTGCCCACTTTGTCGGCAAAGAAGATTGCCCTCATCTGCGCCACGGCCACCAGCCCGCAGATCAGCCCCAGCAGCAAAAAGGCCGGCAGCTCCACATAGAACTGCAACGCGCCGGGCGTGGCCAGGGTGAACTCCGTGACATCGCCGTATTCCAGCCGGTTGATGACCGTCCCGGCGACCGAGGCCACGACGATGGGCGCAAAGGCGTTGACGGAGAAATGTCGCAGCACCACCTCCATCGCAAACAGCGCCCCGGCAATCGGCGCGTTGAAACTGGCCGAGACACCGGCGGCCACCGCGCAGCCCAACAGATCGCGCCCAGTAATCCCGTCGGCGTCGATGCGGTCGCTAACCCAGGTTGAGATCACCCCCGCCATATGCACAACCGGCCCCTCGCGGCCGGTGGAGCCGCCGGTGGACAGGGTCAGAAAGGACGCCAGCGCCGAGGCGATCCCGGCGCGGGTCTCGACCCGGCCATCATGCAGCGCCGCGCCCTCGATCACATCCGCAACCGAACGCACGCGCCCGTCCGGGGTGAACCGGTCCAGGATCACCCCGACAACCAGCCCACCACCCGCGGCGATGGCCACCAGCGTGTACCAGGGCAGGTCCTGCGCGTGACTGTGCAGATAATGAAGATCCGGCGCGCCATAGACCCCAGCCTGCAAGACAGAGATCCCCTTGCGGAAAAACAGCGCCGCAAATCCCGCGGCGATGCCAATCAGCAAGGCGATCAGCCAGAACTGGAACTGGCTCGGCCCGCGGTGGCGCAGCACCCGCAGCAGGTCTTTTAGCCCGGCAAGCCAGTGCAACATGGCGGCGGAAAGGGAGCGGCGGATCTCATCTACCATATGGGGCCTGCAGGTCTTTTGTGTTCAATGACTTACATTGCCACACCGCGGGTTAACGAAGCCTCACCCGGCGGCGAGGTCGCGCCTAGCCCGCCAACAGTGCACGGGCGGCGGCGCGGGCCTCTTCGGTGATGGTGTCGCCCGCCACCATGCGGGCCAGCTCATCCACCCGGTCGGGTTCCGCCAGCGGCACGACCTGTGACAGGGTCATGCCATCAATCACCTGCTTGCGCACCTGCCAGTGATGTCCCCCAAGTGCGGCCACCTGCGGCGAGTGCGTGACCACCAGCACCTGTCCATTGCTGGCCAGGCTGCGCAGGCGCCGGCCCACCGCATCCGCCGTGGCCCCGCCAACACCGCGGTCGATCTCGTCGAAGATCAGCGTCTTGCTGGCATCCTCGCCGCGCAGGCAGACCTTCAGCGCCAGCAAAAAGCGGCTCAGCTCCCCGCCCGAGGCGATTTTGTTCAGCGCCCCTGCCGGGGCGCCGGGGTTGGTCGCCACGGTAAAGGCCACCGCATCCATGCCCTCCGGGCCGGGATCGGCGCTGGTGATGCGGGTCTCGAACACCGCGCGTTCCATCTTCAGCGGCGCCAGTTCCGCCATCACCGCCGCGTCCAGTGCGGCTGCCTGCTGGCGGCGCACCGCGCCCAGTTGCTTGGCGGCCTCGCCATAGGCGGCCTCGGCGGCTTTCAGCGCCGCCTCCTGATCGGCCAGGTTCTGATCGCCCGCATCCAGCGCCGCCAACTTGTCGCGCAGGGTTTCGGCATAGGTGCCCAGCTCATCCGCCGTCACCCCGTGCTTGCGGGCCAGCGCGCGAATGGCAAAGAGACGTTCCTCGCAGTCTTCCAGATCACCGGGGTTGAACTCCAGCGTGCTCAGCACCCGTTCCACCCCGTCCTGCGCCTCGCCCAGTTCGATCATCGCGCGCGACAGCGCCGCCAGAGGCGCCTCCAGCCCGGTGTCTTCCGCCTGGCCTTCGACCCCCTCCAGCCAGCGCTGCGCCTCACCCATGGCCCCCTCGGCACCCTCGCTCAACAGGGCGTGGGCGCGGGTGATGTCGCCGCGGATGCGCTCCGCGGCCTGCATCTGGCGGCGGCGGGTGTCCAGTATCTCGTCTTCGCCCGGCTGCGGGTCCAGCTTGTCCAGCTCAGCCACCGCATGGCGCAGAAATTCTTCCTCGGCGCGGACCGCCTCCAGGGCGGCACGGGTGGCCGCGACCGTCTTGCGCGCCTTGGCCGCCGCGCTCCAGGCGCTGCGCACCTTGTCCAGCAGCCCCTGTACCCCGGCATATTGATCGAGCAACGCCATGTGACCGCGCGGGTTTAGCAAGCCGCGGTCATCGTGTTGGCCGTGCAGCTCCACCAGCGTGTCGGACAGCGCCCGCAACACCTCGCCCGAGCAGCGCCGATCGTTGACCCAAGCCGTCTTGCGTCCTTCGGCGGTGTTAACCCGGCGCAAGATCAGCGTATCGCCGCCCGGCAGCCCGGCGTCCTCCAGAATGGCATGGGCCGGGTGGCCCGGGGGCAGGTCGAATTCGGCCAGCACCTCGCCCTGCGCCGCGCCTTGGCGCACCAGTTCGGCACGCCCCCGCCAGCCCAGAACAAAGCCCAAGGAATCCAGCAGGATCGACTTCCCCGCGCCGGTCTCTCCGGTCAGCACGTTCAGCCCGGGCTGAAAGTTCAGCTCCAGATGATCGATGATCAGTATATCGCGAATATCAAGCGCGCGCAGCATCGCCCCGCCCCCGTTCCGTCCGGCCCGCAGCGGGCCGCCCCATAGTTCCGCCAGCGTTAGAGCCACTGCCCCTTCAGCGACTGGCGGTAGATCTGGCTCAGCCAGTTGTTTCCTCGGTCCTTGGCCTTCAGCCCGTTGGCGGTCAGCAGCCGGTAGCTGTCCTGATACCACTCGGTGGACTGGAAGTTGTGGCCGAGGATCGCCGCCGCGGTCTGTGCTTCGGCGGCCAGCCCCAGCGACAGATAGGCCTCAACCAGCCGGTGCAGCGCCTCGGGCGTGTGGCTTGTGGTCTGGAACTCCTCCACCACCACCCGGAAGCGGTTGAGCGCCGAGGTATAGTGCCCCCGGCGCAGGTAGTATCGGCCGATCTCCATTTCCTTGCCCGCCAGATGGTCAAAGGCGAGGTCGAATTTCAGGATCGCCGCATTGGCATATTCGCTGTCGGGATAGACCTCGATCACGGTGCGCAGCGCCTGCAACGCCTGGAAGGTCAGCCCCTGGTCGCGGCCCACCTCGTCGATCTGGTCATAGTAGCTCAGCGCCAGAAGATACTGGGCATAGGCCGCATCCTCATCCGCCGGGTAGAAATCGATGAACCGCTGCGCGGCGGCGCGGCTGTTCTCGTAATCCTTGGTGCCATGATAGGCAAAGGCCTGCATGATCAGCGCCTGCTTGGCCCATTCGGAATAGGGGTACAGGCGCTCGATCTCGGCAAAGTAGAAGGCGGCGTCCTTGGGCTTTTTGTTGGCCAGCTCATATTCGCCGCGCTGATAGATCTGCTCCGGCGTATAGATTTCCAGCGCCTCGTTGCGGGTGGCCGCGTCGCCGTCAGCGCCGCCGCAGCCCGCGAGGGCCGCCACCAAAAGGACCGCGCCGAGGGTTCTGGCTCCTGCCCTGATGCCGTTCATTGTGCCTAACCTCACCGTCGTTTCCTTCGCGGGTCTGCGCCCCGGTTAGCCCGGGTCTAGCATATTCAAATGGGGCGCAAAACGTCTTTTGCGCCATCCGCGCCCAGATGGCAGAGAAAGCGCTCCAGGGTCAAGTCCGACCGGGGGCGGCCCGCACCCAAGAGCCGCAGCAAAAGACCCGGAACGCGCACGCTCCGGGCCAGTTGAATGCTCGATTTTGGTTCTCCGCCCTATGCCACGCGGCGCTGCTCGGTCGGGATTTCCGACCAGATCAACCCCTGCCCCGGAAGCCGGGCGGTCATCGCCGCGTCACAGGCGACGGCCCGGACCGCGCCCGGCTCCGCAAACAGGGCCCGCAGCAGTGTGTTGGTCAGCGCATGCCCCGCACGCTCGCCAACGTAACGCCCCAAGATCGGCCCCCCAGCCAGCGCCAGATCGCCCAGGGCGTCCAGCATCTTGTGGCGCACAGGCTCATCCGAGTGGCGCAGACCGAGGCCGCTTTCGACCCGCGCGCCATCGAACACCACGGCGTTTTCGCCCGGCACGCCGCCGAGCGCCAGACCGTTCGCCTGCATGGTTTCCACATCCGCCTGACGGCAGAAGGTGCGGCTGTCGCACAGCTCCCGCGCAAAGCTGCCGTTGCGCATGTCCAGCGTCCTGCTCTGGCGGCCGATGGCCTCTTCGGCGAATTCAATGTGGAATTCAATGGTCAGACGGTCGCTGGGCAGCAGAGTGGCACGGGCACCGTCCTTTTCCACAGTGACCGGTTTCAGCACCTGATAGGCCACAATCGGAACCCCCAGACGCTGCACGCCGCGGCCCATGATACCGCGCACGAAAGGCGCCGAAGATCCATCCACGATCGGCACTTCCGGCCCGTCGATCTCCACCAGCGCGTTGTGGATGCCGCAGCCAGCCAGCGCCGCCATGACATGTTCGACGGTGGAGACGCTGACGCCAGCGCCATTGACAAGACGGGTGCACAGCGGGCTGCGCTCCACCAGGTCCCAGCGCGCCGGGATCAGAGTGTCACCCAGGGCGATGTCGGTGCGCTTGAACACGATGCCGTGCCCGGCCGGAGCCGGGATCAGGGTCATGCGGGCAGCCTTGCCGGTATGCAGGCCAACCCCTTCGAATGTCACCGATGCCTTGAGCGTATTCTGCACGATGCGCCTCTTTCCACTGTGTCCGACCGCTGGGGCCGTGTTGTGAAAGAGAGTTAAGGTTTAGCAAAAAAACCTACAACTCAATCTTTGTAACGGATTGAAACATGGCTGTAACAGATCGGCAAAACATTGCGCAACCACAGCCAAACATCTGAATTAAAACGAAAAAGACCGCCCGACGGGCGGCCTTTCCGGCGTCATATGTGATCGCTTAATTTGCCTGGCGGCGCAGGAATGCGGGGATTTCGATGCGTTCCTGGTCCGGATCCGCCTGCTGGGCCTGCTGCGGCTGCTGCTGCGGTTGGGCGGCCGGCGCCTGCATCGCGGGCTGCTGGCGCATCTGCTGCGGCTGCTGTTTGGCCCCGCCAGCCGGGGTCTCGGCGGCGCTGCCGGTCATCCGGTGGATCAGCGAGTTCAGGCCGAACCGGCGCTGGCCGTCACCCTGGTGCGGCTGTGCCTGCTGTGGCTGCTGGGCCTGCGGCTGCTGCGGCGCCTGGGTGGCCGAGACGATGGCCGGGCGCTGCGGCTGGCCTGCCTGCGGCTGGGCGCGCTTGGCGGCGGCCTGCAACCGTTCCAGGGCCTGCGGCGACGGCGTGCCGGGGGCTGGCGCCCGGGGCGCGATAAAGCTGTCCGGCTGCGACTCAACCGCATCCGCCTGCGGGCGGAACTCCGGCACGTCGGGCTGGTAGGCCGGCGGCGGCAGGCCGTCGTCACCCAGCTGTTCCGGCGCCTCGATGACCTCGCCGCCATGATCGTCGGCGCCCGCCTCTGCGGTGTTCATCTCGGCAAACAGCGACGGCTCTTCCTGCGTCGGGGCGCTGTCGGCAGCGGCAGCGGACGCAGGCTGGGCCGGTGCGGCCTCGGCGGCGGCGGGCTGTTCAACCGGCGTGTCCAGCTCCAGCGGCGCGGCGCGCGTTTCCTCAACGCTGACGGTCTGGCGCAGCGGTGCCGACATCGGGCGGCGCGGCACCGGGATGTCGGTGTTCACGTCGGTGGCGTCGATGCCGGTGGCCACAACGGAGACCCGCATGCGGCCCTCCATGTCGGTGTCCAGGGTGGAGCCGACGATGATGTTGGCATCGGGGTCGACTTCCTCGCGGATGCGATTGGCGGCCTCGTCCAGCTCGAACAGGGTCAGGTCGTGGCTGCCGGTGATGTTGATCAGCACGCCGCGCGCGCCTTTCAGACTGATTTCGTCCAACAGCGGGTTGGCGATCGCCTTCTCGGCGGCCTGCACGGCGCGGTCCTCGCCCTCGCCCTCGCCGGTGCCCATCATCGCCTTGCCCATCTCGTCCATCACCGCGCGCACGTCAGCAAAGTCGAGGTTGATCAGGCCCGGACGCACCATCAGGTCGGTCACACCCTTGACGCCCTGGTACAGCACGTCATCCGCCATCGAGAACGCCTCGGTAAAGGTGGTCTTCTCATTGGCCAGGCGGAACAGGTTCTGGTTCGGGATGATGATCAGCGTATCGACGACCTTTTGCAGGCTATCGACACCGGATTCGGCCTGGCGCATGCGCTTCAGACCTTCGAACTGGAAAGGTTTGGTCACCACGCCGACGGTCAGCACGCCCAGCTCTCGGGCGGCCTGCGCGATGATTGGCGCGGCGCCGGTGCCGGTGCCGCCGCCCATGCCAGCGGTGATGAAGCACATATGCGCCCCCGCCAGGTGGTCGACGATCTGCTCGATGCTTTCCTCAGCCGCGGCCGACCCCACCTGCGGACGGGCGCCTGCGCCCAGACCCTCGGTCACTTTTACACCCAGCTGGATGCGGCTCTTGGCCGAGCTCTGCTGAAGCGCCTGCGCGTCGGTGTTGGCGACAACGAATTCGACGCCGTCCAGCTCCTTGGCGATCATGTTGTTGACAGCGTTGCCGCCGGCCCCGCCGACACCAAACACCGTGATCTTCGGCTTCAACTCTTCCTGCCCGGGCATCGATAGATTCAACGTCATGCTCTTACCGCCTGTGTTACCCGCCCTTCCCGCAAAGGGCTTTTTCCTGTCCAGTTCACTATAATCTTACCGCGCAGGGCCGGTTCCGTCATCCCAAAAAGCGCGATCTCCCACGAAATAGGCTGCATTCTGAAGCCAAACCCGCGGTATTTTGCCGTGCCTAGCAGATATAGGGGAAGAGGCACAACCGGAACACAACAAAACCGCACCAGCCGTGCCCATATGAGGCCGGAGGATCGGTTCTTTCAAGTTTGGCTGGCCACTGCCCGGCCTGCTGACTCGCCGCATTTTTGCGGACGTTAACGCGATTCTAACGGCTGGCGGCCACGCTGTCACGCGCTCTTTGCCGTCGTCGCCGGATTTCCTGTGCGCCTACCAGTTGTCGCGGAACCAGCGCACCGCCCGGCCCAGGCTGCCCGCTGGGTGGCTGCGCGCGGGCATGTCAAAGTCCCACCACTCATCCTGCGGATGCGCCGCAAACAGGCACAGCCCCACAGCCGAGGCAAAGCCCGGCCCGGTCGCGGCCTGTGGCAACCCATGCACCCGCAGCGGTCGTCCCAGCCGTACCTGCTGGCCCAGAATCCGACTGGCCAGCCCGTCCAGCCCCAGGATCTGGCTGGAGCCGCCGGTCAGCACGATCTGCTGGCTCGGCAGATATTCGAAGCCGGCCGCATCCAGCCGCGTGCGCACGTCCTCCAGAATCTCCTCAACCCGCGGCCGCATGATGCCGATCAGCTCGGCCCGGCTGACGGTGCGGCGGTCATGCTCCCAATCACCGGTGTCGCCGCCGATCTCGATGATCTCGCGGTCGTCGGCGCCGGTGGCATGCACACCGCCATGTTTGGTCTTGGTGCGCTCGGCGATGTTCATCGGCACGCCCAGCCCCATGGAGATGTCGCTGGTCACATGGTCGCCGCCCAAGCGCACCGCGTCGGCATAGATCATGTGCTTCTTCATGAAGATCGAGATCGAGGTGGTGCCGCCGCCCATGTCAATGCAGGCGGCCCCCAGTTCCTGCTCATCCTCGACCAGCGCCGAGAAGCCCGCCGCATAGGCCGAGGAGGCAATCCCTGCCAGCTCCAGGTCACAGCGCTGGATGCAGCGCACCAGGTTCTGCACCGCCATCGCGTCCACCGTCAGCATGTGCATGTCCACCGCCAGCGTCTGCCCCAGCTGGCCGCGCGGATCCGCAAGGCCAGAGCGGTTGTCGAGCGCAAAATTCACCGGCTGCGCGTGCAGCACCTCGCGCCCGGCGCCATATTCCGGCACCTCGCAGGCGGCCAGCACCTCTGCCACGTCCTGTTCGGTGACTTCCTGCCCCTTCAGGTCCAGCTTGGCATCGAGCCCGTAAGAGCGCGGATTGGCGCCGGAAAAGCAGGCGATGACGTGATCGACGCGCACCTCGGCCATGCGCTGCGCCGCTTGCACCGCGGTGCGAATGGCACGCTCGGTCTCTTGCATGGCAGTGATTTCGCCGAACTGCACCCCGCGCGAACGCGTGGTGGCGGCGCCGATCACCCGGAACCCGGATTGCCCGGCCAGCGCCCCGATCGAGCCATCCTCGCTCAACCGTCCGGTGCCGTCGAACCGCAGCACCAGGCAGGCAATCTTGGAACTGCCCACATCCAGAATGGCCACCACACCGCGCTGCATCGCCTGCCGGCGCATCTGCCGCATCGCCCGCTGCGATTGATAGAGATCTGTCATGTCACTGCCCATCCCCGTTCAACTGCCGGATGCGCCACCAGTTTTCCACCGCGTTTTCGGCCATGCGCACCGTCGGCCGCCCGGCCAGACGCATGTCCACCGCAGCCACATCGCGCTCCAGCAAATCCTGCACCTCACTGACTGCCAGCACCCGCTCCAGCGCCTGCACCGGATTGCGCGCGGGCAGCATGATCCGCTGCTGGCGGTCCAGCACCACATCCCAGCGCCGGTCACCAACCCGTACCAGACCACGCAGCCGCGGCCCCAGCGGCCGTGCCGCGGCAAACAACCGCAACGCCTCTTCCGCCTTGGCGGCCGCCCCCTTGCCCGCGATCAGCGGCAGGTCCGGGTGCAGGCTGCGCCGCCCCAGTTCCGCCACGTGGATGCCGCTCTTGTCCAGCAGCGCCAACCCTTCCCGGCTCCGCCACACCAGCGCCGGCTCGCGCTCCACCACGTCCACTTGCAAGATGCCGCCGGGACGGATACGCACGCTGGCGCTCTTGACCGGGTCCAACCCGGTAATCACATCGCGGATCTGTTCCAGATCCAGATCGAAAGAGCTGATCGGAAACGCCACCGAAACCACTTCGCGGATGTCCTGCGCCACACTGGGTCCGGCCCCATCCACCGCCATCACGTTGACCATGAACTCCGGGCGTTCCTGCACCGCGGCACGGGCGTCATGGATCATCGCCATCAACCCGTCACGCCGGGCTTCATCGGCCAGATAGGCCCCGCCTGCCGCAAGCACCAGACAAACCGGCACCCCGAACCGCAGGCCAAAGCGAATCCCCGGCGTCAGCATCCAGCGCTGCAACCGGTACTTCAACCGCGACGGCGCCGGATCGACCCGCCCTGCGGCAGCCGTGCCCGCAAACCGCCGCGTCAGCGCCCGCATGAGGCATCCTCCACCATCCAGGCGCACAAGCGGCCAAAGGTCATGCCGCAGTGGGCCGCCTGCTCCGGCGCCAGCGAGGTCGGCGTCATGCCGGGTTGGGTGTTGGTCTCAAGCAGGATCAGGCCGCGCGCGCCGCGGGCCGCGTCCCAGCGAAAATCGGTGCGACTGACACCGCGGCACCCCAGCGCCTGATGCGCGCGCAGGGCATATTCCATGCACAGATCGAAAATTTCACGCGGCAGGTCGGCCGGCAGCTCGTGGCGCGACCCGCCGGGCGTGTACTTGGCATCGTAATCATACCAGCCATCGGTCAGAATGTCGGTCACCGTCAGCGCCCGGTCCCCCACCACGGTGGTGGTCAGCTCGCGCCCCGGCGCAAAGGTCTCGACCATCACCTGCTCCGGCATTTCCGGCGCCAGCTGTGGCGGGCCGTTGGCGGCCTCCTGCACGATATAGATGCCGACGCTGGAGCCTTCGTTGTTGGGTTTCACCACATACGGCGGCGCCATCACATGCCCGGCACTCACGTCGTCCTTGGCAAACAGGCCGCTTTCCACCACCGGCAGCCCGGCGGCGCGAAACACCTCCTTGGAGCGTTGTTTGTCCATCGCCAGCGCCGAGGCCAGCACCCCGGAGTGGGTATAGGGAATTTGCAGCCACTCCAGCATCCCCTGCACGCAACCGTCCTCGCCCCAGCGGCCATGCAGCGCGTTGAACACCACATCCGGCTGCACCGCGGCCAGCCGCGCGCACAGATCCGCGCCCGCGTCCATCTCGACAACGTCATACCCCTCATCGCGCAGCGCCGTCGCACATTCGCGACCGCTGGACAGCGATACCTCGCGTTCGGCTGATGGCCCGCCCATCAGCACCGCGACCTTCGGGAGTGTCCTGCTCGACCTACTCACCACCAAGCGCCTCAATATGCGGGGCTTTTGCCCCAGTTTCTTGGAACCCTTTCCGGGCCCGCCTTATGATTTGCTGCCGGGTACGTCCCCAGCCTCTACTGCCGGAATCCCGCCCCGGCGTTGCAGGGCCGCCCGTCCGCACGGCCCGCCCGCCACCTTAACGCCCAAATCGTTACCGGGCCGTTAACGTTGCTTTTACCACGCCGACAGGGAATCACCGCACGTGCCCGCGCCCGACCGGAATGGACAGCGGGCAACCAAAGGTCAACCCATTGACACAGCCGGATTAAATCCAGTTATCAGGGAAGCGGATCACCAACCCGCATGATCTCCCATTCTAGCGTAATGCCAGAATTTTCGTAAACCTTTTTCCGGACATCCTCGCCCAGCCCTTCCAGATCTGCGGCAGTGGCGCCACCGGCGTTGATCAGGAAGTTGGAGTGCTTCTCGCTCATCTGCGCCCCGCCGCGGCTGGCGCCACGCATTCCGGCCTCGTCGATCACCTTCCAGGCCTTCAGGTCGTGCACATCATCCGCCTGCCCGGTTGAGGAAAACCCCGCCGGATTACGAAAGGTCGACCCGGCCGAACGGTCGCGGGTGGGCTGGGTCGCATCGCGCTTCTCCAGCTGCGCCTGCATCCGCGCGTGCAGCGCCTCCGGCGCCCCGGCCGGGCCGCGCAATGTGGCCGAGACCAGCACCGCGCCCTCGGGAAAGGCCGTCTGGCGGTATTGAAAATCCAGCTCCCGCGCGGTGATCTCGCGGACCTCTCCCTTGCGGGTCACGATGGTGCCCGACACGAACACGTCCGCCACATAGCTGCCATAGCAGCCCGCATTCATCCGCACCGCGCCGCCGATCGATCCGGGAATGGTGCGCAGAAAGGTCAGGTCGATGCCGTCATCCGCCGCCTTGCGCGCCACATGCGCATCCAGCGCCGCGGCGCCTGCGGTGACCAACCCGTCATTGACGGAAATCGCGTTGAAGCCGCGCCCCAGCCGGATCACCACCGCGCGCAAACCGCCGTCGCGCACGATCAGGTTGGAGCCGACCCCCATCGGGAACACCGGCACCGCCGGGTCCAGCTGGCGCAAAAAGGCGGCCATATCCTCCACATCCGCAGGCTGAAACAGATAGTCTGCCGGTCCGCCCACGCGCAGCCAGGTCAGCCCCGCAAGGTCGCGGTTGGCCGTCAGTTTCCCCCGCAGTCCGTCCAACTTCATCACATCTGTCCCTCGCAACTTTGCCGCCAGCCTCTAGCAAGGAATCCAGCCGCAATACAATGCACCCGCAGCAGCGACGATCGGCAAGTTCCCGCCGGTGCGAGGCGGGTTCAGCCGCCGCGGCGCAATGTCTGGCGCAGCCAACGGCCGAAATAGACCACCGGCCAGCGCAGTACCGACATGCCCGCCACCAGCACCGCCAGTCCCCACCAGGGGCCGTTTTCATAGGTCACATAGACCAGCAACGGAATCCCCAGCGCAATCAGCACATAGGCTCGCCGCCAGTGGTTGTCGCGGCTGGGCAGCACCGCCAGCACATTGGCCGCCAACGCCCAAAGCGCCGCCAGCGTCAGCGACAGCGTCATGCGCAGAGGCCTTGCTGCTGACGGAGCGGCGTCTGGCAGCGGCGGCAGGGAACGGCGCCCCGGGTATGCAACCTCACGCTCAGCGCGCCAGCCGTGCAGGCAGGCCGTTGGCCCAAGTGCTGATGGTGCCCGCGCCCAGGCAGACCACGATATCGCCGGGACGCGCCTGCTCGCGCACCAACCGCTCCAGATCATCCTCGTCCAGAATGGCCCGCGCGTGGCGGTGGCCATGGCGGATCATTCCCGCCACCAGATCATCCCGGCTGGCGCCTTTGATCGGGTCTTCGCCGGCCGCAAAAACCTCGGCAATCGCCACCACGTCGGCCTCGTTGAAACAGGCGCAGAAATCCTCGAACAGGCTGGCAAGGCGCGAATAGCGGTGCGGCTGATGCACCGCGATCACCCGGCCCTCACTGGCCTGGCGCGCCGCCTTCAGCACCGCGGCGATCTCCACCGGGTGATGGCCGTAATCGTCGATGATGGTGACACCATCGACCTCGCCCACCTTGGTGAAGCGCCGATTCACCCCGCCGAAGGCCGCAAGGGCCTTGCGAATTTCTTCCTTTTTCATGCCCAGATGCCGCGCCACCGCAATCGCCGACAGCGCGTTGGACACATTGTGGTCGCCCGGCATCGGC
This sequence comes from Leisingera sp. SA32, assembly GCF_056033425.1. NCBI lineage: Bacteria > Pseudomonadati > Pseudomonadota > Alphaproteobacteria > Rhodobacterales > Roseobacteraceae > Leisingera > Leisingera sp. SA32. The sequence continues at coordinate 416,178 of NZ_JBVYHB010000003.1, read as the reverse complement.
AGGCTGCACCCCTCGATCACCTGATCCTCGGCCTGCAAATGCACGTCGAAATGCGCAACGCCCGCCTTGTAGGTCAGGTTCACCGCCCGCACATCCGCCTGCGCGTTGAAGCCATAGGTCACCACCCGACGATCCGAGATCCGCCCCACCAGCGCCTGCACCTCCGCATGGTCGGTGCAGCAGACCGCGATGCCGTAAAAGGGAATGTTGGAGACAAACTCCAGAAAGCCATCGCGCAGGGCATCGAAATCGCCCCAATGCTCCATATGCTCGGGGTCGATGTTGGTGACCACGGCGATGGTCGCGGGCAGCCGGTTGAACGAACCGTCGCTCTCGTCCGCCTCAACCACCATCCATTCGCCCTGCCCCATCCGCGCGTTGGAGCCGTAGGCGTGGATGATACCGCCGTTGACGATGGTGGGGTCAAAACCGCCCGCCACCATCAGCTCTGCCATCATCGTGGTGGTGGTGGTCTTGCCGTGGGTGCCGCCGATGGCGATGTTGGACTTCAGCCGCATCAGCTCCGCCAGCATATCGGCGCGGCGCACCACCGGCAGACCGCGCAGGCGGGCCTCGTCCAGCTCCGGGTTGCCCGGCTTGATCGCCGAGGAAATCACCACCACGGCCGCGCCGTCCAGGTTTTCCGCCTGCTGGCCCACGAAGATCCGCGCGCCCAGCTCTTCAAGACGTCCGGTGATCTTGCTGGCCTTCAGGTCCGATCCCTGCACGCTGTAGCCGAGGTTCAGCAGCACTTCGGCAATGCCGGACATGCCGATACCGCCGATGCCGACAAAATGGATCGGGCCGACATCACCGGGCAGCTTGGTTGCAGGGTTCATCACGTTATCCTTCCTGTGCCAGTTGCTCCACCAGTGCCGCCAGACGGTCGGTGGCATCGGGAATTCCGGCGTTCAGTGCAGCGGTCGCCATCTGGGTGGCGGCCTGCGGGTTACTCAGAATTGCGCCCATATGCTCCGCCAGCACCGAAACATCAAGCGCGCTTTCGGGGATCACGACCGCCGCTTCGGCCTGGGCCAGTCCGCGGGCATTGGCGCTCTGGTGATCGCCTGCCGCAGCGGCAAAGGGGATCAGGATCGAGGGGCGACCAATCACCGAGATATCCGCAACCGAAGACGCACCTGCGCGCGAGATCACCAGCTGCGCCTCCGACATGCGGGCGGGCACATCGTGAAAGAACGGCTGCACATCGGCGTTGATGCGGTGGTCCGCGTAAAAGGCGGCAACCCGGTTCTGATCCTCGGCGCGGGCCTGATGCGACACCCGCAGGTGCTGGCGGATCTCGTCCGGCAGTGCGGCAACCGCGCCCGGCACCACATCCGACAGGATGCGGGCGCCCTGGCTGCCGCCCATCACCAACAGCGACATCGGGTAATCCCCCGGCGGAATATAGGCCGCACCCGCGCGCTCCATCACCGCAGCGCGCACCGGGTTGCCCACATGCTCATGCGCCACGCCCTTCGGCAGGTCGGTCGGCCAAGTGCCGCAGGCCACCCCCTGAACACGCCCTGCAAACAGCTGGTTCACCCGGCCCAGCACGCCGTTTTGTTCATGGATCATCCGCGGCAGCTTCAACAGCGTCGCGGCCCCCAGCGCCGGGATCGACGGGTAGCCGCCAAAGCCCACCACCGCATCCGGGCGCTCGCGCCGCATCTGCCGCATCATCGACAGCACACCGCCCGCGATCCTGGGACCAACCATCGCCTTGGCCAGCAACCCACCGCGGGCAAAGGTGGCCGAGGACACCTGCGCAATCTCCACCGTATGCGGAAAGCCACCGGTGTAGCGCGCGCCGCGCGCGTCTGTCGACAGCTTCACCCGCCAGCCCCGCGCCAGCATTTCCTCGGCCAGCGCCTGTGCAGGGAACATGTGGCCGCCGGTCCCACCCGCCGCCATCAAAAGCAGTTTCTGTGCCATCTTGGGAGTGTCTCTTTCTAACGTCTCAGCGACCGCGGCCGTTCAGGTAATCGGCAATCCCGCCCTGCGGACGTGTGCGGGTAAAGGCCAGCAACATGCCCACCGCGATGCCGGTCGCAATCAGCGACGAACCGCCGTAGCTGACAAACGGCAGCGTCATGCCCTTGGCCGGCAACAGCCGCACCGCCACGCCCATGTTGATCATCGCCTGCACGCCCAGCATGCAGACCAGCCCGGTGCCCGCCAGACGGATAAACGTGTCGCGCTCCCGCATCAGCCGCAGCAGCGAGCGCACCACGATCAGCGCGTAAAGCACGATCAGAACCGCCACCAGCACCAGCCCATATTCCTCGGCGGCAACCGCGATGATGAAATCGGTGTGGGCATCGGGCAGCGACCATTTCACCTGCCCCTCACCCACGCCAACGCCGAACAGCCCGCCCTCGCGGATGGCGTTGGTGGCGTAGCCCAGCTGAGTGGTGGGATCGATGTCGGGGTTCAGATAGCCGTCGATGCGACGCGCAAAATGCTCTGAGCTATTGTAGGCAAAGACGCCCCCCAGCACCACCACCGCCGCCATGCAGACCAACAAGAGCATCGGCGCCCCGGCCACGAAATACATCACGCCCCAGCCGAACAGCACCAGGCTGGCCTGTCCGAAATCCGGTTGCAGCACCAGCATCATCACCACCGCCATGCACAGTCCAAACGACATCAGAGTGCCCGGCGGCCCGTTGATCTGCTGGCTTGCGGCGATCATCCAGGCGGCCACCACGATGAAGCCCGGCTTCAGAAACTCCGACGGCTGCAAGGAGGCAAAGCCCAGGCTGTACCAGCGTACAGCGCCCTTGCCGAAATCGGTGCCAAAGATCGGCAGGAACGCCAGCGCCACAAAGGCCACGGCAAAGCCCAGCACCGCCAGCCGCCGCACCAGCGTGGGCGACATCACCGAGGTGACCAGCATCGCCCCCAGCGCGGTCACGCCGAACACCACCTGCCGCTGCACATAATGGAAACTGCCAAATCCGTTGCGCTCTGCCAGCGGCACAGAGGCCGCAAGCCCCAGCAACAGCCCGATCACGAACAGCATCAGGATGCAGGACATCGTCCATTTATCCAGCGTCCGCCACCATTTCGGAAGAATCGGCTCGCCTGCCTGCACGGGAACCGCGCCATAGACCATCTCAGTCATGGGAATACCGCCACTATATGCCTCGTTCGCGCCCCATGCGGGGCCTGCCCTGCCCCGTTTGCGGGGTCTGTTGCAGGAAGGCTAACCCGGATGCGCATTTTTTGCCACCCGCTTTACCTTGCGCTGCGCGGGTTTTCGCACATGCTCGCTTGCGCCATTGCGCGATCCATGGTCGATGCGCGCCATGCAGGTAAAAACCTTGATTCTCGGCGCCGGCGCGGCTGGCATGATGTGTGCCCGCCAGTCCGGCGGCAGCACGCTGGTGATCGACCACGCCAAGGCGCCGGGCGAGAAGATCCGCATCTCCGGTGGCGGCCGCTGCAACTTCACCAACATGTATGCCGGGCCTGCCAACTACCTGTCGCAGAACCCGCATTTCTGCAAATCGGCACTGGCGCGCTACACCCAGTGGGACTTCATCGAACTGGTCACCCACCACGGCATCGCCTGGCACGAGAAGACCCTCGGGCAGCTGTTCTGCGACGGCTCGGCCAAGCAGATCATCGCCCTGCTGGTGGCGGAGCTGCGCGCCGCGGGCGCCGACCTGTGGCTGCAAACCTCGGTCGAGGCGGTCGAGCGCACCGCCGCGGGCTTCCGCGTCACCCTGCTGCGCGAGGGCAAGCGCCAGTTGGTCGCCTGCCGCAACCTGGTGCTGGCGACGGGCGGCAAATCCATCGCCAAGATGGGCGCGACCGGGCTGGCCTATGATCTCGCCCGCCAGTTCGAACTGCCCCTCACCGAAACCCGTCCCGCGCTGGTTCCCTTCACCTTTCCCGATGGCCGCTTCAAGCCGCTGGCCGGGGTTGCCCTGCCCGCGCGGCTCTCCAACGAGTGCACCTCCTTTGACGAAGCGCTGCTGTTCACCCACCGCGGCCTCTCCGGGCCGTCGGTGCTGCAACTGTCGTCCTACTGGCGCGAGGGCGAGGCGATCACCGTCAACCTGATTCCCGAGACACCGCTGTTCGACCGCCTGCGCGAACAGCGCCAGGCCGGGGGCGGCCGCGATCTGACCACCGAGCTGTCACGCCACCTGCCCGCCAAGCTGGTGGACTTCCTCACGCCGGAGCTGGGCCTCAGCGGGCGTCTCGCCGACCAGTCCGATGCTGCCCTGCGCAGCCTCTGCGATGCGCTCGCGAACTGGCAACTGCTGCCCGCAGGCACCGAGGGCTACCGCACGGCAGAGGTGACGCTGGGCGGAATCGACACCGATGCGCTGTCCTCCAAGACGATGGAAGCCAAATCCGTGCCCGGTCTCTACGCCATTGGCGAAGCCGTCGATGTGACCGGCTGGCTGGGCGGCTACAATTTCCAATGGGCCTGGTCGTCCGGTTTCGCCGCAGGCACCGCCATCGCCGCCACGGGCTGACCCTCGGTCCTGACCGGCCGGGATTTCCCGCTTCGGAGCCGCCTTCGCTTGGGCACCGGCGGCCAGGGGCAGCCACCGGGATCAAGCTGAATTGCCGAGGGGCCCCGCCTAGGCGGGGAGACGGCCATTCCGCTTTAGCGCGGCGGATGGCTCTGGCAGACAAAGTCCAGGTGAAGGCGAGTGCGGGGCGGATTTTCCGCTTGGGTGAGTCTGAAGCCCCTTACCCCAGCCGCTGTTTGACCTCTGCGATGAAATCCTCGCCGCGCTGCTCGAAATTGTCATACTGGTCGAAACTGGCCGCCGCCGGGGCCAGCAGCACGGTATCGCCCGGCTGCGCGTCCTCCATGGCGCGCGCCACCGCCGTCGCCATCGTCGTGCAGACCTCGGCCTCCACCGCCAACTGCATCGCAAAGCCCGCCGCCTCGCGCCCGATCACATAGGCCTTGGCCACATTGCCCGCCTGCGCCGCCAGCCCGTCCAGCCCGCCGTCCTTTTCCAGCCCGCCGCAGATCCAGCGGATGTTGCTGAACGCGCTCAACGCCTTGGCCGCGCTGTCCACATTGGTGGCCTTGCTGTCATTCACATAGCGCACGCCATTCGCCTCGGCGATGGTCTGGCTGCGGTGCGGCAGGCCGGGAAAGGTCGCCATCGCGTCGCCGATCAGCCGCGGAGCCAGCCCCAGCGTGCGCGCCGCCGCATAGGCCGCGCAGGCGTTCTGGTGGTTGTGCGCGCCGGGCAGCCCCTGCATCCCGCGCAAATCGATCGACGCCGCCTGCCGCCCCTTGCGGTATTCGCTCAGGAATCCCTTGCGGGCAAAGACCTGCCAGCCCGGCCCGGTCAGCTTCTGCGCCGCCGAGATGCGGATCACCCGGTCATCGCCAGCCCCCTCGGCCAGTTGGCCCGCCAGGAACAGCCCCTCGTCCTCGTCCACGCCGATCACCGCACGGTCCGGGCCACCCTCGGCGAACAGGCGGCGCTTGGCGGCGAAATAGCCGCCCATGCCGCCGTGCCGGTCGAGGTGATCGGGGCTGAGATTGGTGAACACAGCCACATCCGGGGTCAGCGCCCGCGCCAGTTCGGTCTGATAGCTCGACAGCTCCAGCACCACCACGCTGCCATTGCTCGGCGGGTTGATGTCCAGCACGCCGCGGCCGATGTTGCCGGCCAGCTGGCTCTCGCGGCCCGCCTCCGTCAGGATGTGATGCAGCAGCGCGACCGTGGTCGATTTGCCGTTGGAGCCGGTCACCGCCACCACCCGCGGCGGCTGGTCGTGCATCTGCCATTCGGCATCGGCAAAGGAGCGGAAGAACAGCCCGATGTCGTTGTCCACCGGCACTCCCGCAGCCAGCGCCGCGTGGATCACCGGGTTGGGTTTGGGATATAGGTGCGCAATACCGGGCGAGGTCACCAGCGCCGCCACCCCCTCAAAGGCCTCGGGCCTGTGCAGATCGCGGCAGGCAAAGCCTTCCGCCTCCGCCGCGGCCCGCGCCGCCGGGTTGTCGTCCCAGCACAGCGGCACCGCGCCGCCTGCGCGCAGCGCTCGCGCCGTGGTCAGACCGGACCGGCCCAGCCCCAGCACCGCCACGCTTGCGCCCTCATATCCTTTAACCGGGATCATCGCCTGCACTCCCTCTCAATCCGTGCCGGAACCGCTACCCCATCCATCCGGGCTTTGCCAGTGTCGTCAGATTGACAAGCCCCGGCACATGGCTGAAGTTTCCGCCACCACCACAGAGGGGACGCCGTCTTGGCACCGGATATCCAAAGCCTGCTTGACCGGATCAGCGCGCAGATGCACAGCCGCACCGACCGCGGCGCGGCTGCCGACTATATCCCCGAACTCAGCCAGGTGGATCCGGGCCAGTTCGCCATGGCGGTGGCCACCGCCGACCGCAAGCTCTACTGCGCGGGCGATGCGCACACGCGCTTCTCCGCCCAAAGCATCACCAAGGTGTTCACCCTCGCCATCGCGCTCGGCCGCTCCGGCGACCAGCTCTGGCAGCGGGTCGGGCGCGAGCCGTCGGGCACCCGCTTCAACTCCATCGTCCAGCTCGAGCATGAGCGCGGCCGACCGCGCAATCCCTTTGTCAACGCCGGGGCCATCGTCACCACAGATGAGCTGCTGGCGGGCCGCGAGCCGAAGGAGGCGCTGGCGGAAATCCTCGGCTTCATCCGCGCCGCGGCAGGCGACGACGACATCCACATCAACAAGGAGGTGGCCAGTTCGGAAACCCGCAACGGCCACCGCAATTTCGCCCATGCCAATTTCCTGGCCTCTTTCGGTAACCTGAAGAACACGCCGGAGAAGACGCTGGGCACCTATTTCCACCACTGCGCCATCGAGATGACGACCGTGCAGCTGGCCAAGGCGGGCCGGTTCCTGATCGGCGCCGACAAGGGGCCGAGCCTGGTGTCGCAGGGCCGGGTGCGGCGGCTGAATGCGCTGATGCTGACCTGCGGCCATTACGACGGCTCCGGCGACTTTGCCTACCGCGTCGGCCTGCCCGCCAAGAGCGGCGTCGGCGGCGGAATTCTGGCGATCGTGCCGGGCAAGGCCAGTGTCGCGGTGTGGTCGCCGGGGCTGGACCACAACGGCAATTCCAAGCTGGGCACCGAGGCGATGGAGCTTCTAGCGCGGGAAATGGACTGGTCGGTGTTCTGAGCCCCCTGCCCGTCAGCGTGTTGCGCAGCCGGCGCACGCTGCCCTCACCGGATTTTCACCCGCCTGCACTACGGTCGAAGCGTTGCAACGCGAAGACCAGGAGACCGGCCCCCAAAGACCACCTCTTCATTGGGTGCAGGGCGGGTCCGCACAGGCCGATAGACGGACATGGCCGCTGACACCGGCCATCCGATGCTCCGCCCCCTTGGCGGCGCCGCCTTCCTTGCAAAACAAAACCGCGCCCAGCATCAGCCCGGCGCGGTTGCCACAAAAGCAGACGGGACAGCCCCGCCGCCTTGGCCGGGCTGCAAAGCGGTGCGGCTCAGCGCACCTTCAGCGTCGCCAGCCCGATCATCGCCAGGATCAGCGAGATGATCCAGAAGCGGATCACGATGGTCGGCTCCGCCCATCCCTTCTTCTCATAGTGATGGTGGATCGGCGCCATCAGGAACACCCGCCGCCCGGTGCGCTTGAAGTACAGGACCTGGATGATGACCGACAGCGCCTCGACCACGAACAGGCCGCCAACGATGGCCAGCACCAGTTCATGCTTGGTGGCCACCGCAATCGCCCCCAGCGCACCGCCCAAGGCCAGCGACCCGGTGTCGCCCATGAACACGGCGGCAGGCGGCGCGTTGTACCACAGGAAGCCCAGTCCTGCGCCAAACAGCGCCGAGGTAAAGATCAGGATCTCGCCGGTGCCGGGCACGTAATGCACGTCCAGATACTCGGTAAAGTCGACGCGCCCCACCGCATAGGCAATCACCCCCAGAGTGCCCGCGGCAATCATCGACGGCATGATCGCAAGGCCGTCCAGGCCATCGGTCAGATTCACCGCGTTGGCCGCGCCGACGATCACACAGATCGAGAACGGCACGTAGAAGATACCCAAATTGATCAGCGTGTCCTTGAACACCGGCATCGCCAGCTGGTTCTGCAACGGCTCCGGGTGGTAGGCCGCGGCCCAGAGGGCGGCGGTGACGGCAATCAGCACCCCCAGCAGCAGCCGCACCTTGCCCGGCACGCCCTTGGTGTTCTGCTTGGACACCTTGGCATAGTCATCGGCAAAGCCGATCAGCCCGTAGGCCATTGTCACGAACAGCACCAGCCAGACATAGGGGTTGTCCCAGCGCGCCCAGATCAGCGTGGTGGTCAGCAGGGCGCCCACGATCAGCAGGCCACCCATCGTGGGGGTGCCCGCCTTGGACAAATGCCCTTCCGGCCCGTCATCCCGGATCGGCTGGCCCTTTCCCTGACGCTTGCGCAGCACGTTGATCAGCGGCTTGCCAAACAGAAAGCCAAAGACCAGCGCAGTCAGAAAGGCGCCGCCTGCGCGGAATGTGATATAGCGGAAGAGGTTGAAAAAATCTCCCCCGTCCGACAACGCAGTCAGCCAATAGAGCATGATGCCCGTCCCCCGATCCTTACGGTTTTTCAGAATTGCGGCCGCAGTGACCCATTTCGCGGATGCCGTCAACGATCTTGGACAGCGCCATGCTCAATGACCCCTTGGCCAGCACAATATCGCCCGCCGCGATGCTGTCGTGCAACGCAGGCACCGCTTCGGCGCTGGTCTCATACCAGTCGCCGCGCTTGGCCTCGGGCAAGGCCTGATGCAGCGCCCGCATCAAAGGTCCGATGCAATGGATCCGGTCGATGTCTGCCACCGCTTCCAGATCGGCCAGCTCTGCATGCAGCGCCAGCTCATCAGGTCCCAGTTCCTTCATGTCGCCCAGCCAGGCCAGCTTGCGCCCGCTGCCGGGTGTTGCCGCCAACACCGCCAGCGCCGCCGCGACAGAAGTCGGGTTGGCGTTGTAACTGTCGTCCAGCAGGGTGATCTCCCCGCCGTCCAGCCCGATCGTCTCGCGCACGCCGCGCCCCTTGACCGGGGACCACAGCGACAAGCTGCGCGCGGCCTTGTCCACATCCGCCCCCAGCGCCGCAACACAGGCCAGCGCGCCCAGTGCGTTCATCGCAAAATGCGCGCCAAGAGATTGAATATGAAGCTCAAATTCTCGCCCATCCGCGGTGACACGGGCCACGGTCTCCGCGCCCTTGATCGCCGCCGACTGCAGTTGGTAATCGTCGGCACCAGCGCCGAACCAGCGCGCATCCACGCCCAAGCCAGCCGCCACATCGCGCAGCACATGCGCCTCGGCGATATCCCCGTTCAGCACACCCACGCCGCCCGGCTCCAGCCCTTCCAGGATCGCGGCCTTCTCGCGGGCGATCCCCTCGACATTGTCAAACGCCTCCAGGTGAACGGCGGCGACCGTGGTCACCATCGCCACATGCGGCCGCGCCTGACGTGCCAGCGGCGCGATCTCGCCGGGGTGGTTCATGCCGATCTCGATCACCGCAAATTCCGTGTCGCGCGGCATCCGCGCCAGCGTCAGCGGCACGCCCCAATGGTTGTTGTAGCTGGCCACCGCCGAATGGGTGCGGCTCTGGTCCGACAGCATCCGCGCCAGCATCTCCTTGGTCGAGGTCTTGCCGACAGAGCCGGTGACCGCCACCACCTTCGCCTGCGTCCGCGCCCGCGCCGCGCGGCCCAGGGCCTCCAGCCCGGTCTGCACATCGTCCACGATCAGCAACGGCGCATCCGGCGCCACCCCGTCGGGCACGCGCGCGACCAGCGCCGCAGCGGCCCCCTTCTCCAGCGCCTGCGCCACAAAGTCATGACCGTCGCGCGCCGCCGTCAGCGCCACGAACAAATCACCCGGTTCAATCGTGCGGGTGTCGATTGACAGGCCAGAGACCTGCCAGTCCCCCTGCGCCTGCCCACCGGTGGCGGCAGCGGCCTCGGCCGCGGTCCACAGCGTCATGCCAGCCTCCCGTCCAAAGCGGCCACGGCGATGCTGGCCTGCTCCACGTCGTCAAAGGGCAGCACGGTATCACCCACGGTCTGGCCGGTCTCATGGCCCTTGCCGCAGACGATCAGCGCATCGCCCGGCCCCAGCATATCGGCGCCGCGCAGGATCGCCTCGGCACGGTCGCCGATCTCGACGCAATCGGGCGCGCCACCCTTGACCGCGGCGCGGATCACCGCCGGATCTTCGCTGCGCGGGTTGTCGTCGGTCACGATTACCACATCGGCGTTGTCATGCGCTGCCTGCCCCATCAAGGGCCGTTTGCTGGTATCGCGATCCCCGCCGGCGCCGACGATGGCAATCAGCCGGCCCAGCACATGCGGTCGTAGCGCCTTGATGGCGCTGGCCACGGCAGCCGGGGTGTGGGCGTAATCCACGAACACCGCCGCGCCATTGTCGCGCTCTGCTGCCAGCTGCATGCGGCCACGCACGGTGGTCAGATGCGGCAGGGTCTCGAACACCCGCTCCGGGTCTTCGCCGCCTGCAATCACCAGCCCGCAGGCCAGCAGGACGTTTTCCGCCTGGAACCCGCCGATCAGGTTCAGCCGCACCTGGAACGGCTTGTCATGCCAGGAAAACCGCATGTCCTGCCCGGTGCCGTCATAGCGCAGCCCCATCAGGCTGAGATCACCAAGGCCGCGGCCTACGCTGATGATCTCCTGGCCGCGGGCCGCCGCCACCGCGCGCATCTCGGCGCCGCGGGGATCGTCCATGTTGATGACCGCCACGCCTTCGTCCGGCAGCACCCGGCGGAACAGCCCGGCCTTGGCGGCGAAATAGGCGTCGAAGGTCTCGTGATAGTCCAGGTGATCCTGGGTGAAATTGGTGAACCCCGCAGCCGCCAGCTGCACCCCGTCCAGACGGCGCTGGTCCAGCCCGTGGGAGGATGCCTCCATCGCCGCATGGGTCACACCCGCCGCGGCGGCAGCGGCGAGGGCCCGGTGCAGGGTGATGGGTTCCGGCGTGGTATGGGCCAGCGGATAGCTCCAGGCGCCTTCGATGCCGGTGGTGCCCATGTTGACGGCCTCATGGCCCAGTTCGGACCAGATCTGACGCACGAAGGTCGCCACCGAGGTCTTGCCGTTGGTGCCGGTCACCGCCACCACGGTCTGCGGCTGGCCGCCGAACCACAGCGCGGCGGCATAGGCCAGCGTCTGGCGCGGGTCCTCAACCACCACCAGCGCGGCGTGGCTTTCACCCAGCACACAGGCGGCGATCTCGGCGCCGGCGGCATCGGTCAGGATGGCCGAGGCCCCCAGCTCCAAAGCGGCGGGAATGAATTTGGCACCATGCATCTGGCTGCCCGGCAGGGCCGCGAACAGAAAACCGGCGCGCACCTCGCGGCTGTCCACCGCCAGGCCGCTGATCTGCGGATCAGCGCCGCCGCGGGCGGTCAGCCCCAGCTGGCTGAGCGGCTGCGGGTCCGGTGTGCTGGTGTTGCTGCGGCTCATGGCGGTTCCCTACCCAGGTTCAGTTCGAGGTGAGGGTTATACCAGCCATCTCGATGGGTTCAACTTGCGGCCGCAGCCCCAGCAAGGGCGCGATGCGGCCGATCATCTCTGCTGCCACCGGTGTCGCCGTCCAGCCCGCGGTGCGGCGCTGCTTGCCGTGGGCGATCACCTCCGGCTCATCCAGCGTCACCACCAGCACGTATTTCGGGTCATGCGCCGGGAACATCGCGGCGAAGGTGGCGATCACCTTGTCTTCGTAATAGCCGCCCTGGGGCTTGGGCTTGTCGGCGGTGCCGGTCTTGCCGCCCACCTGATAGCCGGGCACCTCGCCAAAGGAGGCGGTGCCGCTGGTGACCACCTCGCGCAGCATGTCGCGGGACTGGCGCGCGGCCTCCTCCGACATCACCCGCGGCCCCTGCTGCGGCGTCGGCTGACGCAGGATCGTCGGTTTGACATAGCGTCCGCCATTGGCAATCGCCGCATAGCCCGCCGCCAGATGCATCGGGCTGGTCGACAGCCCGTGGCCATAAGAGATGGTAACGGTGCTGAGATCGCCCCATTTGCGCGGCATCAGCGGCTGACCACCGGCGGCCTCGGCGATCTCGATCGGGGTGGGTTCGAACATGCCGAGCGCACGCAGGAAATCCTGCTGGCGCAGCGCACCGATCTGAAGCGCCAGACGGCCGGTGCCGCGGTTGGAGCTGTTGACGATCACGTCTGCCAGGCTCAGCTCACCAAAGTTCTTGCCATTGAACTCGCCGATCGGAAAGCGGCCGATGCGCATCGGCCCGGACGCGTCGATCAGGGTCTCGGAATTCGCCAGCCCCAGATCCACCGCTTGCGCGGCGGTGAAGATCTTGAAGGTCGAACCCAGTTCATACACGCCCTGCACCGCGCGATTGAACAGCGGGCTGACCGAAGGGTCGAAGCCCGACGTCGGCGGCCGCGGCCGGTCGTTGGGATCAAAATCCGGCAGCGACACCACCGAGATCACCTCGCCGGTGTGCACATCCATCAGGATCGAGGTGGCCCCCTTGGCGTTCATCAGCTTCATGCCGCCATACAGCACCCGTTCGGAGGCGGCCTGCACGGTCAGGTCCAGCGACAGCTGCAACGGTTTGCCGCCATTGGCCGGATCGCGCAGGTAGGTGTCGAATTGTTTTTCCACCCCGGCAACACCAATCACCTCGGCGGCATTGACGCCTTCCTTGCCGAACCCGGCCCCGCCCAGCACATGGGCGGCCAGGCTGCCATTGGGGTACAGCCGCATCTCGCGGGGGCCGAACAGCAGGCCGGGATCGCCGATGTCATGCACCGCCTGCTGCTGCTCAGGACTGATTTTCTTTTTTATCCACAGAAACTTGCGCTTGCCGGTGAAATCCTCAATCAGCTTGTCGCGCTCCAGATCGGGAAAGATCTGGACCAGCTTGTCCGCGGCGCCGATCGGGTCGATCATCTGTGGCGGCTGGGCATAGAGCGAATGGGTTTCAAAGTTGGTCGCCAACAGGCGGCCATGGCGGTCGACGATGTCGGCACGCTGCATGGCGATGGCGCTACCGGGCACGCTGGCGACCGGCTCTGCCGGTTCCGACAGCGCGGTGATCCCCATGCGGGCGCCGATGGTGGCAAAGGCAAAGACAAACAGCGCCCCCATCACCAACAGCCGCCCCTCAGAGCGTTGCCGGGCCTGCACCTGCATTTCCTGATGACGCAGGGTGATGTTTTCCTGTTCGATCCGGTCCGGGTTTTCCCCCACTGCACGGGCATGCAGAATTCGGGCCAGCGGGCGCAGCGGTGTGCGGATCATGGGCGGTCTCCTGCGGTGTGATCGGCATTCAGGCCCGAGACTTCTATGCCGTTGGTAATGTCCAGCTCCGGCAACACCGGGTAGGAGACCTCATCGACACGACCGAACTGATCCGGACGCAGCGGCAACAGGCCGAGACGGTCGAAGTTGAGATCGGCCAGGTCCCGCAGCCGCTCTGGCCGGTTGAGATAGGCCCATTCGGCCCGCAACACGCCCAGTCGCACCTTGGCAGCGCCGATCTGTTGTTGCAGCGCACGGGTTTCCTTCAGCACCTGCTGGGTGGCGTAATTCTCGCGGTAGGCCCAGAAGGCCAGCGCCAGCACGGTCAGGCAGGTGGCGGCATAAAGCAGGGATTTCATCGGCTGCTGGCCTCCTTCAGCTGTGGCATGCCCAGTTCCTTGGCGGTGATCGGACCCGGTTCCGCCGCGGTGCGACGGCCCACCCGCAGACGGGCGCTGCGGCTGCGCGGGTTCTCGGCCAGCTCCTGATCGTCGGGGCCGACGGCCTTGCGCGTCACCAGTTCGAATTGCGATGGGGTCTCTGCCTGCTCCGGCGCGTAGCGGTTGGCGCGACCGGTCTTGCCCGCGCGGTGCTGGAAGAACCGTTTGACCATGCGGTCCTCAACCGAGTGGAAGGTCACAACGGCCAGCAGCCCGCCGGGCTTCAGCGCGCGTTCGGCGGCCAGGAGCCCCTCGAACAGTTCCTCATATTCGGCGTTCACCGCAATGCGCAGCCCCTGAAAGCTGCGGGTGGCCGGATGCGACTGGTTCGGCTTGGGGCGCGGCAGGCAGCTCTCGATGATCTTGGCCAGCCGCAGGGTGGTGGTGATGGGTTCGATCGCGCGCTCGCGCACGATGGCCTTGGCGATGCGGCGGCTGGCGCGCTCTTCGCCGTAGTGGAACAGGATGTCGGCGATCTGCGCCTCGCTCAGCTCGGCCACCAGATCGGCGGCGGAGGGGCCGGACTGCGACATGCGCATGTCGAGGGGACCGTCCTTCATGAAGGAAAAGCCGCGCTCGGCCAAGTCCAGCTGCATCGAGGAGACGCCGAGGTCCAGCACCACGCCGTCCAGGTCCTGCGCGTATTCATCCATGCGCGAGAACACACCCGGTTGCAGGATCAGCCGGTCGCCATACTCCCCTGCCCAAGGTTTCGCGAGATCAAACGCCAGCGGGTCGCGGTCCACGCCGATCACCTGATCCGCACCGGCCTCCAGCAGGCCGCGGCTGTAGCCGCCAGCCCCGAAGGTGCCGTCCAGCCAGCGCCCGGACACCGGCGCAACCGCCTGAAGCAGGGGGCGCAGCAGAACCGGAATATGGGGACCATTGGCAGCAGTCTGGTCCTGGGTCATGTCTTATACGTCTCCGTCGCCATCAAGGAATTGCATCGGATCGAAGTCCTCTGGCAGCTCCTCCATCCATTTCTCGGTCTGGGCCAGCTCCTCCGCCTCGTAGGTTTCGGGTTTCCAGATCTGGAAGGTGTCGCCAGCCGCGATGAAAAAGGCCTCGCCTTCAAGATCGATCTTCTGGCGCAGCTTGGCAGGTAGCACCAGACGACCGGTCTCATCCACATTGGTCGGAAAGGACTGGCCGTGGAACATTCGTTGCAGCATCTTGCGCTGCATCGAGCCGCGCGGCAGCCGGTCGATCTTGGCGTCGACTTCCTCGATCGCCTCTATTGTATAACATTCCAGGTAGTTTCGTCTCTGGTCACCGTAGACGATCACCAGTTCCGGGTTGCGGTCGGGCTGCCAGTTGGGGTCGGAGGCCTCCAGCACACGGCGAAAAGAGGCCGGGATTGACACCCGCCCCTTGCTGTCCACCTTGTGGTGGCTTTCGCCTCTGAACCTGCGGCCCAATCTACCGTCCCTTTTCGCGCGTCCCTCGCGTGGATCCGTCCCCCAGAATGAAAAGGGGCGGGCTGATCTGCTGCCACTGATCAACCCGCCACCTTGGCCCGCTGAGCGGGATGTCCGACTGCGCGCGCCACCTGGGGGGATGTCTGCTCGCCCGCGCGCCGGATCTCTGTTTTCGTGGAAAGCGAAGGCCTGTATGAAACCTGCTTTTATTTTTGTGGTCTGGGGTCGTTTGGCGCCCCGTCCCTCGTTTCCGCCGATGAATTAGGGATACTATGGGAATTGATGGCCCCGCAACTGTTTTTTGCCGTTTCCCTCTGGACTCTGCGCAGTTGCTGCTGAGATTCGGCTGAGAATCTGTACTGTTTAGGGCCGTATGTGTCACATATAGTCGCAATACCCACGGATAACACCGGATATAGATCCAGATTGCAGGCAAAGTTTTTTTCCCATAGTTTCCCGCGATTCCCGAAGTCGAAACCAAGTAACGGCACCCGTTCCCGTAATGTTCTAGGCACGCGGCTCGTTTCGGGCAGAAATCACGCCTTGGGCGGGTTTTCCACCGAGTGATTCGCTACTGCAAGGGAGCACCGCCCCGGTTTGGGCCATGCTTTCCCATGCCGCCCATGATTTCCCAACACGGCCAGGATGCCCGCTCAATGCCACGGTTTCCGGGCGGTCCCATGGCTTGCCAGCGGTCCCATGGTTTCCCTGCGATCCCACGCTGCCCCACACCGCCCATGCCGCCACAGGCGGCAGGGCCATGCGGCCAAAGTGCCGCCCACACTGGGGCAGGCGATCCCACCTGTGCCCATCTGCGGTGCCCGGCCGACCTTCCAGCGCGCCGCACTTGCACCGCAAACGAGAAACGACCCGCCGGTCGGGGCGGGTCGCGAGACGGTCTGTCGTTGCTCAAAGCGCGCGTTGCGGACAGATCAGGCCATGCCGCCCTTCACCAGCCCCTCGGCAATGCGGGCATAGGCCTGCGCCATCGGCCCGTCCCCGGCGGCAATCGGCGTGCCGCCATCACCAGCCAGCCGCGTGTCCAGGTCGATCGGCAGCGCCCCCAGAAGCGGCAGACCCAGCGCCTCGGCCTCAGCGGCGACACCGCCGTGACCAAAGATGTGATGCTCGCCGCCACAGTCAGGACAGGTAAAGAAGGACATGTTCTCGATCAAACCCAGCACCGGGGTCTTCAGTGTCTTGAACATGTCCATCGCCTTGCGCGCATCCAGCAGCGCCACATCCTGCGGGGTGGAGACCACGATGGCGCCGGAAATCTCGGCCTTGGTGCAAAGCGTCAGCTGCACGTCGCCCGTGCCCGGCGGCAGATCGACGATCAGCACGTCCAGCTCGCCCCAGTTCACCTGCCCCAGCATCTGCTGCAACGCGCCCATCAGCATAGGGCCGCGCCAGACCACCGCCTTGCCCTCCTCCAGCATGAAGCCGATCGACATCAGGGTGACGCCATGGGCGTGCAGCGGTTCGATGATCTTGCCATCAGGGCTGGCCGGCCGGCCCTTGGCACCCATCATGCGCGGCTGCGAGGGGCCGTAGATGTCGGCATCCAGCAGGCCGACCTTGCGCCCCTGCTTGGCCAGCGCCACCGCAAGGTTGGAGGAGACGGTGGATTTCCCCACCCCGCCCTTGCCCGACGCCACCGCCAAGATGCGCTGCACGCCCGCGGGTTTCAGCGGTTCGGCTTGCGGTTTGGGATGGCCGCCCACCTTGAGGCTGGGCGCGGGCTGTTGCGGGGCATGGGCGGTCAGCGCAACCGAGACGCTGCTGACACCCGCCAGCTCCGCCACCGCCGCTTCGGCAGCGCGGCGCAGAGGCTCCATCTGTTTGGCAACGTCGGGGTTCGGGGCTTCGATCACAAAGCTGACCTTGCCGCCCTCAATGCGCAGGGCGCGCAGCATGTCGCGCGACACCAGCGTGCCACCGCCCGGCAGTTGCAGCCGTTCCAGCGCTGCGTGAACCTGTTCCTGCGTGACCGCCATGGCTGCTCTCCTGCTTCTTGTTCGGCACATATATATGCGGCTGTTTCCCCCGATGAAACCCGCCGCCCGCCTGAGGCCCGGAATTTGTGTCAAGCGCAGACGGCAGGGCCATGCAACAGGCGCAGGGCAGCCGGGCGAAATTGCAGCGCGCGCCAAAGGATTGCCAAAAAAACCGGCACTATCATAACGATAGTCGCCACGACCCATGCACTTGCTGCATAGCAGCATTGACCAGATGCGGGATTGTGCATCCGCAGCATATCCATAAATTGTATCACAAGAGGCGCCACTGGGGCGCAGGATGAAACGGCCGGATGGCAAGACGAAGGACCCGAACAGATGGCAGCAGTACAACAGATCACCGCAGTGAAACTGGCGTCGCCTTTTGCCGTTCTGGACGACCTGATGGCCAAGGTTGCCCGGTATCGCCTGTATCGCCAGACCGTCAACGAATTGTCGGAGCTGACCGGCCGCGAGCTGGCGGACCTGGGTCTGCATCGCTCCGAAATCAAGCGCATCGCCTATCAGGCGGCGTACGAAAACGAATAACAGAGATCAGGCTCTTTTCTCCTCCTCCCTTGAAGGAGCCTGTACTACGCGGTGGCATCCTCCTCCTCCCTGATGTCACCGCACCCTATACCGGCCGATAGCCGGGCTTGGATCACCGGGATCTCCTCCTCCCTTTTTCCCGGTGTATGACAGAACGGCGGTGCCCCCTCCTCCTCCCTGGGCGCCGCCGTTTTTGTATTCCCCCCATCAAAGCGCCACGCGCTGAAAACCTCCTCTGCCGCGCACGGATCGGATCGCAAAGCGATCCGATCCCCCCGGCTAGCCCGGGGCAATGTCTTCAGATCAGGATAAGGACCAGTTGCCTCCGGGCCACCGTGCAGTCGCAATCGGATCGTCAATTGGTCGCGCCCGGATCCCGCGCAACCCACCCCCATGCCATCCACCCCATGCCATGGGCAGGTCGCGGACGGGTCGCGGCAGACTGAGGCGCCGGTCAGAACGGGCCGGTCAGAACGGAATGTCGTCAGCTGCGGACAGGAACTTGGCCACAACCTTTTTGGCGCCCGCCTTTTCGAACTCAACCTCGAGCTTGTCGCCTTCGATACCGAGAATCGCGCCGTAGCCGAATTTCTGGTGGAAGACCCGCTCCCCCAGGGTAAAGCTGGAGGTGGCGGTGAGGTCGATCACCGGGTGGCGGCTTTCCTTCGGCTGGCTCAACCCGCGCTGGCCAGACCGCGCCTGCAAGCGCTTCCAGCCCGGCGAGTTGTATCCGTCGGCCTGCGCCATCTTGTCTTCGATGGTGGAGCGCACGCCATAGTCCGACGCCCCCGCCGCGCCAGCACCATAGCCGCTGCCGGTGAGCACCTCGACGTGGTCCTCGGGCAGTTCGTCGATGAACCGCGAGGGCAGCTGCGACTGCCACTGGCCGAACACCCGGCGATTGCCGGCAAAGGAAATCGTGCAGATCTGCTCCGCGCGGGTGATGCCGACATAGGCCAGGCGGCGCTCCTCCTCGAGCCCCTTCTGGCCGCTTTCATCCATCGAGCGCTGCGAGGGAAACAGACCGTCCTCCCAGCCCGGCAGGAACACGGCGGGAAACTCCAGCCCCTTGGCGGCGTGCAGGGTCATGATCGAGACCTTTTCATCCGCGTCCTGCTTGTCGTTGTCCATCACGAGGCTGACGTGCTCAAGGAAGCCCTGAAGGTTTTCGAAGTTTTCCAGCGCCTTGACCAGTTCCTTGAGGTTTTCAAGACGGCCCGGCGAATCCGGGTTCTTGTCGTTCTGCCAGTGGGCGGTGTAGCCCGACTCGTCCAGGATGATCTCGGCCAGCTCCATATGGGTGATGTCCGCATCACCGGCCATGCGCCCCCAGCGGGCGATGCCCTCGACCAGCTCGCGCAGCTTTCCTGCGCCCTTGCCCTTGATCTGGCCATTTTCAACCGCGAGCCGCGCGCCTTCGACCAGCGAGACGCCGTTTTCGCGGGCGATGATCTGGATGGTCTGCTGTGCCTTGTCGCCAAGCCCGCGTTTGGGGGTGTTGACGATACGCTCAAACGCCAGATCGTCCTCGGGCGTGGTCACGATGCGGAAGTACGCCATGGCGTCGCGGATTTCGAGCCGTTCATAGAAGCGCGGGCCGCCGATCACACGGTACGGCAAGCCGATGGTGAGAAACCGGTCTTCAAACGCGCGCATCTGATGCGAGGCACGGACCAGAATCGCCATGCTGTTGAGGCCGATGGGCGACAGGCCACGGGTGCCGCGCTGCATCGCCTCGATCTCTTCACCGATCCAGCGGGCTTCTTCCTCGCCGTCCCAATGGCCGATCAGGCGGACCTTTTCGCCGTCGCCCGCATCGGTCCACAGCTCCTTGCCCAGACGGCCCTGGTTGCCGCGTATGACACCCGCGGCGGCGCCGAGGATATGGCCGGTGGAGCGGTAGTTCTGTTCCAGCCGCACCACCATGGCACCGGGGAAGTCCTTCTCGAACCGCAGGATGTTGCCAACCTCAGCCCCACGCCAGCCATAGATCGACTGGTCGTCATCTCCGACGCAGCAGACGTTTTTATGCGCGCCGGCCAGCAGCCGCAGCCAGAGGTACTGGGCGACGTTGGTATCCTGATACTCGTCCACCATGATGTAGCGGAACCAGCGCTGGTATTGCTCCAGCACGTCCGCATGGTTCTGGAATATCGTCACCATGTGCAGCAGGAGGTCGCCAAAATCCACCGCGTTCAGCTCGCGCAGGCGCGTCTGATACTGGGCGTAAAATTCAATACCACGGTTGTTGTAGGCACCGGCATCGGCGGAAGGCACGCGATCCGGCGTCAGGGCGCGGTTTTTCCAGTCGTCGATGATCCCCGCCAGCATTCGCGCGGGCCAGCGTTTGTCGTCGATATCGGCAGCTTTGATCAGCTGTTTCAACAGGCGGATCTGGTCGTCGGTGTCCAGAATGGTGAAGTTCGATTTCAGCCCCACCAGTTCCGCGTGGCGACGCAGCTGCTTGACGCAGATGGAGTGGAAGGTGCCCATCCAGGGCATGCCCTCAACCGCCTGGCCGAGCATGCCGCCCACCCGTTCCTTCATCTCGCGGGCGGCCTTGTTGGTGAAGGTCACCGACAGGATTTCATTGGGCCGCGCCCGGCCGGTGCTGAGAAGGTGCACGATGCGGGTGGTCAGCGCCTTGGTCTTGCCGGTGCCGGCCCCTGCCAGCATCAGAACCGGGCCATCCAGACATTCCACCGCCTCGCGCTGCGCGGGGTTGAGGCTGTCGAGATAGGGCATCGGCCGCGCCTGCATGGCTCGGGCCGACAGCGATGCGCCCTCAAAGGCGTCCATTTCGTCAAAACTGCTCATACCCGTGATCCTAGCGTGATTCAGGCCCGGCGGAAAGAGGACGTTCACAGTCTGTTCCGCCATTTCCGCGCAAGCGCGCCGATGTAGTATCCGCCTAATACCCCGGCAGGCGATCGGGGTGCTAGCCAATTCCCTGCCAATTGCAGAGGAGGATCAAGATGGCACGCGTATTGATGATTACCGGAGACTACACCGAGGACTATGAGACCATGGTTCCGTTCCAGACCCTGCTGGCCTGCGGCCACGAGGTGGATGCGGTCTGCCCCGGCAAGGCGGCGGGGGAGACGTTGAAAACGGCAATCCATGATTTCGAGGGAGATCAGACCTACAGCGAGAAACCCGGCCATAATTTTGCGCTGAACGCGGATTTCGCCGCGGTCGATCCGGCGAAATATGACGCGCTGGTGGTGCCGGGCGGGCGCGCGCCGGAATATCTGCGCCTGAACGAGGATGTGCTGGCGCTGGTGCGGCACTTCTTTGAGACCGACAAACCGGTGGCGGCGATCTGCCATGGCGCGCAGCTGTTGGCGGCGGCCGGTGCGCTGGAGGGGCGGCGCTGCTCGGCCTATCCGGCCTGCGCGCCCGAGGTGACGGCGGCGGGTGGCACCTTTGCCGATATCGAGGTGACAGAGGCGGTGACCGATGGCAACCTGGTCACCGCACCGGCCTGGCCTGCGCACCCGGCCTGGCTGCGCCAGTTCATGGCGCTGCTGTAATCCGCGCCCTGCCCCGCCTGCCTGGCTGGCGGGGCAATTACCGCCCAACGGGGAGAACCCATGTGTGAATTGTTCATCGGCGCCGACCCAGAGCTGTGGGAGAGCCGCACCAAATCCTTGCGCATCGACGGCATGGCGACCTCGATCCGGGTCGAGCGGTTCTTCTGGGAGATCTTGGAAGAAATCGCCGCACGTGATGCGATGACGGTGAACCAGCTGATTGCCCGGCTGTATTACGAGAGCATAGATGCGGATCACGATCTGGGCAATTTCACCTCTTTCCTGCGGGTGTGCTGCGGGCGCTATCTGGCGCTGGCCAGCCGCGGCGAGGTGGCGCGCGATGCCGCCACGCCGCTGGCGGGCGCGGATGCGCCGGGCATTCTGGCCCGCGAACGCGCCGCACGCGCCGCCGCAGACCGACACGCCGCACCGGCCCCAACCAAGCCGCCGCGCCGGGTGAACTGAGCCGCCAAGCCCCTGATGTCACCATCACTTTTGCGCTGGACAGCGGCGCCGGACCGGCGGCACCTTGTGCGCATGGATTTGCATCAGCGCTACCCCGGACTGGATGATCTGAAACACCGTGCCCGCGGCCGCCTGCCGCGGTTCGTGTGGGAGTATCTGGACAGTGCCACCGGGCGCGAGACCACGCAGGCGCGCAACCGCGCCGGGTTGGACCGCGTGGGGCTTGTGCCCTCGATCCTGCACGGGCCGTTGACGCCGGATCTGTCCGCCACCTTGTTCGGCGAGGCGCTGCCCCTGCCCTTTGGGGTGGCCCCCGTGGGCATGTCCGGGCTGGTCTGGCCCGACGCCGAGGGCATCCTGGCCCGCAGTGCCGCCGCCGCGAGCATCCCCTATTGCCTGTCCACCGTGGCCAGTCAGTCGCCCGAAGATCTGGCCCCGCATCTGGGGGCGCAGGGCTGGTTCCAGCTGTATCCGCCCAAGGATGAGGGCATCCGCGCCGATATGCTGGCGCGCGCCCGCGATGCGGGTTTCAAGGTGCTGGTGCTGACGGTGGACGTGCCGACCGCCTCGCGCCGGGAGCGGCAGGTGCGCTCGGGCCTGACCCAACCGCCACGCCTGACCCCGCGATTGCTGGCGCAGGTTGCGACGCGGCCCGCCTGGGCCATGGGCATGGCGCGGCAGGGCATGCCGCATATGCGCACGCTGGACAAATACATAGACGGCGCCAGCGGCAGCCTGTCGTCGACCGCGCATGTGGGATATCTGCTGCGCACCTCGCCCGA
This sequence comes from Leisingera sp. SA32, assembly GCF_056033425.1. Lineage (NCBI taxonomy): Bacteria > Pseudomonadati > Pseudomonadota > Alphaproteobacteria > Rhodobacterales > Roseobacteraceae > Leisingera > Leisingera sp. SA32. The sequence continues at coordinate 393,711 of NZ_JBVYHB010000003.1, read as the reverse complement.
CTGGGACTATGTGCGCTGGCTGCGGCGGCATTGGGACGGGCCGCTGGTCATCAAGGGTGTCTTGCGGGCCGAAGATGCCGCACGGCTGGAGGATGCGGGGGCGGATGCGGTCTGGGTGTCGAACCATGCGGGCCGACAGTTTGATGGCTGCCCGGCCGCCATCGACATGCTGCCCGCCATCCGCGCCGCAGTGGACGTGCCGGTCATCTTTGACAGCGGCATTGAAGGCGGGCTGGACATCCTGCGGGCGCTGGCATTGGGGGCGGATTTTGTAATGCTCGGGCGCGGCTTTCACTATGCGCTGGCGGCCCTTGGCGCGGGCGGACCGGCGCATTTGATCGACATGCTGCGCCGCGACCTGGAGGCCAATATGGCGCAGCTGGGAATGCCGGATCTGGCAGCGATCAGCAAGGTCAGGCGACACAATCTTGCGCAATGACTCCCTGATGGCGAACTTTATGGAAAGACCCATCTGCATTGCGCCAAAATGCCGCATCGCAGCTAAGCCATGCTGCACCGCGGAGACACACGATAGTTACAAAATCGGCAGAGAATACCGGAAAAGCCCGTTGTTTATGCATGTTTGCGGTAACACTCCGCAGCGCCATGTTTTTGCAGCCGATCGTCGCATTGCGCATCGGACAGGAAACATCAGGCCGTTTGAGAGCGCAATCATGCCGGTTCTACCCAGAACTACGGTTGTCGGATCGGTTATTCTCCGCCTAACAATTCTGCAACTTGCACGGACCCCGAGGGTGAAATGACCGACTTCAAAAAGATCCTGATTGCCAACCGTGGCGAAATCGCGATCCGCGTGATGCGCGCAGCCAATGAGATGGGCAAGCGCACCGTCGCCGTCTATGCCGAGGAGGACAAGCTGGGCTTGCACCGGTTCAAGGCGGATGAGGCGTACCGCATTGGCGAAGGACTGGGGCCGGTGGCCGCCTATCTCTCGATCGATGAGATCATCCGCGTGGCCAAGGAAAGCGGCGCCGATGCGATCCACCCCGGGTATGGCCTGCTGTCGGAGAACCCGGATTTCGTGGATGCCTGCGCGCGTAACGGTATCACCTTTATCGGCCCCAAGGCGGAAACCATGCGTGCGCTGGGGGACAAGGCCAGCGCGCGGCGTGTCGCCATTGAGGCCGGCGTGCCCGTGATCCCGGCAACAGAGGTGCTGGGCGACGACATGGACGCAATCCGCAAGGAAGCGGCAGAGGTCGGCTATCCCTTGATGCTGAAGGCCAGCTGGGGCGGCGGCGGTCGCGGCATGCGGCCGATCCTGTCCGAGGATGAGCTGGAGGAAAAGGTGCTGGAGGGCCGCCGCGAGGCGGAGGCCGCCTTTGGCAACGGTGAGGGCTATCTGGAAAAGATGATCACCCGCGCCCGCCACGTGGAGGTGCAGATTCTCGGCGACAAGCACGGCGAGATCTACCACCTGTTCGAGCGCGACTGTTCGGTGCAGCGCCGCAACCAGAAAGTCGTGGAGCGCGCCCCTGCCCCCTATCTGAGCGAGGAACAGCGCGCCGAGATCTGCGAGCTGGGTCGCAAGATCTGCGCCCACGTGAACTATGAATGCGCGGGCACCGTCGAATTCCTGATGGATATGAACGACGGCAAGTTCTACTTCATCGAGGTGAACCCTCGGGTGCAGGTGGAACACACCGTCACCGAAGAGGTCACCGGCATTGACATCGTGCAGGCGCAGATCCTGATCGCCGAGGGCAAGACCCTGGCCGAGGCCACCGGCAAGGCCGCGCAAAGCGACATCACCCTGAACGGTCACGCACTGCAAACGCGGGTCACGACGGAGGATCCGCTCAACAACTTCATCCCCGACTATGGTCGCATCACCGCCTATCGTTCGGCCACCGGCATGGGCATCCGCCTGGATGGCGGCACGGCCTATGCGGGCGGGGTAATTACCCGTTACTATGACAGCCTGCTGACCAAGGTGACCGCCAAGGCGCCGACGCCGGAAAAGGCGATTGCCCGCATGGACCGCGCCCTGCGCGAATTCCGGGTGCGCGGTGTCAGCACCAACATCGCCTTTGTCGAAAACCTGCTGAAGCACCCGACCTTCCTGTCGAATGAATACACCACCAAATTCATCGACGAGACGCCGGAGCTGTTCCAGTTCGCCAAGCGTCGCGACCGCGGCACCAAGGTGCTGACCTATATCGCGGATATCACCGTGAACGGCCACCCGGAGACCGAAGGCCGCGCAGCCCCCTCGCCCGACCTGAAGGAGCCGCGCGCGCCCAAGGCGGAGGCGGGCAACCTGCCCTATGGCACCCGCAACCTGCTGGAGCAGAAAGGCGCACAGGCGGTGGCCGACTGGATGAAGGCACAGCGTCAACTGCTGCTGACCGACACCACTATGCGCGACGGGCACCAGTCACTGCTGGCGACCCGGATGCGCTCAATCGACATGATCAAGGTGGCGCCGGCCTATGCGCAGAACCTCAGCCAGCTGTTCTCGGTCGAGTGCTGGGGCGGGGCGACCTTTGATGTGGCTTACCGCTTCCTGCAGGAATGCCCTTGGCAGCGCCTGCGCGACCTGCGCGAGCGGATGCCGAACCTGATGACGCAGATGTTGCTGCGCGCCTCAAACGGGGTGGGTTACACCAACTACCCCGACAATGTGGTGCAGTCCTTTGTGAAGCAGGCCGCCAAGACCGGCGTCGACGTGTTCCGCGTCTTTGACAGCCTGAACTGGGTCGAGAACATGCGCGTCGCGATGGACGCAGTGGTCGAGAGCGGCAAGGTCTGCGAAGGCACCATCTGCTATACCGGTGATATTCTGGACCCGAACCGCGCCAAATACGACCTGAAGTACTATGTCGGCATGGCCAAGGAGTTGGAGGCCGCGGGCGCGCATATCCTGGGCCTGAAGGACATGGCGGGGCTGCTGAAACCCGCCGCCGCCCGCCAGCTGGTCAAGGCGCTGAAAGAAGAAGTCGGCCTGCCGGTGCATTTCCACACCCATGACACCTCTGGCATTGCGGGCGCCACCATTCTGGCGGCGGCGGATGCTGGCGTTGACGCGGTGGACGCGGCAATGGACGCGTTTTCCGGCGGCACCTCGCAGCCGTGCCTGGGCTCGATCGTCGAGGGGTTGCGCAACACCGACCGCGACACCGGGCTGGACATCGGCAAGATCCGCGAGATCTCGGCCTATTGGGAGCAGGTGCGCGCGCAGTATGCGGCGTTTGAAAGCGGGCTTCAGGCACCGGCCTCGGAGGTTTACCTGCACGAGATGCCGGGCGGCCAGTTCACCAACCTGAAGGCGCAGGCGCGTTCCTTGGGGCTGGAGGAAAAATGGAGCACCGTGGCGCAGACCTATGCGGATGTGAACCAGATGTTCGGCGACATCGTGAAGGTGACGCCGTCGTCCAAGGTGGTTGGCGACATGGCGCTGATGATGGTGAGCCAGGGACTGACCCGCGATGAGGTCGAGGATCCCCAGACCGACGTGGCCTTCCCCGACTCGGTGGTCGACATGATGCGCGGCAACCTGGGCCAGCCGCCGGGCGGGTTCCCCGACAGCATCGTGAAGAAGGTGCTGAAAGGCGAAGAGCCGAACCGCGAGCGCCCCGGCAAGCATCTGAAACCGGTGGACCTGGAGGCAGCCCGCGCGGATCTCTCCAAGCAGCTGGAAGGCTTCAAGATCGATGACGAGGACCTGAACGGCTATCTGATGTATCCCAAGGTGTTCCTCGATTACATGGGCCGCCACCGCCAGTACGGGCCGGTGCGCACCCTGCCGACGCGGACCTTCTTTTACGGTATGGAGCCAGGCGACGAAATCACCGCCGAGATCGACCCCGGCAAGACGCTGGAGATCCGCCTGCAAGCGATTTCCGAAACCGACGAGAAAGGCGAGGTGAAGGTATTCTTCGAGTTGAACGGCCAGCCCCGCGTGATCCGGGTGCCGAACCGTCTGGTCAAGGCCTCGACCGAACAGCGCGCCAAGGCCGAGGTGGGCAACCCCAACCATGTCGGCGCGCCGATGCCGGGTGTTGTGGCCTCCGTTGCGGTGCAGCCGGGCCAGCAGGTGCATGAGGGCGACATGCTGCTGACCATCGAGGCGATGAAGATGGAAACCGGCATCCACGCTGAACGCGACGCGGTGGTGAAGGCCATCCACGTACAGGCCGGCGGCCAGATCGACGCCAAGGATCTGCTGGTCGAGCTGGAATAAGCCACAGACCACAGCCCGCGCCAGACAACGCCCCGCCCTCTCGGCGGGGCGTTCTTTTTATGTATTGCCGACTTGACCGAACCGCAGCCGGGTCAGACCTGTGGCGGGTCTATTGAGTATCGAGGTTCCCGATGGCAGCAGCCAAGCTCTTTGCTCCTGTGGCCCGTCGCTGGTCCGTTACCGACCTGTCTGCGCGCACCAGCGATGACAAGCCGGTCACGAATAGGGGCACGGATGTGCTGCTGGTGATCACCGCGCCTCAGGCCGGGCGCGGCGGCAGATGCGGCAGCGTGGTGATCTCGACCTGCGCCGGGGTGATTGCCTCAAACCCCTGTGCCCAACCTGCGGGCGCCGCCCCGTGGGGGCTGACCGGACGCAGAGCCAGCGCCAGTGTCATGGCGATGACCAGCCCGCCGATGCGCAGATAATCCTTGATTGGCATGAATGCGCCCTCCTGTCTGAAATCGTTGTTCTGCAAGCTCAAACGCGGGTCCGCCGCAGTTCCGTCGCGGGACGGTTGGATTTTTTGGCACGAAGGGCGTTTTTTCCTCTTGCAGCGTGGGCAAGGACGCCCTAAATCACCGCTCACCGAATGGCAGCGCGGGCGTAGCTCAGGGGTAGAGCATAACCTTGCCAAGGTTAGGGTCGGGCGTTCGAATCGCCTCGCCCGCTCCATTCGACAGTGAACAGGCCGCCCTTCGGGGCGGCCTTTCGCATTCCGGCAAATGCCCCTAATCTGCCGCGGGCGGAAATCCTTGTGCGGAATCATCTTTGCACCTAGGAACGGAGCAGGAACAGATTCAGATGGGCGGAGCAGAATGCTGACATCGGTGGAACTATGCGCAGGTGCTGGCGGTCAGGCGCTGGGTCTGGAGGCGGCGGGCTTTGACCACACGGCGCTGGTGGAGATCGACAAGCATTGCTGCGCCACGCTGCGCCACAACCGCCCCGGCTGGAACGTGCTGGAAGAAGACGTGCGCAAGTTCAAGGACGTTGCCGGCGATTACAAGGGCATCGACCTGCTGGCCGGTGGCCTGCCCTGCCCGCCGTTTTCAGTAGCCGGCAAGCAGCTGGGCGAAAAGGATGAGCGCAACCTGTTCGATGACGCGATCGAGATCGTCGACGCCACCCGCCCCCGCGCGGTGATGATCGAGAACGTGCGCGGTTTTCTGGACGCGGTTTTCTCGGATTATCGCGACAAGCTGAAGAAACAACTGTCAAAACTCGGCTACGAAACCGACTGGCGGCTGCTGAATGCCTCGGACTACGGCGTGCCGCAGCTGCGGCCGCGGGTGGCGATCGTGGCGCTGCGGCGCGAATTCACCGGCCAGTTCAACTGGCCCGAACCGCTGCCCCATAATCCGCGCACGGTGGGTGAGACGCTGCTGGACCTGATGAAGGAACGCGGCTGGCGCGGCGCCGAGGACTGGGCCGCCAAGGCCGATGAAATCGCGCCGACCATTGTGGGCGGGTCCAAGAAACATGGCGGGCCGGACCTGGGGCCGACGCGGGCGCGGCGCGCTTGGGCGGCGCTGGGGGTCGAAGGGCGCACCATCGCCTATGAAGCCCCGGACCCGTTTCACAACGACATGCCGCGCCTCACAGTGCGGATGGTGGCGCGCATTCAGGGCTTCCCGGATGAGTGGCACTTCACCGGTGCCAAGACCAACGCGTATCGTCAGGTCGGCAACGCCTTTCCGCCGCCGGTGGCCGAGGCCGTGGCGCGCGAATTGAAGGCGGCGATTGCCAAGCCGAGGCTGCATGCCGTGCGGGCATGAGGCGTCCCCATCATTCTTGAACCAAGGGCGGCACCCGGCCCTGGGTGGGTGCGAAACGTCCTGCCGTTTTGCCGAAGGCGTATCTTTGGTTCGACGGAAGGGGCGGGTGCTGCCCGGCCTGCCGACCCGGCGGAACGCGATATGAAACAGAAACTCCCAGACAGCCTTGTCCTTCCGGGGCATCCGGACTTTGGCCTCCTGTCACCGCTGGCGGAGGAGATCACCGCCCGCGCGGGCGGCGCTCTGGCGTTGGAGCACGATGTGCCGCAGATGCTGAGGAAGTGCATCGACGATGTGATCATGACCCCCAAGACCGGGCGCCGCGCCTATGAGGAGCTGGAAAAGACCGAGAAGACCTATATCGGCACGCGGGTGGAGATTGAGCTGCGGGCGCTGCTGAGACTGCGCAAAGGACGGCTGGATACCGAGATCCTGGGGCAGGATGTGGACATCAAACACACCATGGGCGGCAACTGGATGATCCCCACCGAGGCGCTGGAGTGCGCCTGCCTTCTGGTGGCCGCAGACGAGGTGCGGGCGCGCTGCTATCTAGGGCTGATCGTGGCCCGGCCCGCCTACCTGACGGCAGGCCAGAACAAGGACGCCAAGCGCAGCGTCTCTGCCGATGGCTTCCGCAACATCCTGTGGCTGCTGCGAGATCAGCCCTATCCGGCCAATTTTTGGCGCACCGCAGACGAAGCAGCCGTGCGCCAGATTTTCGCCGGGGAGACCGGCAACGAACGCATGGCGCAGCTGTTCCGGCTGATCCAGCGCCGCCCGATTCCGCGGGACGTGGTGGAGGCGGTGGCGCAGCAGAAAGATTTCATGCGCCGAATCCGGGCCGATGGTGGCCATGGCACCCGCGACATCCTCGCACGCGAACAGATCGTGCTGCTGGAAGGCCAGAAAGACGCGCAACTAATCAAGGCGTTGGATCTGCCCCCCTGCCCGGCCAGCGCCTTTGTCTCCTGTCGCGTCGACAGCCCATATCACGCCCGCATGCTGGAACATTCCCGCCATCAGCTGCCGCAGCCCCGCGGCTGAGGCGGGTTTTGCGCTTATCCACAGATACTTGCGCAGCAACGGCATTTTCCGCTTGCAGCCCCGCGCCGAAAGCCCTAGATACGGCCTCACCGAATGGCAGCGCGGGCGTAGCTCAGGGGTAGAGCATAACCTTGCCAAGGTTAGGGTCGGGCGTTCGAATCGCCTCGCCCGCTCCATTTGGATCAAAAAAGCCGTCCCTCGGGGCGGCTTTTTGCGTTTGGCCAAGCCTGCCGCCGGGCTCGGATTTTCTGCTCGCAGCGTGCATTTTCCGCTTGCAGTCCCGGTGGCGATTTTCTATTCACCGCCTCACCAAATGGCAGCGCGGGCGTAGCTCAGGGGTAGAGCATAACCTTGCCAAGGTTAGGGTCGGGCGTTCGAATCGCCTCGCCCGCTCCATTTGGATCAAAAAAGCCGTCCCCCGGGGCGGCTTTTTGCTGTCCGACACGCCGGCCGCGCGGGCGGAAAGATCACTAGCCTCCGAATTTGATCAAATTCCTTTTGACGCGCCCTGCAAAACGCGCCAATGCTATGGCGAAACGGCCCATGCGGGCGCGCGACCGAAGGAGTTTGGCCATGGCCCCTGTGATCTATCCCACCACCAATTTCACCGCCACAGAGCAGCTGTGCCTGGACCGCGGCGAAGGCATCTATGTCTATGACACCGACGGTAAGAAATACATCGAGGGGCTGGCGGGGCTGTGGTGCACCTCGCTGGGCTACAGCAATACCGAGGTGATGGACGCGATCACGGAACAGCTGCACAAGCTGCCGTTTTCGCACACCTTCGGTGGCAAGACCCATGAGCCGATCCAGAAACTGGCAGAGAAGCTGAAAGCGATGGTGCCGGTGGAGGATGCCTATATCTTCTTTGGCAACTCCGGCTCGGACGCCAACGACACGCATTACAAGATGCTGCGCTATTACTTCAACGCCATCGGCAAGCCGGAAAAGCGCAAGATCATCACCCGCGAGCGCGGCTACCACGGGGTGACGGTGGCGGCGGGCTCGCTGACCTCGCTGCCCGCCAACCTGGCGCATTTTGATGCGCCGCTGGAGGCGCTGCACATTCTGCGCTCCGACGCGCCGCATTATTACACCGGTCGGCAGGGCAATGAGACCGAAGTACAGTTTGTCGACCGCATCATCAACAATCTGGAACAGCAGATCCTCGCCGAAGATCCCGACACCATCGCCGCGATGATTGTCGAGCCGATCACCGGCGCGTCCGGCGTGATCGTGCCGCCTGAGGGCTATTATGAGAAGTTGCAGACGCTCTTGCGCAAGCACGGCATTCTGATCTGGGCGGATGAGGTGATCTGCGGCTTTGGGCGCACCGGCGCGGACTTTGGCTGCACCACCATGGGCATCAAGCCGGACCTGATGACATTCGCCAAGCAGCTGTCCTCGGCCTATTTCCCGATCTCAGCGTCGGTCATTCCCGGCTGGATGTATGAGGCAATGATCGACCAGACCAACGAGGTCGGCGTGTTTGGTCACGGCTACACCTATTCGGGCCACCCGGCGGCCTGCGCGGCGGCGCTGAAAACGCTGGAGATCTACGAGCGCGACAACCTGTTTGACCACGCCGCCGAGGTGGGCGCCTACATGCAGGCGCAGCTGCGCGAGATCTTCACCGACCATCCGCTGGTGGGCGAAGTGCGCGGCAAGGGGCTGATCGCGGCGCTGGAGCTGGTGTCGAACAAGACCACCGGTGCGAGCTTTGAAAAAGGTGCTGCCGGCGCGGCCGCGCAGAAAGCCTGCGAGGCCAACGGGCTGATCCTGCGCGCGGTGGCCGGCAATGCGCTGGCGCTCTGCCCGCCGATCATCATCACCCGGGACGAGGTCGACGAGTTGCTGAAACGGATGAAAGCTGGCGTTGACGCGGCCTATACGGAGCTGAAGGACCAAGGGCTGATCGCCGCCTGATCCCGACCCCAGACCAGGAAACGCCCCGCAGCGCGGGGCGTTTTGCTTTTCGCTATCTGGCTGCTGAGCGGCCTAAAACACCTTGTAGGTCATGGTGGTCAGCGAGCGCTCGATGCCCTCGATCTGCAACAGCTTGTCGTTGATGTATTTACCGACATCCTCGCCGCTGGGGATGTAGAGCTTCATCAGCAGGTCGAAATTGCCGCTGGTGGAGTACAGTTCGGAGTGGATTTCATGCAGCGCGATTTCCTCGGCCACCTTGTAGGTGGTGCCGGGCTTGCAGCGGATCTGGACAAAGACGCAGGTGGACATGGGTGCCCCTTCTGATGGTGGTCGCAATTTGCGCCCAAGCTCGCATGGGGGCTGGCGCGGCGCAATAGGGGCGATGCAGGCAACAGTTTGGCGCGCTTGCACAATGCCGCACTTGAGCAAGCCCCCCTGCCCGCCCTATAAGCGCCCTCGCAGCTTGAGGAAGGACAGCCCGCCGATGCGTACAGCCAGTGTGACCCGCAAGACCGCGGAAACCGACATTTCCGTGGACATCAACCTGGATGGCACCGGGATCTATGACAACCAGACGGGGGTCGGCTTTTTCGACCACATGCTGGACCAGCTGGCGCGCCATTCACTGATCGACATGACCATCCGCGCCAAGGGCGATTACCACATCGACGACCACCACACGGTGGAGGACACCGGCATCGCGCTGGGTCAGGCGCTGGTGCAGGCGCTGGGGGACAAAAAGGGCATCCGCCGCTACGGCGAGTGCCACCTGCCGATGGATGACGCCCAGGTGCGCTGCGCGCTGGACCTGTCGGCACGCCCTTTCCTGATCTGGAATGTCGACCTGCCGACCCAGAAGATCGGCACGTTTGATACCGAGCTGGTGCGCGAATTCTTCCAGGGCTTCAGCACCCATGGCGGCATCACCCTGCACATCGACCAGCTGCACGGGTTCAACAGCCACCACATCGCCGAGGCCGCCTTCAAGGCGGTGGCGCGCGCGCTGCGGCTGGCGGTGGAGACCGACCCACGCAAGGCGGATGCGATTCCGTCGACCAAAGGGGCGCTGTGACATGCTGACGGCGATCATCGATTACGAATCTGGCAACCTGCATTCCGCCGAGAAAGCGTTTCAGCGCATGGCGCGGGAGCTGGACGCGGGCGAGGTCGTTGTGACCTCCGACGCCGATGTGGTGGCGCGGGCCGACCGGCTGGTGCTGCCCGGCGACGGTGCCTTTCCCGCCTGCGCGGCAGAGCTGCGCGGCCACAGGGGCATCTATGACGCCATGGTGGAGGCGGTTGAGCAGAAGGGCCGCCCGTTTCTGGGCATCTGCGTCGGCATGCAGTTGATGGCAACCACCGGGCATGAATACGCCGAGACCCCCGGCCTGGGCTGGGTGGGCGGTGACGTGGTCAAGATCGTACCGTCCGAGCCAACGCTGAAGGTGCCGCACATGGGCTGGAACGACCTGGTGATCGACAGCCCGCATCCGGTGTTTGACGGCATCAGCAGCGGCGATCACGTCTATTTCGTGCACTCCTACCATTTCCGCGTGGCGGATCCGGCAAACCGCCTGGCGCATGTGGACTATGGCGGCGACGTCACCGCGGTGATTGGCCGCGACACCATGCTGGGCATGCAGTTCCACCCGGAGAAAAGCCAGGCGACGGGGTTGCGGATGATCGGCAACTTCCTGTCCTGGGCGCCCTGAGCGCCGCCGCAGCGCGTGGTGATGTCAGCACGTCACAGGTGCCGCAGGGGCCGGCGCAATCTGCCGTTTTGAAGAATAGACACGGGGTCTGCTTCGATGCATACGGGGCGGACCTTTTGTTACCTCGGCCGCCAAATTGCACATCCGTTTCGAAAAATATGACCACGTCGACGGCAGGCACCGCTATTGCCTGCTGAGCCTGACGCCGACGCTGTTCGGTGACTGGTGCGTGGAACGGGTGTCCGGCCCGATCAACGCGCCCGGCGGCGCGCAGAAACGCACCTATCTCGCCGCCCACGGCGAGGCGCTGGCGATTTTCGAACGCTTCCGCGACCAGCAGCTGAAACGCGGCTATGCCCCGATTCCGGTGCAGCTGGGATTGCTCTAGACCCCGGCTGCACCGCGTCGCTTACCTGACGCTTACTTGACGCGGTTCCAGGTCTGTTTGGAGCAGATCAGCCCGCCCGCGACGCAACCGCGCAGCGCCAGGCTGCTGCCCGCCAGATCCATCTTGCCAGTGTAGATCTTGTTGTTCGACGGCCGCCAGACCTTGCCCGCGTAAGAGCCGTCCCCGTTCGGCACCATGTCGATCACCAGCGTCTTGCCCAGGTTGGGCGACTGATATTCGCCGCTGCTGTTGAATGTGCGAGCGATCTTGCCACAAACCGCGGCGCCGCATTTCACCATTTTGACATGGGCATAGGCGCCGTCGTCAGGCTGGGTCTTCCAGGTGCCCAGCACTGGATCGGCCGCCGCCGCCCCAGCCAGACCCAGTGCCACCGCGGCAGCTGTCAGCAGATGTTTCATTGCCAGTCCTCCCTGTTGATTGCGGCAGTCTGTCCCGGCGATTGCTTTTGGGGCAAGCTTGACCTAGGGTCGCGTTGCAATCCAGGCCAGCCTTGTGCAAAACACCGCCAGCATATTTCACAAAGGGCTGCCCGGATGATCCTCTACCCCGCGATTGACCTCAAGGACGGCCAGGCCGTCCGTCTGCTGCATGGCGACATGGACAAGACCACCGTGTTCAACGACAACCCCGCCGCCCAGGCGCTGGAGTTTGTCGAAGCGGGCTGCGAGTGGCTGCACCTCGTCGACCTCAACGGTGCCTTTGCCGGCGCACCGGTCAACGCCGCCCCGGTCGAGGAGATCCTGAAACAGACCAAGGTGCCCGCCCAGCTGGGCGGCGGCATCCGCGACATGGCCACGATTGAAACCTGGCTCGACAAGGGGCTGGCGCGGGTGATCCTGGGTACGGTGGCGGTGGAAAACCCCGACCTGGTGCGCGAGGCTGCACGCGCCTTCCCCGGCAAGGTCGCCGTTGGCATCGACGCCCGCAACGGGCGCGTCGCGACCAAGGGCTGGGCCGAGGAAACCGACGTGATGGTCACCGATCTGGCCAAGTCGTTCGAGGACGCAGGCGTGGCGGCGATCATCTATACCGACATCCTGCGCGACGGCGCGATGAAGGGCCCGAACGTGCAGGCCACCGCCGATCTGGCCAAGGCGGTCAGCATTCCGGTGATCGCCTCTGGCGGGGTGTCCTCGCTGGACGATCTGCGCGCGCTGAAAACCTGCGGTGCGCCGCTGAATGGGGCGATTTCGGGCCGTGCGCTCTACGATGGCGCCATCGACCTGGCCGAGGCGCTGGCGGTGCTGAAGGGCTGACGCCCGGCGTTTCTTTCTGGTCCGAAATATTCTGGGGGTGAGCGCCGTCCGGCGCGAGGGGGCAACGCCCCCTTCCCAGACCGCAACAATCCCGCCATAAGGTAGCCCATGCTGAAGACCCGTATCATCCCCTGTCTCGATGTCGCTGATGGCCGCGTGGTCAAGGGCGTCAATTTTGTCGGCCTGCGCGATGCGGGCGATCCGGTGGAATCGGCCAAGGCCTATGACGCCGCCGGCGCGGATGAGATCTGCTTTCTCGACATTCACGCGACCCATGAAAACCGTGGCACCATGTTCGACGTGGTGCGCCGCACCGCCGAGCAATGTTTTGTGCCGCTGACCGTGGGCGGCGGGGTGCGCAGCCGCGAAGACGTGCGCGCGCTGCTGCTAGCGGGGGCTGACAAGGTCTCTTTCAACTCGGCCGCGGTGGCCAACCCGGATGTGATCGCCGAAGCCGCGGACCAGTTCGGCAGCCAGTGCATCGTCTGCGCCATCGACGCCAAGACGGTATCCCCCGGCAAGTGGGAGATTTTCACCCATGGCGGCCGCAAGCCCACCGGCATCGACGCGGTGGAATTCGCCCGCCTGGTGACCGCCAAGGGCGCGGGCGAGATCCTGCTGACCTCGATGGATCGCGACGGCACGAAATCGGGCTTCAACCTGCCGCTGACACGGGCGATTTCCGATGCGGTGGACGTGCCGGTGATCGCCTCCGGCGGGGTGGGAAACCTCGACCACCTGGTCGAAGGCGTCACCGAAGGCGGCGCCTCGGCGGTGCTGGCGGCCTCGATCTTTCACTTCGGCGAATACACCGTGCAGGAGGCCAAACAACATATGGCCGCCGCCGGCATTCCAATGCGGCTGACCTGAAGGGGCATGTGATGAGCCTGCTGCACGATCTCGAAACCACCATCGGCACCCGCAAGGGCGCCGACCCCGACACCAGCTGGACCGCCAAGCTGCTCGCCAAAGGGCCGGAAAAATGCGCCGAGAAATTCGGCGAAGAAGCCATCGAGGCCATCATCGAGGCGGTAAAGGGTGACAAGGCGGGCCTCGCCTCCGAAGGCGCGGATGTGCTCTATCACTTCCTGGTGATGCTGGCCGCCCGTGACGTGGCGCTGGAGGATGTGTTGCGGGTTTTGGCCGAACGCCAGGGCCTTAGCGGCCTTGCCGAAAAGGCCGCACGCCCCAAGGACTGACAGCCCCCTTCCCGGCCCGCGGGGCCAGGCAGGCGCAGCTTCTGCGCGCCAGTGCGGCTTGCCCTTGACGCGCCATGCCCCCCACAACCGACAAGGCCCGGACGCGCCCGCCTGCTCGTCAGGGCCTCTCAGTAAAACAACCAGCGCCGCGCAGCGGCGCCCGGCCCAACCGTGCAGGCCGTCCAGCCGGACGACCTAAGCGGGCGGGAGCGCCCCGCCTTACCGCAAGCGTCAGAGTTTCGAGGAAATGATGCCAGTGGCAAAGCCACCCTGGCGCAGCTCACCGAACAGGCGCTGATACTCGATCTTGGGGCAGCGGTTCTGGATCACGGTCACGCCGCGCGCCTCGGCTTTGGCGGCGGCCTCGGCGTGTTCGACGCCGATCTGCATCCAGATGGTCTGCAGGTGCGGAAACGCCTCCAGCGCCTCGTCGACGATGGGCGGCACCGCTTCTGACCGGCGGAAGATGTCGACCATATCCACCGGCGCGTCTATGTCTGTCAGACTGGCGCGCACGGTCTCGCCAAACAGCATCTTGCCCGCGTGGCCAGGATTGACCGGGAACACCCGAAACCCCTTGAGCGTCAGATAGCGCGCGACGTAGTAGCTGGGTCGCACCGGATTCATCGACACGCCCACCACGGCAATGCTGCGGCTGCGTTGCAGGATGGATTTCAAAAGATCATCGCTGTAGCTGCTCATGCGGCGCAGCCTAAGGCCGACGGCCCGCGCCGCAAAGCCGGATTCACGCCTCATACGAAAAAAGCGCCCGGACAAGCCGGGCGCTGAGGTATGGAACGAGGGACAGTGAAAAAGAACTGCGGTGGTTCCACTCCGCAGTCCCTATTGAATATGGGTCACAGTTTCGAAAATAAAACCACTCCTCACAGCAATGTGAGGTGACGCCGCATTGCCGCTTCATTGCCGCAGAATCGCAGGCCAGTGCTGGCGCGCGCGGGCGATCAGCTCGCCCCTGCGTATCCTCCACAACCTCCGGGCCTCAGGGTTGTTGAGCAAGAACAACCTGCCATCAACGATCACCCAAAGCTGCGGATCTCCCGGCGCCAGCACGCCGCGTGACAAAGCATAGGCACAATAGCCGCCAAAGGCCGGAGCAAAGGCGCGCGGGCTGGCTTCGAAGCGGGCCCGGCTGTCGGCACTGACAAAGCGCCAGGTGACACCTTTCCACATCACCGCATGGCGGCGATGGCCGGGTTGCGCTGCGCCTTGCCGAAAGAAGGCCACCGGATCGTAGCCCCCGATGGCCACGCCCGCCTCCGCCGAAAACAGGCCGGTGTCCGCGCGCGCCGCAGCTGGCGGCAGCAGTAGTGCCACCAGAGACATCATCATCGCAAGGGCGCGCAAACTCACGTCTTTCTCCGCTACTGCAACTGTCGGCCCCCGTACGGGGGCTGGACACCGCTGTCAGCTTGCCCCAGCCTCGCAGCGTTGCAAAGCCGTCATACGCGGTTGTGATCCCCCGTTAAACGGTTCAGCGCGCAATGGAGGCATAGAGCGCGATCGCCGCCGCGTTGGAGACATTGAGCGAGCCGAAGCCACCCGCCGCGTCGATTTTGACCAGCTGATCCACGGTCTCCTTGGTCTTTTGCCGCAGCCCCGGACCTTCGGCCCCCAGCACAAGCGCAACCGGCAGGTGCTTCTTGCCCTCCAGAGCTGTTTCGATGGTCTGCTCAGCCTCGCCGTCCAGCCCCAGCACCAGGAATCCCATGTTCTGCAATTCGGTGATGCTGTCGGCCAGATTGCGCATCCGTAGGTAAGGCTGACGCTCCAACGCGCCGCTGGCGGTTTTGGCCAGGGCGCCGGTTTCCGGCGCGGAATGGTGGCGGGTGCCGATCACGGCACTGGCGCCCAGCACCTCTGCCGAGCGCAGGATAGCGCCGACGTTATGCGGATCGGTCACCCGGTCCAGCAGCAGCACGCGCGGCGCCTCTGCGCCGATGCAGTTTTCGGCCAGCCCGCCCCAGTTCAGCGGCTTCACCTCCAGCGCGGCGCCCTGATGGACGGACTGCGGATCGATCGGCGGGTTGAACTTGCGCGGGTCGATCACCTCGGCCTCAACGCCAGAGGCCGCGATGGCGTCCTCCAGTTTGGCCTGGGCATTCAGCGTCACCATCAAGCGCAGCTTTTCGCGCTTGGGGTTTTGCAGCGCATCGCGCACCGCATGCAGGCCAAACAGCCAGACGGTTTCAGCGGAACCGGCCTTCTTGGCTTGTTCTTTTTCGACGACCCACTTGGGTTTCTTGGACATTTTGCTCTCCGGCAGAAAGAAATTGAAGGCGGCTGGAAAAACTTGCGATTTTCCTGTTGACGCTCCTTTGGCCTGCTAGTAATCACGCCTCCACGTTAGGTGCAACACTCACCTGACAGTGGGCGACAGGCCGCAAGGTGTGGCAGGGGACTGTAACTCCCTCGCGGAGACGCACGCCTGGTTCGATTCCAGGGTCGCCCACCATCCCCAACCGGGATGGACTGACAAATCACTGAAACATCAGAAGATATTAACCGGCTCCGGTCGGCTCCGTGATGCACGCGGCGTGCAGCTGACCCGTTTGGATGCGCTGGTGCTTGCTGATTTATGCAGGCTGCCCACGACGGGATAAGACCGCTTCCGTCCGTGCAGGAGGAGGCAGAGATTGCCATTGAGGCGGCGCACGCGTGCGGGGCGAGAGCCATCATCGGTGAGCGGTCTGCCCGCTCGCTGGACGGCTGATAGCGGCCCCTCAGGCACCACGCCCCTGCAGACTCTCATACCCCGCCTCGTCGGGGTGTTCTTGCGGAGGATCCCGTCGATTGACCATGAGCCTCCTTTGGGTGCTGCCTCATCAAGCGCCATTGATGACGCAAGAAAAAAGCGCCAGCTTTGAGCTGACGCTTTTTGCAACATTTTGGGTAAAGGGCCGGTTCCGCCGCACGCCCTTTGAGTTTACTGGTCCAGAAAGCTACGCAGCTTGCGCGAGCGGCTGGGGTGCTTCAGCTTCCTGAGCGCCTTGGCCTCGATCTGGCGGATTCGTTCGCGGGTCACGCTGAACTGCTGGCCGACTTCTTCCAGCGTGTGGTCGGTGTTCATGCCGATGCCGAAACGCATCCGCAGGACCCGTTCTTCACGCGGCGTCAGCGAGGCCAGAACGCGGGTGGTGGTTTCCTTGAGGTTTTCCTGAATGGCGCTGTCCAGCGGCAGCACAGCATTCTTGTCCTCGATGAAATCGCCCAGCTGGCTGTCTTCCTCGTCGCCGATCGGGGTTTCCAGGCTGATCGGCTCCTTGGCGATTTTCATCACCTTGCGGACCTTCTCCAGCGGCATTTGCAGCTTTTCGGCCAGCTCCTCCGGCGTCGGCTCGCGGCCGATTTCGTGCAGCATCTGACGGCCGGTGCGGACCAGCTTGTTGATCGTCTCGATCATGTGGACCGGGATCCGGATGGTGCGGGCCTGATCCGCGATGGACCGGGTGATCGCCTGACGGATCCACCACGTGGCATAGGTCGAGAACTTGTAGCCGCGGCGGTATTCGAACTTGTCCACCGCTTTCATCAGGCCGATGTTGCCTTCCTGAATGAGGTCAAGGAACTGCAGGCCACGGTTGGTGTATTTCTTGGCGATGGAAATCACCAGGCGCAGGTTTGCCTCGACCATTTCCTTCTTGGCCTGACGGGCCTCTTTCTCGCCCTTTTGCACCTGCTGCACGATGCGGCGGAACTCCGAAATATCCAGGCCGACATACTGACCCACCTGCGCCATGTCAGAGCGCAGTTCCTCCACCTTGTCGGTGGAGCGTTCGATGAACATCTGCCAGCCACGACCGGACTTTTCGCCCATCTCGGCCAGCCAGTTGGGATCAAGCTCGCGGCCCCTATAGGCGTCGATGAATTCGCGGCGGTTGATGCGGGCCTGATCGGCCAGCTTGACCATGGAGCTGTCGATCTGCATCACCCGGCGATTGATGCCATAGAGCTGGTCGATCAGCGCCTCGATCCGGTTGTTGTGCAGGTGCAGCCCGTTGACCAGTTCAACGATTTCGGAACGCAGCGACTGGTACCGCGCCTCGTCGTCCACGCTGAAAGAGCCGTCCTCGTTCAGAGTGGCGGAGATCCGGCTGTCCTGCATTTCGCTGAGTTCGGCGAAGTCGGTCGAGATCCGCTCCAGCGTGGTCAGAACGCGATCCTTGAGCGCGGCCTCCATCGCGGCCAGCGACATGTTGGCCTGCTCGTCCTCGTCGTCGTCGTCATCTTCCTTGGAGATCGGATTGCCGTCAGCATCCAGCTCCGGGCCGTCGTCCTTGGCAGCTGGCTTGGCCGTCTGCACCGCGGAAGGGTCGACGACCGGCTCCTCAGTCTCGCCGTCCTCGTCCAGCTGGTTGCCAAAGGTGGCCTCCAGGTCGATGACGTCGCGCAGCAGGATGTCCTCGGACAGCAGTTCGTCGTGCCAGATGGTGATCGCCTGGAAGGTCAGCGGGCTTTCGCACAGGCCCGCAATCATCGTGTTGCGGCCAGCCTCAATGCGCTTGGCAATGGCGATCTCGCCTTCGCGGGACAGAAGCTCGACCGAGCCCATCTCGCGCAGGTACATGCGTACCGGGTCATCGGTGCGGTCCAGCTTCTCGGTCTGGGCGCCGGACAGCGCAACCTCGCGCGGGCCTTCGGTGGTCACAAGGTCGGTGGTGCCCTTGTTTTCCTCTTCCTCGGCCTCTTCGTCCTCGATGATGTTAATGCCCATTTCGCTGAGCATCGACATCACGTCTTCGATCTGTTCCGAGCTGACCTGATCCGGCGGCAGAACCTGATTGAGCTGATCGTAGGTGATGTAGCCTTTCTCGCGGGCCTCCGCGATCATCTTCTTGACCTGAGCCTGGCTCATGTCGAGGGAGATTTCGGCATCCTGATCGTCAGGTTTGCGGTCGTCGGTGTCTTTGGCGGCCATTCAATGCTCCATATCAGGGGCTGCGGGTGATTCGCTGAACCGAATCATTAGCGCGATCATCTGATTCGTCACCCCGTTTACCCAATTTTCGTGTGCTCTTCCTTAGCAAAACGCAGAATCATGCTGCGTGTCACTTTTCGGAAAAGCCGATGCGGTCCAACAAGGCGCCAAAGGCGTCGCGCTCATCCCGGTTGAGCCGGGCGCCGTTTTTGCCCACATCATAGGTTGCCTTGTCCTCGTTTTCGCTGCGCACGGCCCGGTTCTTGGCCTCGGCCGCCTGGGCCAGGCGCCAGGTCAGCGCCTCATCCGCCAGCCCGTCCAGATCCTCTTCGGCCTCGGCCAGTTCCGCGTCCAGCCCGCGCCGCGCCTCCAGCTTGGCCAGTTCTTCGGCCAGGGTCATGCTGGCCAGTTCGGTGTCGCCGGGTTTGCGCAGGCAGGGGATGATAGCCACATGGCGAAGGCCAAAGAGGTTTTCAAGGGCATGCGCGCCCAAAGCCCAGTCGATTTCCTCGCGCAGTCGGTCCGGCGCGTCGATGCCGTGGCGCAGCACAAGATCGCGCAGCACCGCCAGATCCGGGTCGGCACATTGCAACCGTTCAAGGCTGGTTTCGAATTGCGGTATCACGGCGGGCGTGGTGATGGCGGTGGCCAGGATCACCGCCTCGCGCATCGCCGCAAAGGATTCATCTGCCGCCGAGACCACCAGCGAGGCACGGGTGGTCGCCCGCGGCTGCGGAATGGCGGCAAAACCCTTGCCCGGCTTCCACGGCGCGCGCGCGCCATCGCGAAAGCCGCCGCCCTTGCCGCCGCCGCGCTGCTGAAAGCCGCCGCCACCACTGCGGCTACCGCGGAACAGCTGCCAGCGAAGCTCCTTGATATCCTCGCCGTAATGCTTGCGGATCGAGGGGTCGCGGATCAGCCGGATCTTTTCGCGCAGCGCCTTGTCCAGCGCCGCCTTGCGTTCGGGGCTGTCGAACACTTTGCCCTCGGTCTCGCGCTGCCACAGCAACCTGACCATCGGCATGGCCTGAT
The DNA here is from genome assembly GCF_056033425.1 of Leisingera sp. SA32. NCBI lineage: Bacteria > Pseudomonadati > Pseudomonadota > Alphaproteobacteria > Rhodobacterales > Roseobacteraceae > Leisingera > Leisingera sp. SA32. Next base: position 374,212 of record NZ_JBVYHB010000003.1, on the reverse strand, counting down.
CCAGCACCGCCTGCACGGCCTCCGGGCCCTGGCTGCGGATCATGTCGTCAGGATCCTTGCCGTCGGGCATGATGGCAAAGCGCAGGCTCTTGCCGGCCTCCAGCAGCGGCAGCGCCAGGTCGATCAGGCGCATCGCCGCGCGCAGCCCCGCCTTGTCGCCGTCGAGCGCAATGACGGGTTCATCCGACATCCGCCACAGCATCTGCAACTGGTTTTCCGTGATCGCGGTCCCCAGGGGCGCAACACAGGACTGAAATCCGCCCTCTGCCAGTGCGATCACATCCATATAGCCCTCGGCCACGACAAGCGTCGCTCCCCGCCCCGAGGCCGCCCTCGCCGGGCCGTGGTTGTAAAGGCTGCGCCCCTTGTCAAACAGCTCTGTCTCGGGCGAGTTCAGATATTTGGCGTTGTCATTCGGGTCCATCGCCCGGCCGCCAAAGGCAATGGCGCGGCCGCGCGCGTCGCGGATCGGGAACATGATCCGGTTGCGGAAGGTATCATAGGGTTTACCGCCCTTGTTCGAGGGTTTGGCAAGCCCTGCCCCGATAATCAGATCCTCGGGCACATTCTTGCCGCGCAGGGCATCCCACAGGTTTTGCCAGCCATCCGGGGCAAAACCGATCTCCCAGCGATCCAGCGCCTGCGGCGTCAGCCCCCGGCGCAGCAGATAGGCCCGCGCCTCCGCCGCTGCATTGGTTTTCAGTTGCAGGCGGAAAAACTGCACCGCCTGTTCCATCACATCGGCCAGCAGCGCCCGGCGGTCCTGTTTCTCCTGCGCGCGCGGATCGCGTTTGGGCATTTCCATGCCCGCCTCCTGCGCCAGGATCTCCACCGCCTCCATGAAGCCGACGTTCTCGGTCTCCTGCACGAACTTCAGCGCGTCGCCCTTGGCGTGGCAGCCAAAGCAGTAATAGAACCCCTTGCGGTCCTCGACGTGGAACGACGCGGTCTTCTCGTGGTGAAAGGGGCACGGGCTCCAGTAGTCGCCCTTGCCCGGCTGCGACTTGCGCTGATCCCACATGACTTTGCGCCCGACGACATCAGAGATACTGACGCGGGTGCGCAATTCATCCAGAAAGCCGGGCGGCAGGGACATATCAGTTCGACTTCAGCTGTTTTTGCATCGCCTGGATCTGATCCCAGTTTTGCAGGCACTGTTCCTCGAAGGCAGCCCCAAGGTCTGCGTTCTTCAGCTCGCGCCGCTTCATCGCATAGACATGGGCCGCCAGCTGCGGGATCGCGTTGGAATAGGCGTCGGGCCACTCCGGCTCGCTGTCCAGAATCACCTGCTGCACCTCGCCCTGCTTGACCCGGTCCAGCCGCGCCTGCTGCACCGCGGCCATGACCTGGCCCTGGTACTTGCAGCTTTCTTCTTTGGTTTCAGCAGCATAGGCCGGCGACGCCAGCAAGGCGACTGCAAGGGCGATGCGGAACATGGACGCACTCCGGGAATCAGTTGGTGATCAGCAGAGGTTACCCCCGCGCCGCCTGAGCTTCCATCGCTGTTTTCAGATCCTCCACCAACGTTCTGGCCATTGAGCGCATCACCATGATCTGCACTGCCCGCGGACCGGTGCGGGTGATGGAACACATCATGTGTTTCAGCTCCGTGCGCAGGGTATAGCCACGCTTGAACACGCGCGCACGCAGGTCCACCGGCACCAGCCGCGCCAGCACGTCCTCGGCGCCCGCACCCTCCAGCCGTACCACCGCCCAGGCATCGCTTTGATCGCACAGCGCCGCGTGTTCGGCCAACCGGCCATCCGGTCTCGGCCCCATCAGCAGCGCCAGATCCCGGCCAAACCAGATCGCCCGGCAACCCGCCTTGCCGGTGGCGCGGTTCGGCGCTGGAAAGCCCAGACCGTGGGCCTCCTGCAACGCGCTGTCCAACGCCTGTTGGCGGCCCTTGAACGGGGCGATGGTCCACATGTTTCCGGGGTGTTCTTCGGTCAACTTCATGCCACCGATGGTTGCCGGCAGCAGCCCGTCGCAAGGGCTTTTTGCACTCAGTTCAGCCACGGGCACGCTCTCCTTCGGGGTCAAAGAACACGGGCGAGACCACCTCGCACAGCGTGTCGGCACCGCGCATGTGGTCGACCATGCGCACGGTGTCGCCGATGCGGCCGCGCCCCCGTCGCAGAAAGGCGAGGCCGATGGGGTGCCCCAGCGTCGGCGACACCCCCGCCGAGGTGACATACCCCTGGTCGTAGACCCGCTCCACCGGGTCGCCTGGCGTGAACAGATGCCCGCCGGCGGTGATTTTCTTGGCCGCACCCGCGGGTTTCAAGCCGACCAGCTGCAGACGGTCCTCCGACAGCAGCCCGTCGCGGGTGGCCATGGCCTTGCCGATAAACTCCTTGTTCCTGGACATCATGCCCTCAAGCCCAAGGTCAAACGCCGTTGCCGTACCGTTGATCTCGGCATGGGTCAGAAAGCCCTTCTCGATGCGCAGCACGTTCAGCGCCTCCAGGCCATAGGCACCGCCGCCCAGCGCCTCGGCCCGGCGTAGCAGTTCGCGGTAGAGGCTTGCGCCATACCGCGCCGGCACGGCCAGCTCATAAGCGTGCTCCCCCGAGAAGGAAATGCTGAACAGCCGCCCCGTGACGCCCAGCACGGTGACCGCGCCACAGCCCATGAAGGGCCAGGCCTTGCCAGTCACATCTTCGTCGGTCAGCCCGTTCAGCAGCTCCTGTGATTTTGGCCCGGCGACGGCGAACTGCGCCCATTGCTCGGTCACCGAAACGATGCGGACGTCCCAGTCCGGGCGCAGCACCTGCGCGGCGAATTCCATATGCGCCATCACCTGCCCCGCCGCGGCCGTGGTGGTGGTGACCACAAAATGGTTGTCGTCCAGCCGCGCGCAGGTGCCGTCATCCATGACAAAGCCGTCCTCGCGCAGCATCAGCCCATAGCGCACCCTGCCCGGTTTCAGCGTGCTCATGGTGTTGGTGTAGAGGAAATCCAGGAACCGGCCCGCATCCGGCCCCTGCACGTCGATCTTGCCAAGGGTAGAGACGTCACAGATCCCAACCGTCTTGCGCACCATGGCGGCCTCGCGGTCGCAGGACTGACGCCAGTTGGTTTCCCCTGGGTGCGGGAAATAGGCGGCACGGTACCACAGCCCCACCTCCAGCTGATGCGCGCCCCGGCTGGCGCTTTCGCTGTGCGACGTGAGGAAGCGTTGCGGTCTGAAGCCCTGATCCGCAGCGCCTGCCCCCATCGCGCCGAGGGCCACCGGCACAAAGGGAGGGCGGAAGCTGGTTGTGCCGGTTTCGGCAATCGTGCGCCCGGTGGCATCCGCCAGCACCGCCAAGGCAGCCACGTTCGAGTTCTTGCCCTGATCAGTTGCCATGCCTTGGGTGGTGTAGCGTTTCATATGCTCGACCGAGCGGAAGTTCTCGCCCGCCGCCTGCTGCACGTCCTTGACAGTCACGTCATTCTGAAAGTCCAGCCAGGCGCGCCCCTTTCCCGCCACCGCCCACAGTGCAGCAATGCGATAAGGGTCGTCCTCGGCCTCCGGCAGATCGGCGGCGGTGGTATTCTGGCCCAGCGCCTCCAGCACCGCTGCGGCGGCTTCGGCGCCTTCGCGCAGCGCTCCGGCGGTGGAGAACGTGCCGTTGCAGGCCCCTGCCGTGACCATCCCCGGCACCGCGCCCGGACTGGGCACAAAGGCCAGCGCTTCCCGGTTCCACACCGGGCGCCCGTTCAGGTGACAGGTCAGATGCACAGAGGGGTTCCAACCACCCGACATTGCCAGGCAATCCGTCTGGATCTTTTCCTCGCCCCGGATCGTGCGCAGGGTGATGCTCTCCAGCCGATGGCGGCCTGCGCTGCCGCAGACCTGGGCGCCGCGGATCACCTCGAACGGGCCATCCTGCGGCGCGTCATGGCGGCTGTCGATCACCGCCGCCACATGCACGCCTGCCTCATGAAGATCGCGTGCGGTGCGGTGGGCCTGATCGTTGTTGGCAAAGACCGTCACCCGCTCCCCCGGTGCAACACCCCAGCGGTTCAGATAGGCACGCACGGCCCCTGCCATCATGATACCGGGGCGGTCGTTGTCGCGAAACGCCACCGGGCGCTCGATTGCCCCGGCCGCCAGCACCACATGTTTCGCCACAATCCGCCAGAAGCATTCGCGCGGCAGCTGGCGCCCCGTCGACGAGCGGCTGCGGGGCAGGTGATGCGACACGCGTTCCAACGCGCCATAGGTGCCGTGATCATAGGCACCGGTGACGGCGGTGCGCGGCATCAGCCGCACGTTGTCCATCGCCTCCAGCTCTGCCACCACCTCTGCGGCCCAGGCGGGGCCCGGCATGCCGCCCACATCTTCACGCTCGGCCAGCAGGCGGCCGCCCATGCGACTGTCTTCCTCTGCAAGGATCACATCAACCCCGGCGCGCCCTGCGGTCAGCGCCGCCATCAGCCCGGCCGGACCAGAACCGATCACCATCACATCGCAGAAGGCATAGGCCTTTTCATACCTGTCCGGATCCGGCTCCCCGGACAGGGCCCCGAGCCCCGCGGCACGCCGGATCAGCGGCTCATACAGCTTTTCCCACAGGGGCGCGGGCCACATGAACGTCTTGTAGTAGAACCCCGCCCCCAAAAACGGCGCGGCCAGATCGTTCACCGCCATCACGTCGCGTTCGACACTGGGCCAGCAGTTCTGGCTGCGGGCCTCCAGCCCCTCGTACAGCTCCTGCTGGGTGGCGCGCACATTTGGATCCTGCTGCGCGCCAGTGCCGATGGTCACCAGCGCGTTCGGCTCTTCGCTGCCTGCGGTCAGCACACCGCGCGGGCGGTGATACTTGAACGACCGCCCGACCAGATGCACGTCGTTGGCCAGCAAGGCAGCGGCCAGGGTGTCACCCTCCAGCCCCATCATGTGGCGGCCATTGAAGGAAAAGGTGATCGGTTTTGCGCCCTTGTTCAGGCCTGAATTCGGACGCCTCATGCGGCACCTCCCAGCCCGGCCTCTGATGCCAGTTCGACCACGGAAATCTCGTGGGTCACGGTATCGCGGGTGACCTTCAGCCAAGCGCCGCAGCCCATCTCGTGATACCACAGCTCCTCCAGCGGCCCGGCCGGATTCTCGCGCTGGTTCACATAGGCGTGCCACGCCTCGAGATCCGCATCCGCCGCCGGGCGCACAAGCGCGGCCCCCTTGTACGTGAACTCGCGGCGGTCCCTTTCACCGCAGAGCGGACAGGTGATCCTCATGACCGGCGCCCCTTCTTCTTTGCGAAAATACCCCCGCCGGAGGCATCCCCGGCCCGCGCCGAGCGCTCAGTGCAGGTTATGCTGCGCACCGGTCCCCTCCTCATCCATCAAGCCCGCCCCGCTGCGGAAGCGGTCAAGCTTGAATTTTGTGGCTGCCCCATGCGGCCGGTCCGTTGCAATCAGATGCGCGTAGACGCTGCCTGACCCCGGCGTCGCCTTGAACCCGCCATAACACCAGCCGCAATTCAGATAGAGCCCCTCGATCGGCGCATGGTCGATGATCGGAGAGCCGTCTGGTGTCATGTCCATGATGCCACCCCAGCTGCGCAGCAGCCGCGCCTTGCCGAGCGCGGGCATCATCGCCACGCAGGTCTCCATCGTGTGTTCTGCCATCGGCAGGTTTCCACGCGCCGCGTAAGAGGCGTAGAAATCCAGGTAGCTGCCGAACACCAGCCCGCCCTTGTCCGACTGGCTGATATACAGATGCCCCTCGGCAAAGGTGATCACGTGGTCGACGATGGGCTTCACCCCTTCCGACACAAAGGCCTGCAACACATGGCTTTCGATCGGCAGCGTCAGCCCCGCCATTGCCGCCACCTGGCCCGACCGCCCGGCGGCGGCCAGTGCCACCTTTTTCGCCCGGATCGCGCCGCGTGTGGTTTGAACGCCTGTGACCTTGCCATGTTGCACGTCGATGCCGGTCACCGCGCAGTTCTGGATCAGATCCACCCCGCGCATGTCGGCAGCGCGGGCATAGCCCCAGGCCACCGCGTCATGGCGCGCGGTTCCGGCCCGGCGCTGCATCAGCCCGCCCAGGATCGGAAAACGATTGTTGTCGAAGTTCAGGTAGGGAAGCAGCCTGCGCAGGTCATCGCGACCAAGCAGCTCCGCGTCGTCGCCTTGGTTGATGATGGCATTGCCCCGACGCACCGCTGCGTCGCGCTGGCCGTCATTGTGGAACAGGTTGATGAGCCCGCGCTGGGACATCATCGCGTTGTAGTTCAGATCCTGCTCCATCCGCTCCCACAGTTTCAACGAATGGGAGTAGAATTCCGAATTGCCCGGCAGGTAATAATTGGCGCGCACGATGGTGGTATTGCGGCCGACATTGCCACCCCCGAGATAGCCCTTTTCCAGCACCGCGACATTGGTGATGCCATGTTCCTGCGCCAGGTAATAGGCGGTCGCCAACCCGTGGCCACCGCCGCCGATGATGATCACGTCATATTCGGATTTGGGTGCCGGGTCGCGCCATTGCGGCCGCCAGCCCTTGTTGCCGGTCACCCCTTCCTTCAGCACGCGCCAGCCTGAGAACCGCATCTGATCCCTCCCCCCAGTCAAGGCCCGGATCACATGACCGGTGCGCCCTGGCACCCGCGCCGCAGCGCCTGCCCTTCCCGCAGTTCACTAGAACTTGCACGTCTCTGTCCAGTTCGAATTTGCCAGCGTCGCGCCCCGCCGCCACCCTGCACAGGCAAACGGGGCGGAAGGTTGCCCCTCCGCCCCGCTCAAAACTGCTGCCAGGTCTGCTCAGAGACCCTTGGCGTGGTAGCTCTTGGCCACCTTATCGATCGAGACCAGATAGGCCGCCGTGCGCAGATCGGTGACGTCGTCGCGGCCGTGCCAGACCTCGCGCATCGACTGGTAGGCCACCCGCATGGTGTCATCCAGACCGGAGCGCACCAGCTCCAGCTCGCCCGCACCCTTGAGGTATTTTTCCTTGAAGTCGGGCGACATCGACCAGGTTGTGCCCATCACGTCGTCAAGGCGTTGCAGCTCGTCGATGACCAGCTGGTGGCGCGCCTCTTCCTGGCGGCGTTGCATGCGGCCAAAGCGGATGTGGCTGAGGTTCTTCACCCATTCGAAGTAGGACACCGTCACACCGCCAGCATTGGCATACATGTCGGGGATGATGACGCATCCCTTCTTGCGCAGCACCTCGTCCGCCCCGGCGGTCACCGGACCGTTGGCGGCCTCGATGATCAGCGGCGCCTTGATGCGCTCGGCGTTGGAGAGGTTGATCACCCCTTCCAGCGCCGCCGGGATCAGGATGTCGCACTCCTCTTCCAGCAGCAGCGTGCCGTCCTCGACATAATGCGCATCGGGGTAGCCGGAGACCCCGTCATGCTTGACGATCCAGTTGCGCACGGCCTCCACGTCGAGGCCGTCGGCGCTGAACAGACCGCCATCGCGTTCGATGATGCCGGTGATCCGCGCACCATCCTCGGACGACAGGAACTTGGCCGCGTGATAGCCCACGTTGCCCAGGCCCTGCACGATGACGCGCTTGCCATCCAGCTTGCCCGACAGACCGGCGGCGGCCTTGTCTTCCTCGTGGCGGAAGAACTCCTGCAAGGCGTATTGCACGCCGCGGCCCGTCGCCTCGACCCGGCCGGCGATGCCGCCGGCGTTCAGCGGCTTGCCGGTGACGCAGGCGCGGGCGTTGATGTCGGTGGTGTTCATCCGCGCATACTGGTCGGCGATCCAGGCCATCTCGCGCTCACCGGTGCCCATGTCGGGGGCCGGCACGTTCTGGCTGGGGTGGATCAGGTCGCGCTTGGCCAGCTCATAGGCAAAGCGGCGGGTGATCAGCTCCAGCTCGTGTTCTTCATACTCACGCGGATCGATGCACAACCCCCCCTTGGAACCGCCAAAGGGCGCCTCGACCAGCGCGCATTTATAGGTCATCAGCGCCGCCAGCGCCTCGACCTCATCCTGGTTCACCCCAGTGGCATAGCGGATGCCGCCCTTAACCGGTTCCATATGTTCGGAATGCACTGACCGGTAGCCGGTGAATGTGTGCATCGCACCACGCAGGCGCACCCCGAACCGCACCGTGTAGGTCGCATTGCAGACACGGATTTTTTCCTCCAGCCCCGGCGGCAGATCCATCAGGGATACGGCCCGGTTAAACATCAGGTCCACGCTCTCGCGGAAGCTCGGCTCTGTGCGGCTGCTCATCTCAAAAACTCTCCGTAATCAGACACCGACTCGCTGCCGGTGATGGGGCCACTCTATGCAGAGAAGATTGGGGAGTGCGACCTTTTTGACCATTCTCCTTCAAATGGCGCCCTTTTTACCGGCGCCGTATCGATTCGCCCTGAGCAAACAACCCATTGTCGCCAGCCGCCCCACAACACAGCCGCCAGAGACGGATTGACGTCGCAGGGCGCGACAATCAAAGCATTTCCGGCCTATTCCCGCCCAAATTCAGCCACCTTTACCCGGCATTAATTAATAAATTCCGCGTCTAGTGCCGTGCTGAACCGTTCCGCAGCCGGCGGGGGTGTTTAGATGAGTATGCGCCATATGTATTCCACCGTCCTGGCCACGCCGCTGATGCAGCACTGCCGGGCCCAAGCCAGCCATTTCCGGCGACAGGACGACGGCGCAATGGCCGCGCCCGCCTGTTTCACCATTCTGGCCATGGTGGTGGTCGGCGGTATCGGCGTCGACCTGATGCGAATGGAACGTGACCGCACACTGCTCCAGTACACGCTGGACCGCGCGGTGCTGGCGGCGGCTGACCTTGACCAGCAGAAGTCGCCCGACGCGGTGGTGCTGGACTACCTGTCGAAATCAGGGCTGGAGGAATATTACCAGACCCCCTGGTGGGAAGCCGGGCTCGGTTTCAAGAAGGTGCAGGCCACCATCGACACCACCTTCCCGACCCACCTTTTGCGCCATGCTGGCGTGGATGAGCTGCCGCTCTCTGCCACCTCACGCGCGGAGGAAAGCATTGACGGGCTGGAAATCTCGCTGGTGCTGGACGTCTCGGGCTCGATGGGGTCCAACAACCGGCTGACCAACCTCAAGGTGGCAGCCAAGGACTTCATCGACACGATGGTGGCAAACACCACCGACGGCAAAATGTCGATTTCCATCATCCCCTATGCCACCCAGGTGTCTCTGCCCGAAGAGCTGTACACCCTCTATAACATCGACACCCCAGCGGGCGCGGACGGCAGCATCCATTCGCGCTGCGTGAATTTCTCAGCCTCGGATTTCCAGACAACAACCCTGTCCCCCACCGCGCCGCTACAGGGCACGATGCACTTTACCCCGTGGGACAGCACCAGCCGCGACAACCGGACCTATTATAACAGTGGCCCCCGGCTGATCAGCACGCCGGTCTGCGAGGATGAGACCAACCGCGAAATCCTGCCATTCCAAAAGGACGCAAACGTCCTCAAGAATTACATCCAGAGCTTCGATGCCGGCGGCAACACCTCCATCGATATCGGTATGAAATGGGGCACGGCGCTGCTGGACCCCACTGCCCGGCCCGTCATCAATGCGCTGACCACCGGGTCAGGCGCCACGGTGCCTGCTGATTTCTCCGCCCGCCCGGCAGAGTACAACGACGCCGAGACGGTCAAGGTGATCGTGCTGATGACCGACGGGCAGAACACCTCGCAGTATTACGTGGAAAGCGACCACCGCGACGGCGACTCCAACGTCTGGTTCACCGAAGCCAGCGACGGTACCGAAGTCTATTCCACGCTGAACCCGTCCAATGGAAATTACTACTGGCACCTGCCCTACGGTGCACGCTGGGAGGACCACCCCTTCGGCACAGGCGAGGCCTGGTATCGCAATTGTGACGGGTGCAGCTGGCGCCAGGAATCTGGCAGCGCGCAGCGGCTGAACTGGGCGGATCTGTTTGCCTACACCTCGCTGAAATACCTGTACTACAACATCTATCGTGACTGGATGGGCACCAGTTCGGCGCGGAACACCTGGTATTACGGCGTCTACGACGCCTACGGCAATTCGACCAAGAACGCCCGCACCCGCAGCATCTGTCAGGCGGCCAAGGATCAGGGCATCATCGTCTATACCATCGGGTTCGAGGCCCCCAGCAACGGCGTTGCGGTGTTGCAGGACTGCGCCAGCTCCGACTCGCATTACTTTGATGTCCAAGGGCTGGAAATCAGCGACGCCTTTGCCTCCATCGCCACCTCGATCCGCCAGCTGAGGCTGACCCAATGATCCGGCGCAGCGTGCAAGCCCTGCGCCGCTTCCGCCGCCGCGAGGATGGCAATGCCTCGGTCGAATTCGCCATCGTCATCCCGGCGCTGCTGATGGCGCTGATGTCGACGGTGGAGCTGGGGCTGATCAACCTGCGCCATTCGCAGCTGGAACGCGCGCTGGACCAGACCGTGCGCGACATTCGCCTGACCACCGGCGCCAACCAGCAGCATGACGACCTTCGCGACGCGATCTGCGATCGCTCGGGCTTCATCGACGACTGCGCCACCTCGCTGCGGCTGGAAATGATCCGGGTCGACCCGTTCAACTGGACCCCGGTCGACCCCGACCCCGACTGCATTAACCGGATCGAGGACGTGCAGCCGGTGCGCAGCTTTGTCAGCGGCCAGTCCAACGAGCTGATGCTGATCCGCGCCTGCATGAAATTCAAACCGGTGCTGCCCACCTGGGGCTTGGGCAAGAGCCTGCACAAGGATGCGGACGGGCGCATCAGCCTGACCGCCGTCGCCGCATTTGTTCAGGAACCGAGGTAAGCCGCCATGCTGACAGCCCTGCTACAAAGCCCTCCCGGACGCGCCCTGCGCCGGCTGCGCCGCGACACCAGCGGCAGCGTGTCGGTGGAATTTGTGATCTACGTGCCGCTGCTCTTGGGGATGTTCGCGGCGATCTACACGTTCTTTGACGCCTTTCGCCGCGACAGCGTCAATCTCAAGGCGGCCTATACGATTTCCGACCTCATCTCGCGCGAGACAACGGCGATCAACGATGACTACCTCAACAGCATGTACGAAATGACCCAACTGCTGGTCCGGCAGGATTCACAGCTGGGGCTGCGGGTCTCGGTGATCCGCTGGGACGACGATGACGCCAAGTACTACGTCGACTGGTCCGAGGTGCGCGGCACCTCTGACATCACCTGGACCGACGGCACCATCAACACCGTCGCCCACAAACTGCCGTCGATGCCCGACCAGGAGCGGGTCATCCTGGTGGAAACCTTCAACGAGATGCAGCCCGCCTTCAACGTGGGCCTGCCGACGCTGGAACTCGACAACTTTGTCTTTACCCGGCCCCGCTTTGCGCCGCAGGTCGTCTTTGAGGGCAGCGCCAGCGGCGGGGGCGGCGGTCACGACGATGGCACTGGCGGCACCGACTAGCGCGGCAGCCCTTGGCGTCAGCCGCATCGCACCAGCCGTGCAGGCTGTTTCCTTATCTCCGCGCTAGCCGTGGTCGCGCTGCACCAGCATCGCCGCCAGGATCTCCGACATCGCCTTGCCCTGCTGGCCCGGCGTCACGCCGCCGATGCCAATACGCCGCCCCCAGCGCCACCACAGGCCCGGCAGCCAGCTGCGCGGGGCCGGCGTGCGGGTGCGGATCAGAAACCCGTTCGACGGTTTGAAGGCGAAGAAGCCGCGGTCGATCGCCTCGATCTCGGCCACAGATGCGATGACCTGCCCGTCGGAACAGCGCAAGGCCTCCTCTGTCAGCTCGATATGATGCGCGGTGGCCTGCCACAGCCGCACGGCCAACCACAGCGCCGCGCCGCCGACCGCCAGCAGAAACACCAGCCAGGCCGGGGATGGCGGCGCCGCAAAGGCCACATAGACAAGGATGCAGCCGGTTGCCCCCAGCATCACCGTGCCCATCACCCGGCGCGGGGCCGAAGCCTGGATCGTTGCCAATACGTCGTCGTTCATCACCTGCTCCCAATAATCATGGACAGGGGATAGACCGGTCCGGCGCCAAGGAACAGCCCCCTGCGCACTGCCGCCACGCCGCGCGGCGCCCGGTGTTGATATTTGTTGCAGAAGTGCCCGTTCTGCTGGGGTCAGGCCGCAGAGGTCAGGCCGCGCCGAGCGCAGCCTGCGACACCGCGAAGACTTCCTGTGGGACGCGCAGCCCTTTCATGCGCTGCCGTCCCAGCGAGCGGGCCAGCAACCGACCCAGCGGCGCAGACCGGCGGCAGAACTCGGCCGAGACCAACAGTGGTTCGCCCAGGGTGCCGCACAGCCCCGCCAGGCGGGAGGCCAGATTGACGTCGCGCCCGACGACCGTGTAGTCCAGACGCGTGCCAGACCCGACATTGCCGAACCCGACATCACCGACGTGCAGGGCGATGCCGACCTCGAACCGGGGCGGATCGCGGCGCGCCTGCACCCGTGCCAGCGCCGCGCGCGCAGCCGCCAGCGCCTGACGACAGGTGAAGGCGTCCCCTTCTTCTGTACGGAACACCGCCAGGATGCCATCGCCGACAAATTTCAGCACTTCGCCGCCAGCGGTCTCAATCGGCGGCACCACGCAGTCGTAATAGGTGTTCAGCAGCCCGGTGGCCTGCTCCGCCGTCATCGTAGCCGTCAGCTCCGTAAAGCGGCGCATGTCCGAAAAGAGGATTACCGAGCGGATGTGCGTGACCTGGCCGCGGTGCACATCGCCCGAGATGATCCGCTGCTGCGGTTCCTGGCCGACATAGATACGCAGCACCTCCCGCATGGCGCGGGCGGTGGCGAGGATTTCCTGGCAGGCTGACAGCGCCGGGAAGACCGCCCGCAGGAAGGCTATATCCCCGGCCGAGAACCCCGCCGCCCGACGGGTGGCAAAACTGAAGGTCCCGGCCATGCCGCAGCGCATGAAGACCGGCGCCATCAGATAGTGGACATAGCCCTCCGCCTTCAACTCCGGCACGATGCCATAGCGGTCGTCCGGCGTCTGCGGCAGCCAGAGCGACACCCACTCTCCGGTCTTATGCACCTCTGCCGCGGGCGACTGGGCGTAGCCTGAGGTGGTGCCGACCTGAAATGGAAACACGTGACTGCGTGCGCCCTTGCCGTATTCCCAGAACCGGGCGCTGGCCACGGCCTCGGCGTGCAGAAGCGGCACGATAGAGCTGGTGCGCTCCAGCGGGACGCCACCGTCGCGGATCAGGGACGCGATGCGCGTCAGCACCAGATCCGCATCACTGGCGTCGCGCGCTTCGCCGAGCAGGTAGGTGACCAGCCGCAGCGCGGGGTCCAAACGGTCTGACGGCAGTGTGCAAAGGGAGGCAGGCATATCGGCCATGGACCGACCTTACGCCCCGGGCGCCCCTGCTGGCAACGGGTTTCCTCCCGCCCGTCAGCGCCGCCTGCGGCGGCTCTTCCCGTTGGGCCGGGCAGCCCTGCGGGCTGCGGCACACTGTTCACCGGCGCACAGCCCCCGTTCCCGGCCGGGGGTTTTCCGCAGGCCGCGGAGGCATATCTTTGACCTGACACAGAAAACCGGAGACATCCCATGTCGCTCAGACCTATACTTGAGACCCGCGCCGCACAGCCCCACACGGAAGGCGCCGGCGTGAAACTGCACCGTGCCTTCGGTTTCCAGGACCCCACAGAGCTGGATCCCTTCCTGCTGTTTGACGATTTCCGCAACAATCGGCCCGAAGATTACCTGCGCGGCTTCCCCTGGCACCCGCACCGCGGCATCGAAACCATCACTTACGTGCTGGCCGGTTCAGTGGAACACGGCGACTCGCTCGGCAATGCAGGCACCTTGGGCGCGGGGGACGTGCAGTGGATGACCGCCGGGTCCGGCATCCTGCACCAGGAGATGCCGACGGGAAATGCCAAAGGCCAGATGCACGGGTTTCAGCTGTGGGGCAATCTTCCGGCAAGTCAGAAAATGACCGCACCGCGCTATCAGGACGTGCAGGGCGGCGAGATCCCGGAAATCATCGACGATGACGGCACCCGCGTGAAGGTCATCGTCGGCACGTTCTGGGGCAAACGCGGTCCGGTAGACGGCATTGCCGCCGATCCGCAATATCTGGACGTCTTTATTCCCGCAGGCGTGAAAAAGACCCTGCCCATCGACACCTACCGCCGGGCCTTTGCCTATGTGTTCGAAGGCGCCGCCGCCTTTGCCGATGCCTCCGCGCCGCAGGGTGTGCTGCTGGAGAAGGAAGTTGCGGGCCAGGAGGTCAACATCCGCGATCTGTCCGGTGATCGCACCCTGATCCGCTTTGGCACCGGCGATGAGATCACCGTGCAGGCGGGGCCTGAAGGTGTGCGCTTCCTGCTGATCTCCGGCGCGCCGATCAACGAACCGGTGGCCTGGCACGGACCGATTGTGATGAACACCCGAGCCGAGCTGAATCAGGCCTTTCGGGATTTGCGCAACGGGACGTTTATCAAACCCGCGCACTGATCGGGGCAACCGGCATCCTCCACGTTCTGTGCGCGGCACTGGCTCGTGGTGGGGCGGTTTCACCGCCAAACCGATGCGAATGTGCTATACTGCGACCCGTTCAGCAATCTGATGGGGGAAGCCATGATCATCCGGGTGTTCCGCGCCACTGTCCGCGACGACAAGATCAAGGAGTTTCAGGAGTTCCTGACCAACACCGCCGTGCCGCACGTGCGGCGCCAGCCGGGACTCGTCTCGGTTACGGCCGGGCTGCCGCGGGCAGAGACGCCCGCCACCTTCTGCGTGGTGATGGTGTGGGAGAGCGTCGCCGCGCTGCAGGCCTTTGCCGGTGAGGACTGGGAACAGCCGCACGTGCTGCCCGAAGAAGACCCGATGGTGTTGAGCCGCGACATCGAGCATTTCGACATGCTTGGCCTGCTGAACTGAGGCTCCGGCAGGACCCTCGCGCCAGCCGTTTCAGGCACTGACCGCCTTGCGCACCATGCCCCAATAGACCCGCTCCACCTCGTCCAGGGTCAGCCGCCCTTCCGAGCGGTACCAGGTGTTGACCCCGTTCAGCATGGCGATCACCGCCAGCGTCGCGATCTTGGTATCGGAGATGTCGAAGACCCCCTGCGCGACGCCCTCTTTCAGGATCCCCTCAACGCCGTTTTCGTAGTTGCGGCGCAGGGCTTCAATGCGGGCAAAATTCTCTTCGGTCAGATTGCGCAGTTCCATATAGGCGATGAACACGGCATCCGGGCGCTCCAAGTGGAACCGGATGTGGAACCCGGTGAAATTATGCAGCCGGTCCAACGCATTGTCGGCCCGCGGCACTGCATCCCAGGCCGCCTGCAGCTCCTCCATATGGCCGGCCATCAGCCGGAACAACAGGCTTTGCTTGTCGGGCGTATAGTTGTAAAGCGCACCAGCCTGGACGCCCACCTCGCGCGCGATCTGGCGCATCGACACCGCTGCGTAGCCGTGCTGGGCAAATAGCCGCAGCGCCGCGTTGCGGATCTTGGGGCCGGTAATGCCGGAATGGGAACCCTGTGTACGTGCCATGGGCGCGACAATAACTGAACGCATGTTCATTAAAAAGGGAAATTCCCATTTTCGAATACGCCCGTTGCCAGCTGTTGCAGGGCGAAAACAATTGTACAGATACGCGCAACTGCATAGAACCGTCAGAGGAATTGGGGAAAGCACGATGCGGACAGCGGCGCGGATCACGGTTATTCTGACATTTGCGGCTGCAGCCGCCGCGACCGCCTGCACCCGCGTTCCCGAGCTGGAAGACCGCCTGACGCCGGACTTGCGCAACGCCGCCTACCCGCAGCTGCTGCCGCTAGACCGAACGCTGGAACCGCTGTCGCCGCCTGCCGAGGCCCACGAGGAGCTTGAACAGCGGCTTGACGCGCGCGCAGCGCGGCTGCAACGGCGGGCCGAAGCCCTGCGCAACGCCAAATTCTGATCTGCGCCCGGCATTCGCGCCTTGGCGCGGCAATGCGGTTCTCGCTCGACGTTGCACGCTTGCGCCGAACCCGCTAAGGCGGGGTTGAACGTTTCGGAACAAAGGACCTCCAGCTATGACAGAACCGCTTCGCCTTGGGATTGCAGGTTTGGGCACGGTTGGCATCGGCGTGGTCAAGATCATCCGCCGCCATGCCGCGCAGCTGGAGGCGCGCACCGGCCGCCCGGTGGTGATCTCGGCGGTTTCGGCTCGCGATGCGACCAAGGACCGCGGGGTCTCACTCAAGGATTACGCCTGGGAGACCGACCCGGTGGCGCTGGCGCGCCGCGATGATGTGGACGTTTTTGTCGAACTGATGGGCGGCCATGAAGGCGCAGCCAAGGCCGCAACGGAGGCCGCCCTGGCTGCGGGCAAGGACGTGGTCACCGCCAACAAGGCGCTGCTGGCGATCCATGGTCAGGCGCTGGCCGAACAGGCCGAGGCCGCAGGCAAGGTGATCCGCTTTGAGGCCGCCGTGGCGGGCGGGATCCCTGTCATCAAATCGCTGACCGAAGGTCTGGCAGGCAACGAGATCACCCGCGTGATGGGGGTGATGAATGGCACCTGCAACTTCATCCTGACGCAGATGCAGGCCACCGGCCAGGGCTACAACGCCCTGTTCGAAGAATGCGGCCGTCTTGGCTATCTGGAGGCCGACCCGAACCTGGACGTGGGCGGCATCGATGCGGGTCACAAGCTGGCGCTGCTGGCCTCGATCGCATTCGGCACCCGTCCGGATTTCGACAACGTGCAACTGGAGGGCATTCAGCGCATCCAGCTGGAGGACATCCAGGCCGCTGCCGACATGGGCTACCGCATCAAACTGCTGGGCGTGGCGCAGCGCACCGCCCGCGGGCTGGAGCAGCGCATGTCCCCCTGCCTGGTGCCCGCCGCCTCGCCGCTTGGGCAGCTGGAGGGCGGCACCAACATGGTGGTGATCGAGGGCGACTCGATTGAACAGGTGGTGCTGCGCGGCCCCGGTGCCGGTGAAGGCCCGACGGCCAGCGCGGTGATGGGCGACGTCCTGGACCTGGCCCGCGGCCTGCGGATTGCCACCTTTGGCCAGCCCGCTGCCACCCTGTCAGAACTGCCCGCCGCCCAGACCGGCCTGCCCGCTGCCTTCTACCTGCGCATGACCCTGCTGGACAAACCCGGCGCGCTGGCCAAGGTCGCCTCGGTGCTGGGAGAGGCCGGCGTGTCGATCGACCGGATGCGCCAATACGGCCACTCGGCGCCGGTGGCACCGGTGCTGATCGTCACCCACAAGTGCACCCGCGCCGCGCTGGACATCGCGCTGGAGGGGCTGACCGCCACCGATGTGGTCGACGGCTCCCCCGTTGCGCTGCGCATCGAAGAGGTCTGAGTCGCCGAAACTGTCGGCAAAACCCGATTTTAAGCGCCGCGGCGGTGGTTTCCCGCCGCCGCTGGCGCTATCGCCCCTTGCGAGCGGCCCCCGCCCCGCGCTATTCGGCATGCAACGCCCTTTCAATTCATTCCCGTTGAGACAGGATTTCCGGTATGACCTCGAACACCTCTGACGCGCCCTTTCATGACCGTATGCTGTCGCTGGGCCTGGCCCGTGTCGCAGAACAGGCCGCGCTGGCCTCGGCCTCTCTGATTGGTCGCGGCGACGAAAAGGCCGCCGACCAGGCCGCCGTGAACGCCATGCGCGAGCAGCTGAACCTGCTGGACATTGCCGGCGTGGTGGTGATCGGCGAAGGTGAGCGCGACGAAGCGCCGATGCTCTACATCGGCGAGGAAGTCGGCACCGGCAATGGCCCCGGCGTCGACATCGCGCTGGACCCGCTGGAAGGCACCACGCTGACCGCCAAGGACATGCCCAACGCGCTGACCGTCATCGCCATGGGCCCGCGCGGCTCCATGCTGCACGCGCCGGACACCTACATGGACAAGCTGGCCATCGGCCCCGGCTACCCCGAGGGCGTGGTGTCGCTGGAGATGTCCCCGCGCGAACGGGTTGAGGCACTGGCAAAAGCCAAGGGCTGCGCGCCCTCCGACATCACCGTCTGCATTCTGGAGCGCCCCCGCCACGAGGCGATGATCGCCGAGGTCCGCGAGACCGGTGCCGCGATCCGCCTGATCACCGATGGGGACGTGGCCGGTGTGATGCACTGCGCCGAGAGCGAAATCACCGGCATCGATATGTACATGGGCCAGGGCGGCGCGCCGGAAGGCGTGCTGGCCGCGGCTGCACTGAAATGCATGGGCGGGCAGATCTTTGGTCGCCTGCTGTTCCGCAACGACGACGAAAAGGGCCGCGCTGCCAAGGCCGGCATCACCGATCTGGACCGCATCTACGCCCGCGATGAGATGGTCACCCAGGACGTGATCTTCGCCGCCACCGGCGTTACCGGCGGCTCGCTGCTGCCCTCGATCAAGCGCACCCCCGGCTGGGTCGAAACCACCACGCTGCTGATGCGGTCGAAAACCGGTTCCGTCCGGCGCATGTCCTACCGCACGCCGCTGGCGCCGCACCAGGGCTGAACCGCAACGCCAGAACGCGGCTTGCGCCGCGGCCTCCGGCGGGCGTATTTGTGGAAAGATGAAGGGCCGGATCCGTATGGGTCCGGCCTTTGCGCCTTGGGGCAGATGGGGACGGATGATGAGCTTTCTGGGTGTTGAGCAATCGCTGAGCGGGCGGCGCTGGGTCGGACCGGGTATTGAGGTGGACCGCGCGTCGGAGATGATGGCGCAGCAGACCGGCCTGCCCCGCTCTGTCTGCCAGGTGCTGGCGCGGCGCGGCGTGCCTTCGATGGAGGCCAAGGGGTTTCTGGAGCCCAAGCTGAAAGAGCTGCTGCCCGACCCGCGCGAGATGAAGGACATGGAAACGGCCGCAATCCGGTTCCTGGCCGCGGTCCACCGCAAGGAGCGCATTGCGGTCTTTGCCGATTACGACGTCGATGGCGGCAGTTCGGCCGCGCTTTTGCTGGTCTGGCTGCGGCAGATGGGGCTGGAGGCGACGCTTTACATCCCCGACCGCATCGACGAGGGCTATGGCCCCAACGTGCCCGCCATGCAGCAGTTGGCGGCGGCGCATGACCTGATCATCTGCGTCGACTGCGGCACCCTCAGCCATGAGCCGATTGCGGCGGCGAAAGGCGCGGATGTCATCGTGCTGGACCACCATCTGGGCGGCGAGACCCTGCCCGACTGCGTGGCGGTGGTGAACCCCAACCGGCAGGACGAGGACGGCGATCTGGGCTATTTCTGCGCGGCTGGCGTGGTGTTCCTGATGCTGGTCGAGGCGGGCCGCCAGCTGCGCGAGGCCGGGGCCAAAGGGCCAAACCTGATGGCGCTGCTGGATCTGGTGGCGCTGGCCACGGTGGCGGATGTGGCGCCGCTGATTGGCGCCAACCGCGCGCTGGTGCGCCAGGGGCTCAAGGTGATGGGCGCGCGCCGCCGTCCTGGCCTGGTGGCGCTGTCCGATGTCAGCCGCATGGATTCGGCCCCTTCGACCTATCACCTGGGCTTTCTGCTGGGGCCGAGGGTCAACGCCGGCGGGCGCATCGGCAAGGCGGATCTGGGTGCGCGGCTGTTGTCCACCGACAACCCGCATGAGGCCGCCGCCCTGGCCGAACGGCTGGACGAGCTGAACACCGAACGCCGCGACATTGAAAACGCCGTCCGCGCCGCCGCCTTTGAGCAGGCCGAGGAGCGCGGGTTGGACGCGCCACTGGTCTGGGCCGCCGGAGAGGGCTGGCACCCCGGCGTGGTCGGCATCGTCGCCTCCCGCCTCAAGGAGGCCGCCAACCGCCCCGCCATTGTCATCGGCTTTGACGGCGAGGAGGGCAAAGGCTCGGGGCGGTCTGTTTCCGGCGTCGACCTTGGCGCCTCGATCCAGCGGTTGGCGGCCGAAGGGTTGCTGGTCAAGGGCGGCGGTCACAAGATGGCGGCGGGGCTTACGGTGATGCGCGACCAGCTGGAACCGGCAATGGCGCGGCTAAGCGAGCTGCTGGAGAAACAAGGCGCAGGCCAGGGCGGTCCCGCCGACCTGAAGCTGGACGGGGCCCTGATGCCCGGTGCCGCAACCGTCGAGCTGATCGAACAGATCGAACAGGCGGGCCCCTATGGCGCCGGGGCCCCGGCGCCGCGATATGCCCTGCCGGATCTTCAGGTGCGTTTTGCCAAACGCGTGGGCGAAAGCCACCTGAAACTGTCGTTGAGCGACGGTATGGGCGGCGGTGTGGATGCGATCTGCTTTGGGGCCTTTGACACCGCGCTTGGCCCGCGGCTGCTGGACCATGGCGGCGCGCGGTTTCACTTTGCCGGGCGGCTGGAGGTCAACACCTGGGGGGGGCGCCAAAGCGCGCAGCTCAGGCTCGAGGATGCGGCAGAAGCGTGAAATATCAAAGAGTTGACTGCTGAGACCAAGAAATTTCACAAATCCGTATTTTTCCCCTTGCGACCATGAGCGGTTGCCACTAAACACCCGCTCACGCACAGAGTGGCCCGTTCGTCTATCGGTTAGGACGCCAGGTTTTCAACCTGGAAAGAGGGGTTCGATTCCCCTACGGGCTGCCACTTTTCCCTTCGAAAACATGCACTGAACCGCACTGTGAATGCGTGTTTTTTCGGAGCGTTTTCATACCGTTACTTCAGGGAACAGGCCGCTGCAAAAACTTTGTGTCGAAGCAAAAAATCCTCTTGCGCCCATCGGGCGCAATCAGTAAACACCCCTCACAGACAGAGTGGCCCGTTCGTCTATCGGTTAGGACGCCAGGTTTTCAACCTGGAAAGAGGGGTTCGATTCCCCTACGGGCTGCCACTTCCCCCCACCACACAGATGATCACGACGCTTTGATGTGCGCTAGATATCGCCGCCCCATTTCGGCGGCGCGCGTCCGGTTGCAGCTCCTGATCCATGTTGGCGCCAGCCACGGTCGAGCCGGTGCGGTCACACCGCATCGCGAGTGCCGCGCGCAGAGACAAAAGCCACTACACAGGCCGAAACGCTCTGATTTTTCCTGGGAGAAGCCACGCGGGCGTAGCGCGGACAGTCGCCGCGCCTCACGCCGACCCGATGGCCTGACGACCCTAGGCAGCCGCCGTTATTTCGCCGCCGGGGCAGAGCCGGGCGACGCCAGCGAGGGTTCTTGTACGGAGGCCGCAGTCGCCTCTTCCTTTTCCAGCCCCTCGCGGTAAAAGCAGTGCTGCGCCCGCCCGGCCCGCTTAGCCGCGTACAGCGCCAGATCCGCCTGGTTCAACAGCTCCGCCGCGTCCGGTTGCGCCTGCCAGGTGGACAGGGTGGTGCCCGCGCTTGCGGAAATCCGGCACAGATGGCCACCATAGGCCACCGGTTCCTCCAGCTGCGCGATCAGGCGCTTGGCGATGGACGCCAGCCGGGACTGGTCCAGGACCCCTTCGAGTATCATTACAAATTCGTCGCCACCAACCCGCGCAACCGTGTCTGACTGGCGGGTACAATCCACCATGATGCGGGCCGCGTGTTGCAGCACCGCGTCGCCGGCGGCATGGCCATAGGTGTCGTTCACCTGCTTGAAGAAATCCAGATCCAGATGCATCAGCGCAAACTCGCGGCCGCTGTTGATCAGCCGCCCCAGCACATGGTCCATCGCCCGACGGTTTTTCAGACCGGTCAGCGTGTCGGTAAACGCCTGCTCTTCGGCCGCGATCATCGCCCCCTGGAGCCGGGTGTTCAGCTGGCGCGACGCCTCCATCGCGGCGGATTTTGCCTCCACCAGGTAGAGCATCTCGATGGTCAGATCGGTGGGTGAAAAATCGGCGCTGGTCAGGTCGTAGTCGCGCACCGCCTCCAGCACCGAGATGCCGAACGACAGGTTGATGAATCCCCCCTGCCCGTCCGGCAGCGGTGTGCAGACGCCCTTCAGCCCGGTTTGCGGCGCGTCGCGGAACTGCAAATGCAGCTTGCTGCCGGCGGTGCGCTGCAGATCCTCGACCGAGCGCACGGAGCGCGGGCGCGACAGATCAAACAGGCGGAAAAAACGCCGCCCTTCCCACGTCAGCCCCGGGCGCAATTTCTTCAGCGTCGGCCCGGCAGAGACAATGCGCCCCTTGCCATCGACGATGACGTACATCGGGCAGATGATCCCGGCCATCTGCGTCAGCTGCTCAAATGTCATCATAGAGAATGCGCCCCCAGATCAAACTCGCGCCCTTCGGCGAATTTGGTCACCACCAGAGTGATCGAGATCACCTCGGCGCCGCCATGGCGGCCGCTGTGGTCGAGAAACACCAGGTCACCGTAATCATCCGCCATCGCCCGCAGAACCCCCATCAGCACATGGCCGTAGCCGGGCAGGCCGGGCTGGCAGATCAGCTCGAACTGTTCCGGCGCCTGCTCCACCAGCTCCAGCGCCGGAAGATGCAGGTCCGACACCGCCAGACGGGCACGGTCGGGCAGATCATCCAGCGAGTGCAGGAACTCGACGTAATCGACACCGCCGAATCGCAACAACCTGCGCAGCGCCTCAACCTGCGGGTTGGAGACCAGGAATGTGCCCATGTCCTCAAGGATTTCTGGCAAGGGCCGCGCCAGCACCTTTTCCATCGCTGCCAACATGCGACTGGACTGGTCTTCGGAATACACAAGCATCGCCTCGAACTCGGTGAACCCGAGTTCGGCTTCTTCCATGACCTTCTCCCACCGCGGCTTGCCGTAGGTGGTCGTCACAAATGCCTGAATCGCCCTATTGATCAGACCGTGCATGCAATGGCCTCTCTTTGCCTATGCCCCAGTCTTGCAGCCTTCCGGTTAAGAAAGCCCCAACAAATCCGCATTGCCCGGCCGACTGTGCCTGACTGCGCCACGTCATCGCCCATTTGTACGTACCCTGCATTTTCTTGCTACCCCCGCGCGCCGGTGGGACGCCTGCGCAGAACCATCGTAGACCTCCAGCAGACGCGCAGGCCAATCAATTTTTCTTGCCAGAATACGCTGCGGGCGTGCCGTCCCGGCGACCGCTGAGCCGCCGTCGCCTTTTTGAACTGCCTGCCGCGCCGCGACAAGCGTGCGGTGCCCAGTGGCGGGCAGATCAGCGGATTTTCTCTTGTGGGTCAAACAGATGCCCCACTACGCCTACGCTGCCAAAACCCTGCTGGGACCGCCGCCGACGGGGCGAGATCAGAAATCGGTCGGCGCGCCGCCCTCGGTTTTGCGGCGGGTCACGAACTCTGCCAGCTCGTCGCGGATGGCCTCGTCCATTGGTGGCGGCTCAAAGCTGGCGATGATCTGTTGAAACAGACCATGCGCGCGCTCTGCGGTCCAGATTCCCCCCGCCTGCTCCCAGGCCTCGTAGTTGCGCCAGTCGCTCAAGATGGGTTGATAGAACGCCTCGGCGTAGCGGTCCTGGGTGTGTTGGATGCCAAAGAAATGGCCCTCGTGGCCGACATCGCGGATTGCCTCCAGTGCAATGTCCTGCGGTGTTGTGGCCGTCAGCTGGGGCTGCATGTAGCGCTGGATCTGCTGCAGGATCTCGCAATCCATGATGAATTTCTCGGGGCTGGCGATCAAGCCGCCCTCCAGCCAGCCAGCCGCATGGTAGACCATATTGGTCCCCGACTGCACCGCTGCCCACAGCGAATTGGAGGTCTCCCACACCGCCTGCCCGTCCGGCACATTGGCGGCGCAAGCCCCGGAGGACCGCAGCGGCATCCCGTAGAACCGCGCCATCTGCCCCGTCATCTGGGTCGCGCGCATGTATTCCGGGGTGCCAAAAGCCGGGGCACCGGATTTCATGTCGACGTTGGACGTGAACGTGCCGATCACACAGGGTGTGCCGGGGCGGACGTATTGAAACAGGGCGATCGCGCACAGGCTTTCAGCCAGCGACTGCGCCACTGCCCCTGCAAGGGTAACCGGCGCCATCGCCCCTGCCAGCGTGAAGGGCGACACCACGATCGCCTGGCCGCGCCGCGCCAGCCGCAGACAGCCGTCGATCATCGGGTGGTCATGCTTCAACGGCGAGGTGGAGTTGATATTGGTGTACATGTGCGGGCGCGCCTCGAACTCCTCGTGGCTGAGCCCGCCCGCGATGCGGACCATCTCCATCACGTCCTCGACCCGTTCCTTGCCCAGCGAATAGGCGTGCATCACCTTGTCGGTCAGCGTCAGCTTGTCATAGAGCACATCCAGGTGCCGGACCGAGGCGTGGATGTCCACCGGCTCCACCGGGTAGCCGCCCGCAAAGTGGATGCAGTTGAAATACTGGGTCAGCTTCAGCAGGTTGCGGCAATGGTCGCGGCTACCCGACACCTTGCGGTTCAACGCCATGTCCCAGTAGCTCGGCGGCGAGGAGACGTTGCCAAACAGGATATGATTGCCGCCAAGCGGGATCTTCCGATCCGGGTTGCGCGGTGTGATCGAGAACTGGCTCGGTGCCTTGGCCAGCATCTCCATCACGAAATCGCGGTCCATGCGCACCAGCTCGCCCTCGACCCGCATGCCCGCCTCGCGAAAGATCGCCAGCGCCTCGGGGTTCAGGAATTTCACGCCGATCTCTTCCAGGATCCGCATGGCGCCCTCGTGGATGGCCTGCACAGCCTCCGCGCTCAGCGGTTCGATTGGGGAATCGATGTTGACGGGGATCTGCCAGGGCATCTGCTCCAGCACCGCGCTGCCGCGACGCGCCGCAGCGCCGGCCCGGCCGCCTGCGCGCCGCCCGGTTGGCCGTCCCGCCGGGCGACCAGCTTGCCCAGTGCCTTGGCGCCTGTCGCCCCCATCGCCCGCCGCCGCGTCTGCCATAACAGCTTCCTTTCCGGGGCCCGGCCCCCTCTGCCGATAGCCCTACAGTGCCAGTCCCGGCACCCCCGACCAGTCCAATCCCGACACGTTCTGTCGTTTTTGCATCAGCGCGCGGCGGTTTCGGAGTTTTCTAGACATATCTGCCCAGTACCAGGCGCGCCACCGCGTTGCCTGACCCGGGATCAGCTCCAGGCATCGCGCCGCGCCGTCTCAGACGGTCAACGGATGTTCAGCGATCCAGCCAGTCCGGGATATGGCCGATGTGGGGCAGCACCACATCCGCATGCGGGACCAGCTCCTCGCGCGGGGCCATGCCGGTCAGCACCCCGATCCGCTGCATGCCCGCCGCCGCACCGGCCGCCAGGTCATGCAGGCTGTCGCCCACCATTGCGGTGCGCGCAGGCGCAGCCCCCGTGGCCGCGCAGAAGGCCAGCAGCGGCGCGGGGTCCGGCTTGGCCCCATGGCCGCTGTCGCAGCCCGCCACAAAGGCGAACCGGTCCAGCACCCCTGCGCGCTGCAGCTGGCTGATGGCCGAGACCTCGGCGTCGTTGGTCATCACCCCCAGCATCAGCCCGCGCGCACGCAGCCCATCCAGGAACTCCGCCAGTGGCACGGCCGGGGCCAGCTCGGCCGCGGCGGCGCTGTCCGCAAGGTAGGCAGCCAGCGCTTCCGCATCCATATCGTCGACAAACGGCGCCAGCACCTCGGCCACCTCGTCATTAGTGCCCGCGATCACCAGGCTGTCGGGGTTGAAGGCCTGTCGTTCCAGATCATAGCTGATCGCGCCCGCCATCATCCGCAGCCGCTCGGCGCTGGCGCCGGAGAGCCGGTCCAGCACCGTCGCAGCCCAACCGTTCCAGGTAGCGGCGAAATCGAACAGGGTTCCGTCCTTGTCGAACAAGAGGGCATCTACGGGCATTGTCGGTCCTTTACTGCTCTGCGCCGGATTCGCCCGCGAGCCTATCAGGTCCAGCTGACCTGCGCACCGCCCGGCAGCGCCATCCGCGCCAGCATCGGCGCCTCATAGGGCAGCCCGGCCCCATCACAGAACTGCATCACCCAGTTGTCGTCCATCGTTAAGAAATCGAGCACCGAGCCCAAGAACTCCGGCTCAGCCGCCCGCGCCCGAAGATCCGACTCGCTGGCGCCCGTGGCGCCCAGAAACACCGGCAGCAGCTCATCATTGCTGGCCAGCCACCCCAGCACCTTCAACGCCAGCGTCTCTGCCGCGTCAGCGGAAAACCGCATATTCTCCACTTTTGCCCCACTTTCACGCCGCATTGCGGCCAATTTAGTAAAAATACGAAAGGGTTTCTTAACCTGTCTCAGCAAAACTTCCAGACATAGGATTTGCAAGGGGCGAAAGGATACCGCGTGCAAGGTACGATCCTGGTCATTGACGGCGTCTCCACCAACCGCATCATGCTGAAGGTGCAGCTGGCGACCGCCTACTACGATGTTGTCCAGGCCGGCAGTGTCGCCGAAGTCCTGCCCGCCATCCGCCAGCATTGCCCTGATCTGGTGCTGTCCGCCATGACCCTGCCGGACGGCACCGCCGCCGACGTCAAGCGTGAGCTGGCTGGCGACGAAACCCTTGCCGACCTTCCGTTGATCGCCGTCAGCGACCGCGAAGGGCCGCAGGCCCGGCTGGCAGCATTGGCCAGCGGCATTGACGACGTGCTGCAACAACCGGTGAACGACGTGATCCTGCAGGCCCGCATCCGCAGCCTGCTGCGCAGCCGTTCCGCCTCTGAAGAGCTGAACCTGCAACGCGACGCCTCGCATGGCTTCATGCTGCCGCTCAGCGACCGCTGCAATGTCGAGGACCTGCGTCATGCAACGGTGGCCCTTGTGGCGCAGGACCCGCGTGCGGCGATGGCCTGGCGTGACCGGTTGGCGGGGCAGCTGCCCTACAGCCTGCGCACCCATGCGATCAGCGACATTCAGGGCTTGATGCAGGCCCCGGTGGCGGACGCCATCATCATCGAGCTGAACCAAACCTCCGCCGCCGCAGGTCTCCGGCTGCTGGCCGATCTGCGCGCCCGCGCCGCCACCCGCAAGTCGGTGGTGATCGCGGTGCCGACTCCCGCCGACGCCGAACTGGCCGCCGAGGCGCTGGACCGCGGTGCCCATGATGTGCTGCCAAACGGGTTCGACGTGGCGGAATTGGACCTGCGACTGGCCGCGCAATTGCAACAGAAAATTCGGCAGGACCGGATGCGCGACAGCGTCCGCAACGGGCTTCGCGCCGCCGTGCAGGATCCGATGACGGGCTTGCACAACCGCCGCTATGCGCGCCCGTTCCTGGACCGCACCGCCCAGTCCGCTGCCGCCAGCGGCGAGAAGTTTGCCGTGATGCTGGCCGATCTCGATCATTTCAAGCGGATCAACGATCTCTATGGCCACCCGGCCGGTGACGCGGTGCTGATCGAGGCCGCTCGCCGCATGCAGGCGGTGCTGCGCCCGGCAGATCTGCTGGCGCGCGTCGGCGGCGAAGAATTCATGGCCGTTCTGCCCGGCGCCGATGAGGCCGAAGCGGGACTGGCCGCCATCGCGCTGTGCAACGCGATCAACAGCACCCCGTTCGAGGTGCCCGGCGCTGCGCAACCGGTCCGGATTACCATCAGCATCGGCGCAGTGATGGGCGGCGGCGGCCAAGACATCAGCGCCACAACCCTGATCGAACAAGCCGACCAGGCGCTCTACAACGCCAAGAACGCGGGCCGTAACCAGGTTACACTGCCGCCGGGCTGCACTCAGGCCGCCTAACCCGAGCCCGCCTGACCCGCGTCAGCCAGGGCCCGCCCCACCGCGGCGCTGAGCTGCGCCATGAGCTTGAGATCCTGCGCCTCAAACGGCGCGCGGGGCTCGATGGCGGTAAAATTCACCGTTCCCCATGTCGCTCCGTCAATCACGACCGGAGCGCCGACATAGGTTTCCAGCTGAAACATGTCGTAACATGGGTGTCCGGAAATCTCCGAGGTTCCCGCCCGATGAAAGGCCACCGGCTCAGCGGCCTTGAGCGTGTGACTGCAATAGGTGTCTTCAAGCGCGAACTCGGTTCCGGTTTCGACCTCTGCTTCTTCCGAAACACAGTGCATGACAATGTAGCGGCCGTCCTTGACCATGCTCACCAACCCCGAAGCCGTCTGGAACCAGCTGTTCCCAAGGGCCAGCAGGTCCCTCAGCTTGTCCTTCGGATCGAGATCCTCTCTATCGGCGATGGCCTGCACGGCTTCCAAAGACGCCGAAGTGTTGTCATATGTGGGCACGTCTGCGCTCCTCCGGTTGGTTGAGTGGCGACGGAGCATCCCTCTCCGTACCGGCGGCCGCGCGGGCCGTTATATGATCCTTTCACAAGATTGGCGTAACTGGCAATAAAATTACCGCCACGGCGTGGCGCAAGCGCGCCGCTGACCGCGGGACCGGTCGGGACCGCGTCTGCCCCTCTCCGCACCGGCAGGTCGCATTGGTCGGCGGGCGGAGCCTTCCCGCGCAGCGGTTACCGCCGCTTGTCCGCGCCGCGGGTGATCCGCTCTTCCATGCGGTCAGCAAACGCCAGCCGCTGCGCGGGTGTCATTGCAGCCACCTTGCGCACCCAGGCCCGCTGCACCTTGAGGTGAAAGTCATGCCGCGCCTCGGACTGCTGTTGCAGCTCCGCCAACAGCGCGTCTGCGTCGAAACCTGTGCTGCGCAGCGCCGCGATCACCTGCTCGGCCTCGGCCTGGCGCCGCTGGGCATAACTGCCGTGCGCGCCGCTCGCGTCTTGCCGCAGCAGCTTGCGGGTGTCCCGGTCCAGCTCGCGGAAGAGCATCGCCCCGACCTCGGGCGGGCGCCGCCACTGCTTGTCCTTGCCAACATGACGCCAGGCCGAGCCCGCCGCCAGGCCGATCACCGCCAGGTTCAGCGCCAGCGATCCCGCCAACAACAGTTTCAACCAGCGGCGCATTCCGCTTGTGCCATCCGATCCCCGGCGGCTATCTCGTTCGCTCATTGCAAATCCTCGCTCAGCACCATGGCCATGTCGTAACTGTCAAATGGCATCGTCTCGCTATCTGCGTCCAACCCCGCCAGCGCCACCGGATCGGGCACAAAGGAGGGCGGCGCCAGCCCCAGCCACAGGCCGGTGGCGCTGGCCATCGCCAGCCCGCCAACCGCCGGCCAGCCGCCCAGCGCGTTCAACAGCTGCCGCCAACGGGCAGGCCTTTTGATCCGGTCGGCTTCGCCCGGCTGGCAGCCGGGCTGCTGCGCCGCCGCATCCGCCAGGATGGCCGCGCTCAGATGCGCGGGCAGTGCGGGGCGGGCACCGCGTGCAGCAGCGAACAGATTGTCCAGATCCGCCAGATCCGCCCGGTCATCGAGGCCGTCAGCCTGCGGCCCAGTCTTGTCCATGTCAGCCATCGTCATACCCCAATTCTTCGCGCCGCCCGGCCAATGCCCTCGCAAGCGCCCGTTTTCCGCGCGCGGTCAAACTTTCAACCGCCTCGACGGTGATGTCCATAATGGCGGCGATCTCCGGGTTGGAGAGTTCCTCCAGGTGCCGCAGGACCACTGCCTGCCGCTGTCGTTCCGGCAGCTGCATGAGCGCCGCCTGCAACGCATCCTGCCGCGCGCCCTCCTGCATCTGTTCCGCCGCAGAGCGCCCCGGGTCCGGAGGCTCCGGCACCGCATCCAGATCCACATAGCCACCGCGGGCGCGCCGCTTGCGGTCGATACAGAGGTTCATCGCCACGCGGTAAAGCCAGGTCGAGATCTGTGCCGTGCCGGGCTGCCAGTCCGGCGCCATCTTCCACAGCCGCAGCATCGCCTCCTGGGTGACGTCCTCGGCCTCGGCATGGCTGTTCATCACCCGCATCGCGACGCCGAACACCCGCGGTGCCAGGCGCGCGGTCAGCTCCGCCGCGGCCCGGCTGTCGCCGTTGGCATAGAGCCGTAGCAGCGCATCATCCGGGATTTCTCCCGCCGCCTCCGCCTTGCTCATGGCTGCCGGACCCCCGTATGGGGCCCGGCGCCGCAATATTTGCGCTTTATCCAGCACTGGTCAGAGATCAGTTTTGCTCCGTTTTGGCCCCATCTGCACCCGGCCCGCGACGATGCTTGCCGCCACGATGCTTCCGGGCTTCCTCGAATTCCGCCTTCGAGATGCCGCCGCTGTCGTCACTGTCCATGCGTTCGAACATCCGGCCGCCATGGCGCGGTTTGGGCAGCTCGTCTTCACTCAACCCGCCATCGCCGTTCTTGTCAAAGCGTTCCAGCATCCGCGTGGCGCGCTCGTTCGCGCTGGCCTGCGCCTGTGCCTGCAGCTCTTCCATCGACAGGACGCCATCCCCATCCGCATCCACCTTCGCAAAGCGGGCCTGCTTGTGGGCCTCCAGCTCGGCCTGGGTGACCTCGCCGCTGCCATCCGCATCAAGTTCCTCAAAGGACATCCTGGGCCCGTGATGATCGCCACCCTTGGCCAGAGCCGCGCCGGAGGCGGTGATGCAGGCGGCGGCGACGATCGCGGCGATGAACTTGCTGTGTTTCATGTCATCTCTTCCTTGTCCATTCGGCAGCTCCGTGCTGCCCGATGCCTAAAAGAAACGCGGCAGCATCGCCATTCCGTCGCGATCATTTGCATTTTCTTCACCACTGCGCAAAATCGACCCCGGGCCACCGCCCAACCGCGCGCGGCAACCGGCGCTCAGATTTCGCGATTGGCTGGCACGGCGCTTCGCGCTACCGTCCGCGCCAAGGCAAGAGCATCCCGCTGCCGTCCGGCAGAAAGAAAGCAGATACAGACATGACCGACCGCGACCATTCCGGCCTGACCACCACCGACAAGACCGCAATCCGAAATGCCGCTACGGTAATTGCTGTGCGCGAGCGCATGGGCACGGACCCGCAGGTGCTGATGGGCCAGCGCGGGGCCCAGGCCGCCTTCATGCCCAACAAGTTCGTCTTTCCCGGCGGTGCGGTCGATCCGGCAGATACCGACGTGCCGCTGGCCGCGCCGCTGCCGCCGCTGTGTCGCGCGCGGCTGAATGACCGTGTATCGGACGATGTGCAGCATGCGCTGGCCGTGGCCGCCGCACGCGAGCTGTGGGAGGAAACCGGTCTTATTCTGGGCGAGCCGGGCGACTGGCCGGGCCCTGTGCCGTCGGATTGGCAAAGCTTTGCCGCCACCGGTCATCTGCCCTCGGCGCGGGCCATGCAGTTCGTGTTTCGCGCCCTGACCCCGCCCGGTCGGCCGCGCCGGTTCGATGCGCGGTTCTTCCTTGTCGATGCGGATCAGATCTGCGGCGAACTGGATGATTTCTCGCGCGCTTCGGATGAGCTGTCGCACTTGCAATGGATCCCGCTTAGCAAGGTGCGCAGCTTTGATCTGCCCTTTATCACCGAGGTGGTTCTGGCCGAGGTCACCGCCCGCATCCGCGACGCGGAGCCACCCGGCAGCGTGCCGTTCTTTCAGAACCGGGACGAGGCGAGCCTGTTCCTGCGTCTCAAAGGCTATCCAATGCCGATGGAGGGCTAGGGTTTACCGAGGTCCCAGTCGCCCCTGTCGCCCCCCCCCGGTGCAGGTCATCGCTGTCAGATCGCCAGCATCAACGCCAGGATCGACAGCACCAGAAGTGCCATGCCCAACAACTCACGCCGGGTGACGGTTTCCCGGAAGAACAGCACCGACGCCAGCAGCGACAACAGCAGCTCCACTTGCCCCACCGCCTTGACATAGGCCGCGTTCTGCAAAGTGAAGGCCCAGAACCAGCAGTACGAGCCCGCCATGCTGGTCAGCCCAACCCAGACCGCCACCCGCCGCGCGGCCCAGACACGGGCGATCTCGCCCGGCTCGCGCAGGGCCAGCCAGGCGGCCATCAGCAGGGTCTGCAAGCTAACCACCGCCGCCAGCGTCACCGCGGCGCGAAAGGCAGGCTCCAAACCCGGCATCTGCAACGACGCGCCACGATAGCTGACGGCAGAAAAAGCAAACAGCACGCCCGAGCCCAGCCCCAGCAGCGCGGCGCGGTTGCTCAGGTGCCGCCACCAGGGGCCAGCAGCATTTGGCGCGCGTGACAGGACCAACACTGCGGTCAACCCGATCACGATCGCCACCCAGCCCCACAGGCTGACCGGGTCCCCCAGCACCAGCAGCCCGACAATGGCGGTCTGGATCAGCTCGGTATTCTTGAAGGTAATGCCGACCGCGAAATTGCGCTGTTTGAACAAGGCCACCACGCAGACCGTCGCCAGGATCTGCGCCGTGCCGCCGATGGTGGCAAACAGCCAGAACCGCGCCCCCAAAGCAGGCAGAGCTGCGCCGCTGATCGCGAGATAGGTCGCCAGCCCGGCCAGGATGAAGGGCGCCGAATAGACAAAGCGCGCAAACGTGGCACCGCCCGGCGACAGGGTGACGCTGCTGAGCACTTTCTGCAGCATGAACCGCACCGCCTGAAACGCAGCGGCAGCAATCGAGACGGGTATCCAGGCAATCATGCACCCGCTTATGCGGGATTATCCCTGCTGCCGCCAGAGCGGATGCGGCACCGGATCCTTGGTGCGCAGCAGGAAGCTGCGGAACACCTGCGCGTAGCTGCGGTAGACATAGCCGCCATTGGCCCGCAGGAAACGCCGCCGCTGCGCATGGTAGAGCCGTGGCAGCGCATACCAAGGCACGCCGGGGTGCTGATGGTGCACCAGGTGCAGATTGTTGTTCAGGAACAGAAAGGCCAGCGGTCCGCGGTCCTCGATCAGCACGCAGCGGCCCGGCACGGTTTCATGGGCGCGGTGCTCCAGAAAGGTGCGAATCTTCAGCAGCGCAAGACCCAGATAGGCGCCCAGCACCGCCTGCCACAACGGCGCGGGCGAGACCCAGACCAGCCCCAGCACCATGGTCAGGCCGACCCCGTGCAACAGCCAATCACGCAGCACACCCGGCTGGCCGGCCCGGATCAGCCGCCACTCGGCCGCCATGAAGCTGGCCTGGCCCAGCAGCGGCCCGATCAGCATCCGACCAAGCAACGTGTTGTTGGCCCGCAGCAGCTGCCGCCGCCAGCCGGGCAGCCCGGCCCAGACCTGCGGATCCTGAAAACTGCTTTCCGGGTCGTCATAGGGGTCGGTCAGCCGCTCGTCCTGGTGGTACGCCAGATGGGTATCGCGAAAGCGGCCATAGGGCACCGCGAGGCTCAGCGGTAGAAACACCAGCGCTTCGTTCAGCCAGCGGCGGCGGAACGGGTGGCCGTGCAACGCCTCATGGCTCAGCGACGAATGCAGCGTTGCCAGCCCGCCCAGCGCCAGCACTGCCACCGTGGGGCTGGCGCCAGACAACAGCCACAACACCGCCAACCAGCCGACGTAACAGCCCAGGATCAGCGCCAGCGTGCCCCACTCCACCCCGCGCGGCAGATGGCCACTTTCGCCCCCAGTGACAGGATCAATGCAGCTGTTCCGGCCCGGCTCAATCATCGGAGCGGCCCCACGTCACCCGTGCCCAGGCGCGCTCGTAGATCAGATAGGCAGCAATGCCGATGCCGGTATTCAGCAACGCCAGGCCACCGCCCTGCCGCAGGGAGCCAGTGACCGCCAGCCCAGCCAGCGTCATCACCGCCAGCCCGATACCGTTCCACAGCAGCGCTTTCACCACCGACCGCCTGCGCGTTTCCATACAACCTCCTGCACCTCCGCCTCATGTAGCGGAGGTCAGGGTACCGCACGGGTTGCATGTGCAGAATTCCGAATACAGTTAACAAAATTCAGCGTCCGTGATAATATAAAACGGATGTCGGATATTCTTGACAAACGCATGCGTGCCACCCAGTTCCGCCAGCGACTGGCCAAGGCGCTGCGGGACAGCGGCCTCAGCCAAAGCGCGCTGGCCCGCGCCACCGGGGTGGACCGCTCCACCATCTCGCAACTGCTGACCGATGCCGGTGCGCGGCTGCCTAATGCCCATGTGGTGGGCGCCTGCGCAGCGGCGCTGGGGGTTTCTGCCGACTGGCTGCTCAGCCTGTCGGACCGCCCCGAAAGCGCGGCAGAGCTGCTGGCGTCAAGCCTCAGCCTGTCGGAGGCCCCGCGCGCGCTGGTGGATGAGCGGATCTTCGCATGGCACCAAGAGGCGATCGGCTACAAGATCCGCCACGTGCCTGCCGCCTTGCCCGATATGTTGAAGACCCGCGCCCTGCTGGAATGGGAATACGCCCCGCATCTGGGCCGCACCGCCGATCAGGCGATTGGTGCCTCCGAGGACCGGCTGACCTGGATGCGGCAGTCGCCCTCGGATTATGAGATCGCCATGCCGCTATATGAGCTGGACAGCTTTGCGCATGGGGTCGGCTATTACGAAGGCCTGCCGCTGGCGGTGCGGCTGGAGCAGCTGGCCAAGTTCGAACGCCTGTGCGAACAACTATACCCCCGGCTGCGGATCTATCTGTTTGACGCCAAGCGATTGTACTCTTCGCCGATCACCATTTTCGGACCGCTCTTGTGCGTGTTCTACGCCGGTACGCACTATCTGGCCTTTCGCGACCGCGAGCGGGTCGCCACCTTTACCAGCCATTTCGACAATCTGGTGCGGGAGGCGGATATCACGGCGCGGCAGCTGCCGGGACGGCTGCGGGCGTTGCGGGCGGCGATCTCCTAGGATTTACCGCCCGGCCCTGCCGCCGGGGCGGCAAACTGCTAAGCTCCCTGTTACACTTTCGGGTCCGGGTTCTCCGTGTGGCCATCGACGGCAATCACCTGCCCCGACACCAGCCGCGCCGCATCGGACCCGAGAAACACGGCCATATTGGCAATGTCGCGCGCCTCGACAAAGCGCCCCATCGAGGTGCCCGCCGCATAGCCTGCGTAGACCTGATCGCGGCTCATGCCCTTGGCCGCGGCCTCGCGTGCCAGCACGCCTTCCATGCGCGGCCCTTCCACCGCGCCGGGGCAGATCGCATTGGCGCGGATGCCAAAGGGGCCGAGTTCCATCGCCAGGGTTTTCATCAAACCGATCACCGCCCATTTTGCCGCCGCATAGGGCGCGCGGTTGGGGTAGCCATAGATCCCCGCGGTAGATGAGGTCAGCACGATGGACCCTGCTCCCGCGGCCTTCATCAGCGGAGCGGCGTATTTCGCGGCCAGAAACGCCCCTTCCAGATTAATGCTGACACAGGCGCGCCAGTCGGCAAGCGCGATGTCCTCCACCCGCGCGGTTGGCCCGGCGATACCGGCGTTGGCGCAGAGCACATCCAACCCACCCCATTCGGCCGCGATTTCGGCAAACAGCGCCTGCATGCTGGCCTCGTCGGCGGCATCTGCCACGGTGCCCCGCCAGCCCGTCGGCAATTCCGCAAGGCTGGCCGCGTTTATGTCCGTGACCCAGACCTGATGCCCGGCGGCGGCAAACCCCTCGGCCATCGCCCGGCCAATGCCGGACCCGCCAGCGGAGATCAGTACCCGGCTCATGCCCTCCGGCCTCATCTCGGGGCGCCAATCGCACGGCCCAGCCCGTCAGGCGCCGGCAGCGCCGCATGCGCCTCAGCCAACCGCACCAGATTCGCCTCGATGTGCGGCGCCGGCGGGGCGGAACGGCGGGTTTTGAGATCCACATGCAGCAGCATATGCTCGCCCGTCGCCAGCAGGCGGTCGCCGGAGTACATCTCATGCCAGAGGTGCATCTTCTTACCTTGCCCAAGGATGACGCGGGTCTTTACCTCTATCGGATCACCTGCATGCACCTCGTCGAGGTGGCGAATGTGGGTCTCGGCAGTAAAATAGCTGCCGCCACTGGCGATGTAGTCAGCATCGCAGCCGATGATCTCCATCAGCCGGTCAGTGGATTGCGCAAAAGCGTCCAGATAACGGCTCTCGGTCATGTGGCCATTGTAGTCGGTCCAATCCAGCGGCACCACGCGGCTTTGGGTCAGGATCGGCTGGGCGAGGTCGGCGACCTCGTCCATGTTGCGCGCAAGCCCCGCCGCGCCCATGCGGGCGGTGTCATGGGCGTTTTGCAACGCCCCCGCGCCCCAGTTATTGGCACCCAGTGCGCGCATCATGCCAACCAGGTTGTCGTCGCGGATGCGCTCCAGCTCGCGGATCGAGTACTGACCTGACTGCGCGTCGGACTGGCCTGCAATCAGCTCCACCAATTCGTCGTTATACTCGGGCACATCCATCAGCTTGGTCCAGG
The DNA here is from genome assembly GCF_056033425.1 of Leisingera sp. SA32. Classification (NCBI taxonomy): domain Bacteria; kingdom Pseudomonadati; phylum Pseudomonadota; class Alphaproteobacteria; order Rhodobacterales; family Roseobacteraceae; genus Leisingera; species Leisingera sp. SA32. The sequence goes on along the minus strand of NZ_JBVYHB010000003.1, from coordinate 338,434 downwards.
GCCAGCTGAGGCAGGGGCCGAACTGCGCCAGGAAATGCTTCATCCCCGCTTCGCCTCCGGCCACGCGGTAGGTCTCGAACAGCCCCATCTGCGCCCAGCGGATGCCAAAGCCGTAGCGGATGGCATTGTCGATCTCCTCGGTGGTGGCGATGCCGTCCTTGACCAGCCACAGCGCCTCGCGCCACACCGCCTCGAGGAAGCGATCTGCCACATGGGCGTCGATCTCTTTCTTCAGGTGCAGCGGGTACATGCCGATGCCGGTGATGATCTCCTTGGCGGCGGCGATCACCTCGGGCGAGTTGGCGTCGGTGGTGACCACCTCGACCAGCGGCATCAGGTAGACCGGATTGAACGGATGCGCGACCACGATCTGCGCGGCGTTTGTGAACCCCTCCTGTAACTGCGACGGCTTGTAGCCCGAAGTGGAGGAGCCGATCACCGCACCCTGCCCGACGTGCTGTTGCAGCTCGCCGTAGACGTTCTGCTTCAGCTCCAGCCGTTCCGGCACGCTCTCCTGCACCCAGTCCGCACCCTCGACAGCCTCGGCGATGGTGGCGTGCCAGCTCAGCTGCCCCTCGGCGGGCAACGCCACATTGCCCAGGCCGGGCAGCGAGCGGCGCGCGTTGTCCAGCACCGCGCCGATCTTGCGCTCCGCCTCCGGATCAGGGTCGAACACCCGTACATCCCAGCCATTGAGCAGGAACCGCGCGGCCCAGCCGCCGCCGATGACCCCGCCGCCGATGATTGCTGCCGTTTTCGTCATTCACCTAGGTCCTCATTTCTGGGGCACCATTTTCAGAGCCCTGATGTCATAGCCATTGTCGCGCAGCACCGATTTTGCCTCGGCCAGTTGGTCTGCGCTGATTTCGGGGGATCGGGCCAGAATCCAGCCTTGCTTGCCCGATGGGGTGCCAACCACGGCCACCTGGTAATCCGCGTCCACGTCCAGCACCCAGTAATCCCCCCAGGTAAACGGCAGAAACCGCAACCAGGAGACAAAGTTCACCTCCAGCATGCCCGGCGCGATAACGCGCGCGACGCCTTCGGCGCTTTCCGCGGGGCCATCCGGCGCCCCTTTGCGGCAGGTGTTCACAACCTTGATGCGCCCATCGGGCAAGGAGCTGTATTCCGCCGTGACGCCTTCGCAGCCCTTCTCAAAGCTGTTGGGAAATCGGGCAATTTCGTACCAGCTGCCAAGATAGCGCGAGAGATCCAGCCTGGTGTCTACCTGCATTGGCACATCGGTATCGCGATACCCGTCCGCCAGAGCGGCCGTCGACAAGCCGAGAACGGCAAAAGGAACAGCAAGAACGGCGCGGATCATTGGGTGGGTCATTGTATTGGTCTCCGGTGGCAAGACGTCAGGGTTGGAAGTGGCTCCAACGTGCAACGCCTGCCACCGGCACAAGTTCCGCCTACTTCGCCACCGGTGCGCGCTTCACCAGACCCAGTTTCTCGCGCACCTCATCCGGGCCGATCACCCGCGCGCCCATGTTGGTCACGATATCCGCGGCGCGCTCCACCAGCTGCCAGTTCTGGGCCAGCTCGCCCTTGCCCAGCCACAGGTTGTCCTCCAGTCCGACCCGCACATTTCCGCCCGCCAGCACCGACGCCGCGACATAGGCCATCTGGTTGCGCCCCAGCGCAAAGGCCGAGAAGGTCCAGTCGTCCGGCACGTTGTTGACCATCGCCATAAAGGTGTTCAGATCATCCGGCGCGCCCCAGGGCACCCCCATGCACAGCTGCACCAGCGCGTTGGGTTCCAGCACGCCTTCCTTGACCAGTTGTTTGGCGAACCACAGGTGGCCGGTGTCAAAGGCCTCAATCTCCGGCTTCACGCCCAGATCCGTCATCATCTGCCCCATGGCGCGCAGCATGCCGGGCGTGTTGGTCATCACGTAATCAGCCTCGGCAAAGTTCATGGTGCCGCAGTCCAGCGTGCAGATCTCCGGCAGGCAGTCGGCCACATGGGCGACGCGCTCGGTCGCGCCCACCATGTCGGTGCCAGAGGTTTGCAACGGCAGCGGGTTTTCGGTGTCGCCAAACACCATGTCGCCACCCATGCCCGCCGTCAGGTTCAGCACCACGTCCACCTCCGCATCGCGGATGCGGTCGGTCACTTCGCGGTACAACCCCAGATCGCGCGAGGGCACGCCGGTCTCTGGGTCGCGCACGTGGCAATGCACGATGGCCGCCCCGGCCTTGGCCGCGGCAATCGCCGACTCGGCGATCTCCTTGGGTGAGCGCGGCACATGCGGGCTGCGGTCCTGGGTGCTGCCCGAGCCGGTCACGGCACAGGTGATGAAGACCTCGCGGTTCATTTCCAGCGGCATTTTTCTTCTCCCGTCGATGTACAGGGTTTTGCCTAGGGTTATCCCCAGGCTCCTCCCCAGATTCCGATTTGCGCTGAGAGCCACTGTGCCGCAGCCTCGTGCAGCACAGTTTACACCAGGCGAATCGAAGTTGATGAAATCCGCAAAAAACATCCTGCAACCGGAGCACAGGCCGCTGAAAACCGCGGTTCTGGTGCTGGACGAATGCAACACGCTGTCCTTTGCGGCTGCGGTCGATCCGATGCGCGCGGCCAACCGGCTGGCGGGCCGGGCCGCCTTTGACTGGGATTACATCAGCGCGACCAACGAACCGCCGATGCTGACCAGCGGGCTGACCGTGCCCTCGGTTCCGCTGGCGCGGCTGCAGGACTGCGAGCTTTTGATCGTGGTGGCGGGCTTTCAGCTGGCGCGCCACGCAACGCCCAGCCTTCTGGCGGGGCTGCGCCGCATCGCCGCTACCGGCGCCACGGTTGCCGGTATCGACGGCGGCCCCTGGCTCTTGGCCGAAGCGGGTCTGCTGGACGGCCACCCGGCCACCACCCACTGGGAAGACCTCGAGAACTTTGCGGCCCGCTTTCCGGATGTCGAGGCCCGCACCGACCGCTTCACGGTCTCCGAGGCACGGATGACCTCCGGCGGCGCCACCCCCGCGATCGAGATGATGCTGCACATCATCGGCGCGCGCCACGGGGCGGGTTTTGCATCGCGCGTGGCCGGTCTGTTCCTTTACGATGGTCCCGCTGCCGAGCCGCGGCCGCAGAGCCGTCTGGGCGGCCACAAGCACAGCGCCCTGACCGCGCGCGCCAATGCGCTGATGGAGGCGGCACTGGACGACCCTCTGCCGCTCAGCGCCATTGCCGAGACGCTGGGCACCAGCCCCCGCAGCCTTCAGCAGCAATTCCGTCTGCGCCTGAACACCACGCCGCAAGACCATTACCTGCAACTGCGCCTGGCCGAGGCCCGCCGCCTCGTCACCGACACCAACCTGCCGCTGATGGAGGTGGCGATGGCCACCGGCTTTGCCTCTCAGTCGAGTTTTGCCCGCGCCTTCCGCACCGCCCATGGCACCTCGGCCCGCGATCTGCGCCAGGAACAGGAGCAGGAACGCCCCACCGCGCACTGAGCTGCACGGTGGGCCTGTCGGCGGGACCGCGGGTCAAGGGCCGCGGCAGCGGCGGTGCGCAGCACCGTTCACCCTTGACGCGCAGCTCTTCAATACACTCGCAAAGGCGCTTCAGGGCAGACCTGCCCCTGAAGCGCCTCTCAGCGCCCCCTTCGCGCTGCGCCAGCAGCGCCGGGCCCAACCGGCCCAGGGCATGTCAATGCCCGCCGACCGGGCGGGAGCGCCCCTCCCCCTCCGGCCGCTCCGGCCCGCCTGCCTCAATACGGCATCGGATGGGCGCGATGCGCGGCGCTGATGTCTTCCAGCACCTGCGGGCTCAGCTCCAGGTCCACCGATTTCAGCGCATGCTCCAGCTGCGACAGTCGGGTGGCGCCAAAGATCGCCGAGGCCATGAACGGCCGGGTGCGACACCAGGCCAGCGCCATATGCACCGGGTCCAACCCGTGCCGCGCTGCGATCTCCAGATAGGCATCCACCGCCGCATAGACCCGCGGCGTATCGCGCCCGCCCAGATCCGTATTGATGGTCTTGCGCGACCCCTCGGGCAGCCCGCCCTCCTGGTACTTGCCGGTCAGCAGGCCCGTCGCCAGCGGCGAAAACGCCAGCAGGCCCACGTCTTCGTTCACGCTCAGCTCCGCCAGATCGGTGTCATAGAGACGGCACAGCAGCGAATATTCGTTCTGGATCGAGGCCACCCGCGGCCAGCCCATTTCCTCCGACAGGCGCAGCCATTGCGCGGTGCCCCAGGCGCTCTCGTTGGACAGGCCAAAGGCGCGGATGGTGCCGCGGTCGACCTCCTGCTGCAACGCGTGCAGGCAGTCTTCCATATTGGCCAGCGTTTCGGCCCGGTCCTGATGCGACGGGTCATAGTCCCAGTTCTTGCGGAACATGTAGCTGCCCCGGTTGGGCCAGTGAAACTGATAGAGGTCGATGTAGTCGGTCTTCAACCGCTTCAGCGAGGCCTCGATGGTGGGGGCGATGGTCGCCGCCGAGATCGGCGCGCCGCCGCGGGCATGCTGCATCCCCTCGCCGGAATGCTTGGTGGCCAGGATATATTCGGCCCGTCGCCCGCTGGCCGCGTTCCAGTTGCCGATGATGCGTTCGCTGTCACCGATGGTGTCAGCGCTGATCGGATTGACCGGATACATTTCGGCGGTGTCCAGAAAGTTGACGCCCTGGGCCAGCGCCATGTCGATCTGCGCATGCGCTTCGGCCTCCGGTGTCTGGGTGCCAAAGGTCATGGTGCCCAGGCACAGCTCGGACACCATGATGCCGGTACGTCCCAACGGGTTCATTTTCATATCTCGCGTCCTCTGTTCCGGATTTGTGCGCGACCTTAGGCCGATGCCGCAAAAGTGCAAGTCACTTGCGCCCTTGCGACAAACCGGCCAGCCTGCAGGCCAAACAAGCAGGAGGAATCCCGATGCCGCAAACCATTACCAAGGGCGTCAAGACGTTGCTGGCCGAGGCCAATGAGACGGTCGCCACCCTGTCGGTCGAGGAGGCCAAGCAGAAGTACCACGACGACTCCTATGTTTTTGTCGATCTGCGCGATATCCGCGAGTTGCAGCGCGGCGGCATGATCCCCGGCGCGTTTTCCTGCCCGCGCGGCATGCTGGAGTTCTGGATCGACCCCGACAGCCCCTATCACAAGCCGGTCTTCAACCAGGACAAGACCTATGTGTTCTACTGCGCCAGCGCCTGGCGCTCCGCCCTCAGCGCGCGCACCGCGATGGAAATGGGCCTGTCGCCGGTGCTGCATCTGGCAGGCGGCTTCAGCGAGTGGGTCAAACAGAACGGCCCGGTTGTGCCGCGCGACGGCTGACAGGAGCATGGCAGCTGGCAAGTTGAGAACAAAAGAAGAACATGTTATGATGCCCTCATGCCTAATCACCTGCTCAGCCGCCACCGCCACAAGCCTCGTCCTGCCCTGCCTGTGATGGCGGGAATCGCGCTTGAACACGGCCGCCTGCACGAGGCCTGCGGCCCGGCCCGGCACCGGTTTGCGCTGTGGCTGACAGCCGCGGCGGCACCGGGGGCCGTGCTGTGGTTGCCCGCCCCCCACGGCGGCCACCAACTGAACCCCGACGGTTTGGCAGATCTTGCCAGCCCCGCCCGCCTGCTGTTCGTGCAGACCAGCCGCAGCGAGGACCAGCTTTGGGTGATGGAGGAAAGCCTGCGCAGCGGCGCCGTGGCACTGGCAGTGGCCGAGGTGAACGAGCTCCCCGGCATGACCGCCGTGCGCAGGCTGCACCTGGCCGCCGAAAACGGTGGCCACCGCGATGGCGGTACAGGCGCCGCCCCCCTGGGCCTGCTGCTCAGCCCCGGTGAGGGCGGTGCCCAAGGCATCGAAAGCCGCTGGCACCTGGCGCCTGCCCATCACCTCACCGCTGCATCTCCTTCACCCGCCCCCCAGCCACGGCCCCCCACACCGCAAAAGGCCGCCCCGCCTGCCCCCCCGACCGGGGCCGCCGCGGCAGACCCGGCCACCGGTGCCCGGTCCCGTCTTCACAGCTGCTGGCACCTACAGCGCCTGCGCGCCCGGACCCTGCCGCCCCGTCAGTGGCACATCATCCAGGCAGGCCGCAACGCCCCGCTGATCCCGCATCCCCCCTCCATGGCGACTGCTGCCAGCAGCCTCTCCGGGCTGCGCAGCCCCTGTGCAACGGCACCCTTTGGCCCACCACAAACAGAATGCAATGGCGTCCCGGCACCTGGTCCCTGCCAGATCCGCGGGTCCGCACAGCAACCAGAACCGGCATGAGCCACCAAGCGCCTGCGCGTTGCACAGAGCCCTCCCGCTGCTGGACGCACCGCTGGCTGCGCCAGCACCACCTCGCAGCATTGGACCCGGCACCGGGCAAAGCCCGGTGCCGGGTCCAACAGACGGCGGCTTTGCCAAAAGTCGCTGTCTGGCGGGAGGACCGCCCGCGCAAATGTGACCGCGGCGCAGCATTCAGGCTGCTACAGTGATGGAACCCGGAACCGGCCCCCTCGCCCACCAGCCCACGCCACCCCCGCGCCGCGACACGCCAGAACGGAGAGCAGAATGGTTTCTTGCCGGATCGGACGCCGCAGCTTGATGCGCGCCTCAGGCGCCGCTTTTCTGTTTCCGCAGGCGCTGTTTGCGGCGCCGCACACCTACCGGCTGCTGCCACAGGCCAGCCACGTACGATTCACCTTTCTCCTCGCCGGCCTGCCGCAGTGGGGAAGGATGCCAATCCGTGACGCCCGGATCCGAATCGACCTTGCGGATCTGCGTCGCAGCCAGGTCGACATCCGCCTTGACGCCACCGGCGCCAGCACCGGGCTGGCCGCTGCAACCGAGGCGCTGCGCGGGCCAGCCATTCTCAACAGCGTCCGCTTTCCTGACATCCGCTACCGCGCCCGGCACTTCCAACCCGGCCCCGGCACCGCAACTGAGATGACAGCACGAATCCTGGGCGATCTGACCCTGCGGCAGTCCACCCGACCGCTGACGCTGCATGCAATCCTGCGGGCGCCTGTCGGCTCCGCACCGCGCAACATGGCAACACTGGCAGGGCTGGACGTGTCCCTGCGCGGCCAGATCAGCCGCGCCGCCTTTGGCGCCGACGGCTACCGCGAGCTGGTCGCCGACCCGGTTTCGCTGACCATTCTGGCCCGTCTGCGCCGGATCGACTGATCTTGCACACGCCCCACTGACAAAGAGCAGAAATGCGACTCCAGATGGCGGATTCCGGCTGGCATTCCCGACGCAGCCTGTCATGGTCGGGCCATTATGCGCCTAATCATCTCCTTTGCCGCCCTGTTCCTTTCCGTCATTCTGCTGCAGCTCTCCACCGGCGGCGTCGGACCGCTGGATGCCATCTCCGGACTGACACTGAACTTCACCAAGGAACAGATCGGCCTGCTGGGATCGGCGCATTTTGTCGGCTTCTTCATCGGCTGCTGGTGGGCGCCGCGGCTGATGGGCAACGTCGGCCACTCCCGCGCCTTCGCCGCCTGCACCGCTCTGGGGGCGATCGGCCTCATAGGGCATACGCTGACCGAAAGCCCCTATCTCTGGGCGCTGATGCGGGTCGCCTCCGGGCTGTGCGTGGCCGGTGCTTATACGGTGATCGAGGCCTGGCTGAACGCCAAGGTCACCAATGAGACCCGCGGACGCGCGATGGGCACCTACCGCATCGTCGACATGGGTGCCTCGCTGGCAGCGCAGCTGATCATCGCGGTGCTGCCGCCGGCCAATTATGTGTCTTACAACCTGCTGGCGGTGCTGTGCTGCGCGGCGCTGATCCCGCTGACCCTGACCAAGGCAAGCCAGCCCGAAACCCCCAGCGCCCCGCGGCTGCGCCCCGGCCTGGCCTGGCGCTGCTCGCCGCTAGCGGTGGCAGGGGTGATCGTGGCCGCGCTCAGCTCTGCCTCCTTTCGGATGGTCGGGCCGGTCTATGGCCAGGAGGTTGGTCTGGAGGTTGGCCAGATCGCCTTCTTCCTGGCGGCGTTTGTGCTGGGCGGCGCACTGGCGCAATATCCGATGGGCTGGCTGGCCGACAAATACGACCGCCGCTGGGTGCTGATCTGGCTGTCGGCAGCCGCCATCGTCAGCTGCGGCGTGACGATGGCCGCCAGCGACACCGGCACCGTCGGGGTCATGCTGGCGGCGGTGTTTTTCGGCTTCACCACCTTCCCGATCTTCTCGGTTTCAGCCGCCCACGCGCATGACTTCGCCACCGCCAGCGAGCGGGTCGAACTGGCGGCGGCGCTGATGTTCTTCTTCGCGCTGGGGGCGATTGCCAGTCCATATGTCTCCTCAGCATTGATCGGAGCCTATGGGCCGCCGGCGCTGTTTGCCTATGTGGCCTGCGGTCATGTGTTGCTGATCCTGTTCGGGCTCAGCCGCATGAAGGTACGCCCGACGCCAGAGGAGCGCACACCCTATGTCTATGCGCCGCGCACCTCTTTCACCATCGGACGGCTGCTGAAGCGGGCGCGCCAGCGGCGCTGACCGGCACCGCCGCGCCCCTATTTGCAAGGAAAACCACCACCGGGGTTTTCGCGGTGCCCGCCATGCGCTAGACGGGCGCCTGACACTTTACCTGGATGGACGGCATGGCACGCATTCTGATTACTTCGGCGCTTCCCTACATCAATGGGATCAAGCATCTGGGCAACCTCGTGGGCAGCCAGCTGCCCGCGGATCTTTACGCCCGCTACAACCGCGGCCGCGGCCATGAGGTGCTGTTCCTCTGCGCCACCGACGAACACGGCACCCCGGCGGAGCTGGCCGCCGCCAAGGCCGACAAACCGGTGGCGGACTACTGCGCCGAGATGCACGAGGTGCAGACCGGCATCGCCAACAGCTTCGGCCTGTCGTTTGACCACTACGGACGTTCCTCCAGCCCGCAGAACCACGCGCTGACCCAGCATTTCGCGGGCAAGCTGGAAGAGGCCGGTCTGATCACCGAAGTGTCGGAAAAGCAGGTTTATTCCAACGCTGACGGCCGCTTCCTGCCCGACCGCTATATCGAAGGCACCTGCCCCAACTGCGGCTTCGAGAAGGCCCGCGGCGACCAGTGCGAGGAATGCACCAAGCAGCTGGACCCGACCGATCTCATCAACCCGCGCTCGGCAATTTCCGGCTCCACCGATCTGGAGGTGCGCGAAACCAAGCATCTGTTCCTGCGCCAATCCGCCATGCGCGAGCAGCTGGACCAGTGGATCGACAGCAAGGCCGATTGGCCGGTGCTGACCACCTCGATCGCCAAGAAGTGGCTGCATGACGGCGACGGGTTGCAGGACCGCGGCATCACCCGCGATCTGGACTGGGGCGTGCCGGTCAAGAAAGGCGATGCCGACTGGCCGGGCATGGAGGGCAAGGTTTTCTATGTCTGGTTCGACGCGCCGATCGAATATATCGCCGCGGCGGGCGAATGGGCCGAGGCCAACGGCAAAGCGGACGCCGACTGGCAGCGCTGGTGGCGCACCGACAAGGGCGCCGATGACGTCAAATATGTTCAGTTCATGGGCAAGGACAACGTCCCCTTCCACACCCTGAGCTTCCCGGCGACCATTCTGGGCTCGGGCGAGCCGTGGAAGATGGTCGATCACCTGAAGTCCTTCAACTACCTCAACTATGACGGCGGCCAGTTTTCGACCAGCCAGGGTCGGGGTGTGTTCATGGATCAGGCGCTGGAAATCCTGCCCGCTGACTACTGGCGCTGGTGGCTGCTGAGCCACGCGCCCGAAAGCAGCGATTCTGAGTTCACCTGGGAGAATTTCCAGCAGTGGGTCAACAAGGATCTGGCGGATGTTCTGGGCAATTTTGTCAGCCGCATCACCAAGTTCTGCCGCTCCAAGTTCGGTGAGGAAGTCCCCGCCGCCGGGGAGTACGGCGAGCAGGAACAGGCACTGATCGCAGAGCTGACCACCCGCATCCGCGCCTATGAGGGCCATATGGAGGCGATGGAGGTGCGAAAATCAGCGCAGGAGCTGCGTGCGATCTGGGTGGCAGGCAATGAATACCTGCAATCCGCCGCGCCCTGGTCAGTGTTCAAGACCGATCCCGACCGCGCCGCCGCGCAGGTGCGTCTGGGTCTGAACCTGATCCGGCTGTATGCAGTGCTGTCCGCCCCGTTCATTCCGCACGCCACCGAGACGCTGATGGCGGCGCTGAACAGCGATGATCGCAGCTGGCCCGACGATGTGGCCGCCGCCCTCTCGGCGCTGCCCGCAGGCCACGGCTTCACCGTGCCGGAGGTGCTGTTTGCCAAGATCACTGACGAGCAGCGCGAGGCGTGGCAGGAGCGGTTCAAAGGCACCCGCAGCTGATCCGGCAGCCTGCCCAGCCAACCAACAGACATGCAAAGGCCGCTCACCGGGCGGCCTTTTTCTATTGGCTACAGAGTGATCGTATCGCCTTCTTCTGGCAGTAACAGCTGCCAGCCGGGCGACCGCCTGCGGTGTTCGGCCAGCAGCACCTCCGGGCCTTCGCGGTAGAAATCGTATGTGGAATGATGCACCGGCAACACCGCGGCAGGGGCAATGCGGTCGGCGAAGTCTGCGGCGCGGACACCATCCATGGTCAGCAGCCCCAGCGCCCCCGCTCCGCCGACGGCGCCGATGTGCGGGATGAAAAGATCCGCGCTCTTTTGTCCAGCCAGGGCCTGCGCCACGGGATCGGCATAGAAACTGTCGCCGCCCCAATAGATCCGGTGGGTGTATCCGTTGCTGGCCACATCAATCAAGTAGCCATTGCCCAGCCCCAGCATGGCAGAGACGTCGGGGTTCAGCGAATGCACGGCCGGCACCGCAGTCAGCGTCACCCGGCCCCGCGGCGCGATAAACTGTCGCGAGGCCCCATGCGCCAGGGGCTGGGCCGCAAAACCCTTGTCATTCAGACCTGCCGCGTCATGTTCTGGCGCCACCATCGGCAGGCTGCGATCCAGCCAGTCCTGGGCCTTCTGGTCAAAATGGTCCTTATGGGCATGGCTGAGCAACACCACATCATAGGTATCCTGCCCAAGCCCCGGAAACGGCGTCAGCCGGGCATGGGGCTTCACGCGCGGCCCTGTTGCCAGGTCGAACATTTCATTCGGGTCACCCATCAGAAAGGCCTCCGGCCCTTCGCCCAGGCAGGGATCCGCCAGAATGCGCAGACCCGCAGCCTCAATTTCAAGCATGGAACTACCCAGCCAGCGCACGCGGGGCGTCTCCATGCCCGCCCGCGCCGTTGCTGGTACCAACCCCGCCGCCATACCGGCGCCGGCAAGTTTCAGAAAATCACGCTTTTTCATCGGCCTCTCCATTTGCAATGCCCAAGGTCTAGGGGGTAGAGGCTGAAGGCAAAATCCGCACAATATGGAACACTTCAAACGGAAAAACCGCGCAATGAGCCAGCTACAGCATATCGAGACATTTGTGGAAGTCGCCACGCAGCTCAGCTTTGCGGCGGCCGCGCGTCGACTGGGGCTGCCCCCCTCCACGGTGACCACGCGGGTGAGGGCGCTGGAGGACAGTCTGGGCGTGCGCCTGCTGGAGCGCACCACCCGCAACGTGGCCCTCACCGAAGAAGGCGCGATCTATCTGGACAGTTGCCGCAAGGCGCTGGAGGAGCTTGTCGCGGGACAGGACCGGGTCGCCGCCAAAGGACAGCTGAGCGGCACCGTGCGCCTGTCGGTTCCGGTGGCTTTTCCAATGGCGCATCTGGCGGATCTGTGCCGCCGCTTTCTGCAACTGCATCCGCAGGTGTCGCTGGATATTTCCGTTGACGACAAGCCGGTTGATTTCGTGCGGGATCAGGTGGACCTGGCGCTGCGCGGCAACCGACCGGGCGGCGACGACACCATTGCCCGCCTGCTGTCGCGCACCCCGGTGGTGCTGGCCGCGCCGCCGGGACGGCTGACCGATAATGACCTGCCGGTGCTGGGTCCGCTGGCGCGCCATCTGCCGCGCGTCGAATTGCCTGGCACGACCCGCTGCACGTCCTTTGCATTGGCGTTGGAGCTGGTGCGGAGCGGCCTGGCCCGCGCCTGCCTCCCCGAGCCGATGTGCGCGCAGGCCGGGCTAGACCTTGGGCCAGTGCCGATCGGGGTGCCGGACTCTCTGGCGCTGTATCTGGTCTATCACGACCGCCGCCACCTGCCCCGCCGGGTTCGGCTGCTGATGGATTTCCTGATCAAAGACTATGCCAGCACCCTCGCTGTCGGCCCATAAATGCCGGGAACAGCAAGAGTTTTATTCCCTATTAAAAAAGTCGGATTGACATACCCGATCAAATAAATCAGGAATACGGCATCCAGCCAGCCTGACTCGTGTCGGGCGAGCCCGAGCGACGCAAAATCAACCGAGATCGCCCAATGCCGAGCAGAGATCGCCGCCCCTGCGGCCCAACTGTGACCGACCCGGATGCCGAAGACATGCGCCAGATCTGGCCGCAGGTCTTTGCGGTCTCCGGCACGTTGTCCGGCTTTTGTCTGGAATGGCTTCTGGACCGGGCGGAATTCAGCAATGGGCGGAAGTCATGAACCAGATCGCATCCAAGCCGGTGCCCACCACCGCAACCACCGAAGTATTCCCGACCTACCACGCCGAAGACCTGACCCGCGGCGGGGTGCAGGCCCGCATCCTGCTGAACGGACAGATCTATTCGCTGCGCATCACCCGCGCGGGCAAGCTGATCCTGACCAAGTGAGCCATCCTGTATGACCTCCGCACAGACCCAATCATCTCCGTCGCGCGGCGGCGTGACCGTCGGCACCCTGTCCGAGCTGTCGCCGCTGGAAGCAGGTGCGGTGATCTATCTGCGGCACTGGTTTTCCGGCGCTGAGACGCGGGCGCAGATGCGTCGCGATTTCGAGGTGAACTTTGGCCCCGGTCTGGCCGAGGCGGCCTTTCAGGCCTTCGGTTCTCTGTGCAACTTCTGCGCCACCCACGGCCGCCGCCCACTGGTGCGTCACGGCATGGCCTGCAACTGTCTCGGCGCGGATGAAAACTGTTTTGCCAATCTCATCGCCGCCGCCGCCGCGGGCCAGCAGGACGACGCGCAGATTCTGGCCTCGCTGATCGTTCAGCCCCGCAAGGTGCAGGAACTGACACAGCTGGCCGACGATTGCGGCACCTTCCTGCAACAGATCATGGGCGCGACACCGTCCGTGCGGGCCAGTCGCCCCGTCACTGCCACTCTTCATTGATCCCTACAGCAACCAAGGACTTAGCTGATGAAAACCCTGTTTCTCGCGGGCACTGCCCTTGCCGGTCTGGCCTTTGGCACCACTGCCGCATTTGCCGCCGACAAGGCTGCGGTGCTGGCCAATTACGCTGATATTGCCGAAGCCAAGTATCAGGACAGCCTGACCACGGCACAGGCGCTGAAGGCCGCCGTGGATGCCCTGGTGGCGGACCCGTCGGCTGAGAACCTGCAAGCCGCCCGTGCCGCCTGGCTGGCCGCGCGCGTGCCCTATCAGCAGTCTGAGGTGTTCCGCTTTGGCAATGCCATCGTCGACGACTGGGAGGGCAAGGTGAACGCCTGGCCGCTGGACGAAGGTCTGATCGACTATGTTGATGCGTCCTATGGTGGCCCGACCGAGGAAAACACGCTCGCCACGCTGAACGTGATCGCCAACCCGCAGTTCGAACTTTCAGGCAAGTCCATCGACGCCAGCGAGATCACGCCCAAGCTGCTGGAAACCGCCCTGCATGAGGCCGACGGCGTCGAGGCCAATGTCGCCACCGGCTATCACGCCATTGAATTCCTGCTGTGGGGCCAAGACCTGAACGGCACCGACCACGGCGCGGGTGACCGCCCCTGGACCGACTACGCGACCGGCGACGCCTGCACCAACGGCAACTGCGACCGCCGAGGCGCATACTTGCAGGCCGCCACCGATCTGCTGATCTCCGATCTGGACTGGATGGCACAGCAATGGGACGAGGACGGCGAAGCCCGCTCCACCCTGCTGGCGGATGAAAACGCAGGCATCACCGCGATGCTGACGGGCATGGGCTCGCTGTCCTACGGCGAGACCGCGGGGGAGCGTATGCGTCTGGGCCTGATGCTGAACGACCCCGAGGAAGAGCATGATTGCTTTTCCGACAACACCCACAACAGCCACTACTATGACGGGCTGGGCGTGCAGAACATCTATCTGGGCGAATACGTCCGCGTGACCGGCGAGCTGGTCTCGGGTCCGTCCCTGTCGGATCTGGTGGCCGAAAAGGACGCGGATCTGGACGCTGAAATGCGCGGCAAGCTGGCCAACACCATGCAGGCACTGGGGCGCATCAAGACCGCCGCCGAGGCCGGGCTGTCCTATGACCAGATGCTGGCTCAGGGCAATGCCGCTGGCGAAGCTCTGGTGATGGGCGGCGTCAACGGGCTGATCGACCAGACCCGCTCGATCGAGCGCGTGGTGACCGCGCTGGACCTCGGCGATGTCGCCATCGAAGGCTCTGACAGCCTCGACAACCCCACCGCGGTCTTCAACTGAACCCGGTGGTCGCCCTCGGGCGGCCATCCGCCTCCGGCAGGAGGTGTCACTGACAATTCTTTAGTGTTTCACTTTGAATTGGCTTGAATTCCGAGTAATTCTATCAGACATAGGGCGCGACAGAACCCTCAGGCCCTGCGCCGCCCCGGAAGAAGGTCAGCAGCATGATCGTTTGCCACTGCACCCATATCACCGACCACGACATTCGCGCCGCGATCAGCTGGATGCGAAAGGCCGATCCCCAGACCCTGATCACGCCTGGCAAGATCTATCACGCGTTGGGTAAAACCGCCGATTGCGGCGGTTGCATGCCGCTTTTCCTCGACACCATGCGCACCAGCAGTAAGCTGGAAGTGCCCGCGCAGCTGACGAATTTGCGCGGCACGCCACAACGGGAGAACGAATATGCAGGGCGACCCCAAGGTCATCGATTATCTCAACAAGGCGCTGCGCCATGAGCTGACCGCCGTCAGCCAGTACTGGCTGCATTACCGGCTTCAGGAGGACTGGGGGCTGGGCAGCATGGCCAAGAAGAGCCGCGAAGAATCCATCGAGGAAATGGAACACGCGGACAAGCTGATCGAGCGAATCCTGTTCCTGGGCGGCCATCCCAACCTGCAAAAACTGGACCCGCTGCGGATCGGCCAGACGCCCAAGGAAACCCTGGATTGCGACCTGGCCGCCGAAATCGACGCTCGCGCGCTCTACAAGGAGGCCCGCGAGGCCTGCAACGACGCGGGCGACTATGTCACGATGAAACTGTTCGAGGAGTTGATGGCCGATGAGGAAGGCCATATCGACTTCCTGGAGACGCAGCTTGAGCTGCATGACCGGATCGGTGCCGAAAACTATGCCCAGCTCAACGCGACTAAGATGGCTGAGATCGAAGACTAGGCTGACACTGGCTGCCGCGCTTGCGGCGGCCAGCCCCCTTGCGGCCCTGGATCTGGCCAGCCAGTACCAGGAGGAGCCGCACCTCTCCCCCCTGCCCCGCACCGCCGCCGAACACGCCCGCATCAATGCTGTGGTGGCACCCACCAGTGATTTTTCCCAGCCCGAACGCTTCGAGGATCTGCCCGCCGGCGCCGCGACCGTGCGCGCGCGCCGCGATGACGAAGCCTTCTCGCAGCATTCCGCGAACCTGAGCTTTGAACAGGAACTGGAGTTTAAACTTGGCAACGGGCTGTTCAAGAAGATCTGGGTCTTCTCGCCCGCTTCCACCCTGGCCTCTGACGGTTTGGGGCCGCTGTACAACGCCCGCGCCTGTCAGCGCTGTCACCTCAAGGACGGCCGCGGCCACGTACCGGAGGGGCCGGATTACGCCTCCGCGTCCATGTTCCTGCGCGTCTCGGTTCCCGGCCCGGTGCCGCCGCAGATGCAAGCGGTGCAGGATTACATCGGCACCGCGCCGGAACCCGTATACGGTCATCAGTTGCAGGATTTCTCTGCCCCAGGCGTCCCGCCTGAATACCGGCTGCAGGTGGAATACGACGACATCGAGGTGGCGCTGAACGGCGGCGAAACCGCGCAGCTGCGCCGCCCGACCTACACGGCCGCCAACCTCGGATACGGGCCTCTGGCACAGGGCGCCATGCTGTCGCCGCGGGTGGCGCCGCCGATGATCGGTCTGGGCCTGCTGGAGACAATCCCGACCGCCGACATCCTGGCCCACGCGGATGAGGACGACATCGATGGCGACGGCATCTCGGGCCGCGCCAACCTGGTCTGGTCCCGCGAATTTGGCCGGATCATGCTGGGCCGTTTCGGGCTCAAGGCCGGGATGGCCACGGTGCATGAACAATCCGCCGCTGCGTTTTCCGGCGATGTCGGCATCTCGACCCCGTTGTTTCCCGCCCATGCAGGCGACTGCACCGCCCAGCAGGCCGAATGCCAGGCCGCGCCCCATGGTGGCGGAGATTCCCGTGAAACCGAGATCGACCAGCCCAACATGGATCTGGTCACCTTTTATTCGCGCAATCTGGGTGTCCCCGCCCGGCGCAACAGCGGCGATCCGACGGTGCTGCGCGGCAAGCAGGTGTTTTATGAAACAGGCTGCGCCAGCTGCCACGTGCCCAAATTCGTGACCCACCGGCTGACCAACCGGGAAGAACACAGCTTCCAACTGATCTGGCCCTACTCCGACCTGTTGCTGCACGACATGGGCGAAGGTCTGGCCGACCACCGCCCCGAAGCCCGCGCAACGGGGCGCGAATGGCGCACCGCCCCCCTGTGGGGCATTGGCCTGACGCAGCAGGTCTCCCCCCGCGCAACCTATCTGCACGACGGCCGCGCGCGCACCCTGCTGGAAGCCATCCTGTGGCACGGCGGCGAGGCGGAAGCGGCCCGCAACACGGTGGTGGACTTACCGCCCGCCGACCGCGCCGCGTTGATTTCATTTCTGGAGAGTCTTTGATGCGATCCCCTGCCCTTGTCCTGACCCTGGCCCTGCTGGCCGTCCCTGTCGCCGCTTCGGATCTGACGGCGCGGATCACCGATCGGCAAATCCTGCCCGCCTTCCAGCAGCTTGCAACCGACGCCGCAGCATTGGCGCAAACAGCCGCACAGGACTGCAACCCGCAGTCCCCGACACTGCGCGCGGCCTACGGCGCGGCGTTTGATGCCTGGATCGCGGCCAGCCATTACCGCTTTGGCCCGACCGAAACCGACAGCCGCGCCTTTGCCCTCGCCTTCTGGCCGGACAGCCGAAGCAAGACCCCCAAGGCGCTGGCCAAGCTGATGCGGGAGGAAGACCCCGGCATCGCCGACCCGGCGCGCTTTGCCAGCTATTCCATTGCGGCGCGCGGTTTTTATGCGCTGGAATATCTGCTCTACGACCCGGAGCTGTCCGCTGCGGGCGATCCGGATTACCACTGCACCCTGACCCGCGCGATCGGCACCGACATCGCCGCGACCACCCAGGCGATTCTGAGCGACTGGCAACAAACCTACGCCGCCGAAATGCGCAGCCCCCGCGACCGCTATCAAAGCGACGAGGAGATCACCCAAGAGCTGTTCAAGGCGTTGAACACCGGCCTTCAGGTGATGGAGGATCTGCGTCTCGGGCGCCCGTTGGGCACATTCGACCGCCCCCGTCCACTGCGCGCCGAAGCGCGCCGCTCCGGTCGCAGCCTGCACCATCTGCTGGTCTCGCTGGACGCATTGGAGCCGCTGGCCCTCGCCCTGGCCGGGGCGGACACGGCCACCGACCCGGCGTTGACGGATGATCTGAAGCGCGGCTTCGCCAAGGTCCGCAGCCGGGCAGGATCGCTGGAGGATCCGATCTTTGCCGGGGTGGCGGACCCCGCAAGCCGCATCCGCATCGAGGCGCTGCGACAGGAGGTCGCCGATCTGCGCGCGCTGATTGCCGCCCGACTGGGGCCGGCGCTGGGGGTTGCTGCGGGCTTTAACGCGCTGGATGGTGACTGATGCCCTCGCGCCGTGGATTTCTGACCGGGCTTTTGGCCGCTGGACTGGCACCACAGGCCAGCTGGGCCAGCGTCGGCAGCCCGGCCTTCCTGTCGGCCGGGCGCGATCGGCAGGGCAACTTCCTGCTGGCTGGGCTGTCCGCCAGCGGCGACATCCTGTTCCGCCACCCGTTGCCCGGTCGCGGTCACGCCGCCGCGGCGCATCCAAACCGCCCCGAGGCCGTTGCCTTTGCGCGCCGTCCGGGGCGTTTTGCCGACGTCCTCGACTGCCGCAGCGGCACCGCGATCGCCCGGCTGGAGCCACCCGCCGGGCATCATTTCTACGGCCATGGCACGTTCTCGCCAGATGGTCGCCTGCTGTTCACCAGCGAAAACGACTACGACGCCGCCCGCGGCATGATTGGGGTCTGGGATGCCGCCGCCCGCTACCGCCGCCTGACGGCCTTTGCCTCTGGCGGGGTTGGACCGCATGACATCACCCTGCGCCGCGATGTGCCGGGGCTGGTCGTGGCCAACGGCGGGATTGAGACCCACCCGGACAGTGGCCGCGCCAAGCTGAACCTGGCCGTTATGCGCCCGAACCTCAGCTATCTGACGTTTGACGGCACGGTCCAAGATCAGCTGGAGCTGCCCCAGGATCTGTATCTGAACTCAATCCGCCATCTAGCGATGCGCGCGGACGGCACAGTGGGTTTTGCCATGCAGTGGCAGGGTGATCTGGGCGAGATGGTGCCGATTGTCGGGCTGCACCGTCCCGGCGCCCCGGCGCGGCTGCTGGGTGATGGGGATCCACGCGTGATAAACCTGCATGGCTATGGCGGCTCCATTGCGTTTTCGCCGGACGGGACGCAGGTGGCCGTCACCTCGCCACGCGGCGGCGTGGTGCAACTGATGGATTGTGACAGCGGCGATTTTCTGCGCGAGGAGCGGATGGCGGATGTTTGCGGCATTGCCACCGGTGCTGGCGGCTTTGTCGCCAGCACCGGTGGCGGTCGTCTCCTGCGTCTCACCGGCATCGGCAGCAAGCCGCTTCAACAGGCGGATCTGGCTTGGGACAACCATCTAATCCCGCTGGACTGACCTCCGCTTTCGCAACGCAACCACAGGTGCGCCCCACCCGGGCGCATCTTTTCGTTTTACCGTCGCGCCACGACAAAACGAAATCAGCCCGTGACTCTTCGCGCGTGATCCGCTACTGAATAGCCGCGAAAGGAAAGCAAATGGACGCCTCCAGCCGTCAAAACGAAATTATCGCCTTGCTGAACCAGCAGGACCGCGTCGAGGTTGAAGACCTGTCGCAGCGCTTTGGCGTGTCCTTGCAGACGGTACGGGCGGACCTTCGTGACCTGTCGGCGCGCGGGGCGCTGTCGCGGGTGCATGGCGGCGCGGTGCGCATCAGCTCTGCCGCAAGCCAGGACTACGCCGACCGCCGCCGCCTGAACGCCGGCGGCAAGCAGGCGATGGCGCTGACTGCGGCGGAGCTGATCCCCGACAACTGTTCCATCAGCCTCAACATCGGCACCTCCACCGAGCAGGTCGCCCGCGCGCTGTCAGGCCACCGAGGACTGACCGTTCTGTCCAACAACATCAACATCATCAACATGATGATGGGTGGACAGGCGAAGGAGCTGATCCTGGCTGGCGGCACCGTCCGGCAAAGCGACGGCGCCATCGTGGGCGAGGACGCGGTGGCCTTCATCGCCCGCTACAAGGTAGATTTTGCAATCATCGGCGCCTCGGCGCTGGACGCCGACGGCGCAGTGATGGACCACGATCCGCGCGAGGTTTCCGTGGCCCGCGCGATCCTGAAGAACGCCCGCCAACGGGTGCTGGTCTGCGATGGCAGCAAGTTCACCCGCTCCGCCCCGGTGCGCATTTGCGATCTGACCGATCTGGATGTGGTCATCACCGACCGCCCCGCTCCCGCGGAATTTGCCGAGGCCGCGCAGGCGGCAGGCACCCGCATCCTCACCGCCGGACAAAACGAAAGCAGCGAAAATGACTGACACCCCTGTAACAGACCTGTTCATCATCGGCGGCGGCATCAACGGCTGCGGCATTGCCCGCGACGCCGCCGGACGCGGATTGTCGGTGACCCTGGCTGAGATGAAGGATCTCGGCTGGGCCACCTCCTCTGCCTCGACCAAGCTGTTTCACGGCGGCTTGCGCTATCTGGAGTATTTCGAATTCCGCCTGGTCCGCGAGGCGCTGATCGAGCGCGAGGTGCTGCTCAAGGCGATGCCGCATATCTCCTGGCCGATGCGCTTTGTGTTGCCGTTTCACAAGGACATGCGGTTTGACAGCGAAACGCCGACGTCGAAACTGCTGACCACGGTGATGCCCTGGATGAAGGGCCGCCGCCCGGCCTGGCTGATCCGGCTGGGACTGTTCCTGTACGACTCCTTGGGCAAACGCGGCATCCTGCCTGGCACCGCCAAGCTGGACTTGACCCGAGATGAGGCCGGCAAGGTTCTGAAAGACAAGTTCAAAACCGCTTTTGAGTATTCTGATTGCTGGGTTGAGGACGCCCGGCTGGTGGTGCTGAACGCCCGCGATGCGCAGGAACGCGGCGCGCGGATCCTGACCCGCACCGAAGTGCTGTCAGCCGAACGCCACGCCGATCACTGGCTGATCCGCACCCGCGATCACGCCAGCGGGCAAGAGCAGGAGCATCGCGCCAAGATGCTGGTCAACGCCGGCGGGCCTTGGGTGGCCGATGTGCTGCATCAGAAGCTGGGCCAGAACAGCCGTGAAAACGTGCGCCTGGTGCGCGGCAGCCATATCGTGGTTCCGAAACTGTTCGACCACGGCCGCTGCTATTTCTTCCAGGGTGCAGACGGGCGGATCATCTTCGCCATTCCGTATGAGCAAGATTTCACCTTGATCGGCACCACCGATGCGGACCACCCCAACCCGGACAGCGCCCCCGAGTGCACGCCCGAGGAGCAACAGTATCTGGTTGATTTCGCATCGGAATACTTCGAAAAACCGGTAACGCGCGATGACATCGTCTGGACCTACTCCGGGGTGCGTCCGCTTTATGATGACGGCGCCAGTTCTGCCACCGCGGCGACGCGCGAATACGTGCTGACGCTGGATAAGGCGCAGGCACCGCTGCTGAATGTCTTTGGCGGCAAGATCACCACCTACCGCAAACTGGCCGAGGCGGCGCTGGCCAAAATCGGCGAGGCCTTCCCGCAGCTCTCCGCGGACTGGACCGCTGGCGTGGCCCTGCCCGGCGGCGATTTCGCGGTGGATGACGTGGAGAAACTGACCACAAAACTGGCCGCGGACTACCCCTTCCTCACGCCCTATTGGGCGGGGCGGATGATCCGCGCCTACGGCACAGAGGCCTGGGAGGTTCTGGGCGACGCCAAAACGGCCGAGAATCTGGGCCAGAATTTCGGTGCGACCATCACGGCCCGGGAACTGGACTGGGCCGTCACCCGCGAATGGGTGCGCGCAGGCGACGATTATCTCTGGCGGCGCACCAAACTGGGGCTGCGGCTGGATGACGCCCAGCGCAAGGCAGTGGATGCCTACATCCAGGAAAAAACTGCACAGCCTGCGGCGTGACAAACTTGCCCGGCCGATAAGCCGGGCAGCACCCGCCCCTCGCTACGGGAGGGCGCTGCCCTCGGCGTTAAAACTCAACGCCTTTCTGCGCCTTCACCCCGGCGCGGAAGGGGTGCTTGATCTGGCCCATTTCGGTCACCAGATCCGCGATCTCGATCAGCTCTTCCTTGGCGTTACGCCCCGTCAGCACCACATGGGTCATCGGCGGCTTGTGCGCCACCAGGAACTCCAGCACCTCCTCCAGATCCAGATACTCATAGCGCAGCGCGATGTTGATCTCATCCAGCAGCACCATGGTGTTGCGCTCATCCAGGATCATCTCCTTGGCCTTCTCCCAGCCCTTTTGCGCGGCGGCGATGTCGCGCGCCTTGTCTTGGGTCTCCCAGGTGAAGCCCTCGCCCATCGCATAGAACTGGCAGAGATCGCTGAAATTCTCCTCGATCAGCGTGCGCTCGCCGGTCTGCCAGGCCCCCTTGATGAACTGGACCACCGCACAGGGCATCTTGTGGGCGATGCAGCGCATGATCATGCCAAACCCGGAGGAAGATTTACCCTTGCCCGGTCCGGTGTGGACAATGATCAGCCCCTTCTCGCCGTCTTTGGTCTTCATCATCCGGTCGCGCGCGGCCTTCTTCTTGGCCATCTTGGAGGCGTGGCGGGCGGCATCTTCTTCTGAAATGCCGGTTTCGGGTTTTTCGCTCATGGGGGCTCTCCAGCTGTTTGGTGCAAGTCTTGACAAAGAAGGGCGCGATAGCGCAAGGGGGTTTCGCTGGTTCCTGCAATCGCAGGCGAAGAGGGAATGTGACAACGGCCACCAAGGGCCATAAGCACAGCCGCCCCCGCGACCGTGACCGGATGAGGCCGCCATGCCACTGGGACACCCCCGGGAAGGCAGGATGGCCGACAGGGCCGCCGCCCTGGCATCCGCAAGCCGGGAGACCTGCCAGCGCGTGAGAGATCAACGGGCGGGCGGGGTGTTCCGCGACCGGGTGAGGGGCAGGCATGGTGACCGCCCCTTTTCGGCTATCCCGCATGCCTGCCATGACAGGAGACGTGCCTTTGGCTGATGAACAGGCGCCCGCCGCCGCCCCGAAAGACCCGGTCACCCTGACCGTGTGCCTGACCTGCCGCAACGAGGGCGCCGACCCCGAGGCCACCCGCCCCGGCACCTTGCTGCATGACGCGCTGAAACAGGCGGGCTTGCCCGAGGGCGTCACCCTGCGTGGGGTCAAATGCTTGTCGGCCTGCTCGCGCAGCTGCGCGGTGGTGCTGACCGGTGGCGCGGAGCGCTGGAGTTATGTCTATGGCGACATGGACCCTGACCTGCATGTGTCCGAGATCCTGACCGGCACCGCCGCCTATGCGGCCAGCGCCGACGGGCTGGTGCCCTGGCGCGAGCGCCCCACCGTCTTTCGCAAACAATCTGTTGCCCGCATCCCGCCGGCCGCCTTCCCTTCTGAGGAGTAATTCATGAGCGATCTCAACAAGATCCCCGTCACTGTCATCACCGGCTTTCTGGGCGCGGGAAAAACCACGCTGATCCGTCACCTGATGCAGAACCCGCAAGGCAAGCGGCTGGCGGTTCTGGTCAACGAATTCGGCACCGCTGGCGTGGACGGCAACATTCTGAAATCCTGCGCCGATGAAAACTGCCCTGAAAACAACATCATGGAGCTGGCAAACGGCTGCATCTGCTGCACCGTGGCGGATGATTTCATCCCCACCATCGAACAGCTGATGGCCCTGCCGGAAACGCCGGAGCACATCCTGATCGAAACCTCCGGTCTGGCCCTGCCCAAGCCGCTGCTCAAGGCGTTTGACTGGCCCGCGATCCGCTCGCGCATTACCGTCGACGGGGTAATTGCCCTCGCCGATGCCGAAGCGGTGGCCAAGGGCCAGTTTGCCCCCGATCTGGACGCGGTTGCCGCCCAGCGCGAGGCCGACGACAGCCTGGACCACGAAACCCCGCTGTCGGAGGTGTTCGAGGATCAGATCTCCTGCGCGGACATCGTGCTGCTGTCCAAAGCTGACCTGGCCGGCGACGCGGGCATCGAGAAAGCCCGCGCCGTGATCGAAGCCGAGGCCCCGCGCAAGCTGCCGATCCTGCCGATGAGCGAAGGCGTGATCGATCCGCGCATCATCCTGGGCCTGAACGCCGCCGCCGAGGACGATCTGGAGTCGCGTCCCAGCCATCACGACGGCCATCACGACCACGAGCATGACGATTTCGAAAGCATTGTGGTCGAAATGGGCGAAGTCTCCGATCCGGAAGCGCTGCAAGATGCCATCGTGAAACTGGCCCGCGAGCGCAACATCCTGCGCGTCAAAGGCTATGTCGCGGTGGAAGGAAAACCGATGCGGATGCTGGTTCAGGCCGTGGGCGAGCGTCTGCGTGCGCAATATGACCAACCCTGGGGCGCGCAGCCGCGCAAGACCCAGCTGGTGGTCATCGCCGAGCACGACAACATCGACGCGACGGCAATCCGCGCCGAGCTGGGGGCCTGAGCTGATGCGGGTTCGGGGCGAAGATAGCTTTTGTCCTGTCCGGTCCCTGGACCGCACAGCCCCCGGCCGCTCCCTCGGGCGGGGGCTGTCCCCCCACGCGCGGCCGGGACCTGCCCTCCGCACCTGTCTGCACCCGTTGCGAAAGGCCTGACCCATGCATGTCGTCTTCCGCGAAAGCCATGGCCTCGACCAGACCGACACCCCGCAGGATCTGGGCCAGACACCCGGCGACCTTGTGGTGCTGTCTTTTTCTGACAGTGATCTCGGTGCCTTCGCGGCAGGCTGGCACCGCGCGGAGGGCAAGCTGCCCTCCCTGCGCCTCGCCAACCTGGTGGCGCTGAAACACCCGCTGTCGGTGGATGTCTACGCCGAACAGACGCTGGAGGGCGTCAAGGGCATCCTGGTGCGGCTGATCGGGGGCGAAAGCTACTGGCCCTACGGGCTGGCCACGCTTCAGGATCTGGCCCGGCGCAAGGGAATCGCGCTCGCGGTGCTGCCCGCTGACGGGCGCGAGGATGCGCGACTGGATGAGCTGTCCACCCTGCCTGTCTCCACCCTGCGCCGCCTGCAAGCTCTGTGCGATGCGGGCGGCGCGGTGGCGGCGCAAGCCGCACTGGCGCAGCTGTCACTGGCGGCGGGGCTTTATGCGGGACCGGTGCTGGGTCTGAAATCCATGCCCGAATATGGCTTCTATGACCCGGACAGGGGCGTGCTCGCGGATCTGCCGCCACAGGACAAGCCA
The DNA here is from genome assembly GCF_056033425.1 of Leisingera sp. SA32. Lineage (NCBI taxonomy): Bacteria > Pseudomonadati > Pseudomonadota > Alphaproteobacteria > Rhodobacterales > Roseobacteraceae > Leisingera > Leisingera sp. SA32. The sequence goes on along the minus strand of NZ_JBVYHB010000003.1, from coordinate 313,766 downwards.
TTGGTGCTGGTCAGCTTTTATCGCTCCTACCTCACAGCCGCCGACACCGCACCGGTCGATGCCCTTATCGGGGAACTGCGCGCCCGCGGTCATGCTGCCTATGGCATTTTTGCCGCCAGCCTCAAGTCCCCGGCGGCCGCGGACTGGCTGCGGGAGGCGCTGCCGGGACTGTCCCCGGCAGCGATCATCAACGCCACCGCTTTCTCGGCCCAAGGGTCCGACGGCAGCGCCTCGCCGCTGTCGACAACCGGCTGCCCGGTGTTTCAGGTGGCGCTGTCCACCGCCCGCCGCAAGGATTGGGCCGAGGCCGACCGCGGCCTGTCCCCGGCCGACCTCGCGATGCACGTGGTGCTGCCAGAGGTCGACGGCCGCATCTTTGCCGGTGTCGTCAGCTTCAAATCTCCCGGGCGCAAGGACCCGGATCTGCAATACTCCCGCTTTGCCCACCGCGCCGACGCAGCCCAGATCAAGGCCGCCGTTGACCGGGTCGAGGGCTGGCTGCGGCTGGCCAGCCTGCCCAATGCGGACAAACGGCTGGCGCTGGTGCTGTCGACCTACCCGGGGCGCGATCACAATCTTGCCCATGCGGTCGGGCTGGATGCACTGGCCTCCTGTGACGAAATCCTGCGCGCGCTGTGGGACCAGGGCTATACTGTGGAACCGCAGGACAACTCTGGCCTGCGGCTGATGCAGGAGACACGCAGCGTTCCGCTCGCCGACTACAAAACCGCCCTCGCCACATTGCCATCAGACCTGCAGGAGGCTTTGGCCGCAGCCTGGGGCGCGCCCGAGGATGACCCGGATTGCCGCGATGGCGCCTTTCACTTCAAGGCTTTGCAGGCGGGACAGGCGCTGATCGCCCTGCAACCCGAACGCGGCGAGGTCAAGACCCGCGTCGATGACTATCACGATCTCGACCGCACCCCGCGCCACGCCTATGTGGCGTTTTACCTGTGGCTGCGCAGCCAGGCGGACGCGCTGGTCCACATCGGCGCGCATGGCACGCTGGAATGGCTGCCGGGCAAGGCGGTGGCGCTGTCGCAGCGCTGCTGGCCCGAGGTGCTGACAGGCCCGCTGCCGGTTGTCTATCCGTTCATTGTCAACGATCCCGGCGAGGCCGCCCAGGCCAAGCGCCGCATCGGGGCGGTTACCCTTGGCCACCTGCCGCCGCCGCTGGCGCAGACAACTCTGCCCGAGGGCATGGCCCGGCTCGAAAGCCTGCTGGATGAATATTCCACCGCAGATGGTCTGGACCCGGCGCGCCGCGACAGGCTGATCGGCAGCATCCGCTCAGAGGCCCAGGGCACCGGCGTGGAAGCGGATCTGGGTCTCACCCCCGACACATCCCCGGCTGAGGCGATCACCCGGATTGACGCCTTTGTCTGTGACATCAAGGAAAGCCAATACGGCGAGGGGCTGCATATCTTTGGCAGCGGTCAATGCGGGCCGGACGAGCACGCAGGGCTGATCGCCGCGCTGAACGGGAGACTTGTGGCACCCGGCCCGTCCGGCTCGCCGTTCCGCGGCCGGGGGGATGTTCTGCCCACCGGGCGCAACCTGTTTACCACCGACCCGCGGGCGGTGCCGTCGCGGGCGGCGCATGCCCAGGGGGTCAAACTGGCGGAAGAGTTGCTGCGCCGCCATCTTCAGGACCACGGCGACTGGCCGCGTGGGCTGGTGATCGACCTCTGGGGCTCTGCCACCATGCGCACTGCTGGTGAAGAATTTGCCATGGCCCTGCATCTGGCCGGGCTGGCGCCCAAATGGGACGAAAACTCCGAGCGCGTGTCAGGGATAGAGGTGCTGCCGCTGGCGATGCTGAACCGTCCGCGCATCGACGTTACCCTGCGAGTGTCCGGCCTGTTCCGCGATGTGTTTCCAGGGTTGGCTCAGCTGTTCGAAACCGCCGCCGCCGCGCTGGCCACGCGCGAGGGAGACCCGTCCGACAACCCTTATGTGAAACAGACGCCGCGTGTCTTCGGCCCCAAGCCTGGCCAGTACGGCTTGTCGATGAACCCGCATCTGGACGACTACACCGACGCTGCCCGACAAGCCGCGGGCGAGGCCTGGCTCAATGCGTCCTCCCATGCGATCGACGCCAAGGGCGCGATCCACGACGCCCGGGATGCGTTGGAGGCCCGGCTGCAAAGCGCCGACAGCTTTGTCCATTTGCAGGATCTGCCGGAAACCGACCTGCTGGTGGCATCGGACTATGCCGCGCATGAAGCGGGCTTTGCCGCTGCCATGGCCCGGGTCGGCCAACCGGCGCCAGCGCTGTATCACATGGACGCCACCCGGCCCGACCAGCCAAAGGCCCGGTCTCTGGGCGAGGAGATCGCCCGCGTCACCCGCGCCCGCGCCGCCAACCCGGACTGGGCCAGCGCGATGATGCAACACGGCTTTCGCGGGGCGGCGGAAATCGCCGCGACGCTGGACCACATGGCCGCCTTTGCGCATCTGGCGCAGGTGGTGCAGCCGCATCTGTTCGACCTCTATTTCGAGGCAACGCTGGGCCGCGACGATCTGGTGGCCTTCATGGAGCGCGAGAACCCGGCTGCGCTGCAGGCCATGCGCGACCGCTTCCGCGCGCTGTATGATGCGGGTCTCTGGAGCACGCGGCGCAATTCAATCATGGCCGCGCTGGAGGGCGCTGCATGAGCGGCCCGCACGCCCCTGTCGGCCCCAAGGTCTATGGCTGGTGCCCCGGCGCGCTGCGACCGATGATGTCGGGTGACGGCTTGGTGGTGCGGCTGCGCGCGCCGCTGGGGCGGTTGTCGCCCGAGCAGGCCCGCGGCGTGGCACAACTGTCGCAGGATTTCGGCAACGGGGTGCTGGATCTGTCAGCCCGCGCCAACCTGCAACTGCGCGGCATCCGCGAGGACGGCCACCCAGCGCTGGTTTGCGGTCTGCGCGAGCTTGGCCTGCTCGACCCTGACGCCTCCGCCGAGGCACGCCGCAATATCATGCTGACGCCATTCTGGACGCCGGGCGACGACACCCAGGTCATTGCAACGACCCTCAGCGCGGCGTTGACGGCGGCCACGGATCTGCCCCTGCCGGGCAAGTTCGGCTTTGCCGTCGACTGCGGGGCCAGCCCCGTTCTTCAGGACTGCGCGGCCGACATCCGTATTGAGCGCGGCCCCGCCGGGCTGATCCTGCGCGCCGATGGGGCCACGGTCGGCAAGCCAGTCACACGTGGCACGGCTGTCTCCGAAGCCCTTGGCCTGGCGCGCTGGTTTCTGGAACGGGGCGGCGCGCACGACGGGCGCGGCAGGATGCACCGTCTCGTCGCGCGCCGCGGGCCACCGCCAGCGCAAGAGGCGGCCGCGCTCCAGCATTCATTTGTCGCCGCTCCGGACCGAACACCGGCCGGCGTGCTGGTGGCGCTGGAATTCGGGCAGTTGCCCGCCGCAACCCTGGCTGCGCTGGCAGACCACGGCGCGCTTCGCCTGACGCCGTGGCGGATGCTGCTGGTGGAAGCACCGCAGGTGCTGCCCGCCCTGCCCGGCCTGATCCTGGACGCCACCGATCCGCGCCTGCAAGTCGTCGCCTGCACCGGCGCACCCGGCTGCCTGCAGGCGCTGTCGACAACCCGCGACCTGGCCCGCGATCTGGCGCCGCACCTGCCGCCCGACACTCGGCTGCATGTGTCCGGCTGCGCCAAGGGCTGCGCCTGCCCCAGCCCGGCCCCGCTGACGCTGACCGCATCCGGCCCCGACGATTTCTCTCTGATCCGCCATGGCACCGCTGCCGATCAACCGGTAAAGACTCACCTGAGCGCTGCGACCTTGCGCGCCGCTCCCGAACTTCTGACAGAGGGCAGCTGACATGCTCCACACCTATGAAACCGACGGCGCCGCGATCTACGCCGAAAGCTTTGCCACCATCCGCCGCGAAGCGGATCTGGCCCGCTTCAGCAAAGACGAGGAGAGCGTTGTCGTCCGCATGATCCATGCCGCTGGCATGGTCGGGCTGGAGGAACACATACGCTTCTCCGACGGCATGGCCGAGTGCGCCCGCGCCGCGCTGGCAAATGGCGCGCCGATCCTCTGCGACGCCTATATGGTCTCCGAGGGCATCACCCGCCCGCGTCTGCCTGCGGACAACGAGGTGATCTGCACCCTGCGCGACCCCAAGGTGCCGCAGATGGCAAAGGACATGTCCAACACCCGCTCCGCCGCCGCACTCGAACTGTGGCGACCGAAACTGGATGGCGCCGTTGTCGCCATCGGCAACGCCCCCACCGCGCTGTTTCACCTCCTGAACATGCTGAAAGACCCCGCCTGCCCCCGCCCCGCCGCCATCATTGGCTGCCCGGTGGGCTTTGTCGGCGCAATGGAATCGAAAGAGGCGCTGATGCAGGACCTGCCGGTGCCCTCGATGATCGTGAAAGGCCGCCTCGGTGGCTCCGCCATCACTGTCGCCGCGGTAAACGCGCTGGCGAGCTGGAAAGAGTAACGATGGGCAAAGTCATCTGCACAGGGCTTGGCCCCGGCGACCCCGACCTGATGAGCGTGCGGTCGCACCGGCTGATCTCTGGCGCGCGCCACATCGCCTATTTCCGCAAGGCGGGTCGCCGGGGTCAGGCCCGGACCATCGTCGAGGGTTTGCTGGCAGACGGCGTCACCGAACATGCGATGGAATACCCGGTCACCACTGAAATCCATTTCTCCGACCCCGCGTACAACCGGGTGCTGGGGGAATTCTACGATCGCTGGGCCGACACCCTGGCCGAGATCGCCAAGGACGAGGACGTGGTCGTTCTCTGCGAGGGCGACCCGTTCCTCTATGGTTCCTACATGCACCTCTACACCCGCCTGCAAGGCCGCGCCGCGCAGGAGATCGTACCCGGCATCACCGGCATGTCCGGCTGCTGGACCGCCTCCGGTCAGCCGATCACCTGGGGCGACGATGTGCTGACCGTGGCGATGGCCACCCTCAGCGAGGATGAGCTGGCGAAACGCGCCGCACACACCGACGCGCTGGTGGTGATGAAAATCGGCCGCAACCTGCCCAAGCTGCGCCGCGCGTTGGAGCGCGCAGGCCGCGCCCAGGACGCCTGGCTGGTCGAACGCGGCACCATGCCGGGCGAAACCGTGCAGAAACTGTCGGATATCGAGGGTGAGGTGCCCTATTTCTCCATCGTACTGGTCCACGGACAGGGGCGGCGGCCATGAAACGATCGCAAAACGGTTGGGTGGTGATCGCGGGGCTTGGCCCCGGAAACGAGGCCCTGGTGACGCAGGAGGTGCGCGACGCAGTCGGGGAAGCCACGGATATTGTCGGCTACATCCCCTATGTCAAACGCGTCGCGCCGCGCGACGGGCTGACCCTGCACGCCACCGACAACCGGGTCGAGGTCGACCGTGCCACCCACGCGCTGGAAATGGCCGCCGCAGGCAAGCGCGTGGTTGTGGTCTCTTCTGGTGATCCCGGCGTCTTTGCCATGGCCTCCGCCGTGTTCGAGGCGCTGGAAACAGGTGCAAAAGCCCACCCCGCGTGGCTGGAGCTGGACATCAGGGTGCTGCCCGGCATCACCGCAATGCTGGCCGCCGCCGCGGCCATCGGCGCGCCGCTGGGGCATGATTTCGCCGCCATCAACCTCAGCGACAACCTCAAGCCCTGGAGCCTGATCGAGAAACGCCTGAAACTGGTCGGCGAGGCCGGTCTGGCGATGGCTTTCTACAACCCGCGTTCCAGGTCGCGGCCGCACCAGTTTGCCCGCGCGCTGGAAATTCTGCGCGCGGCCTGCGGCGACGACACGCTGATCACCTTTGCCCGCGATGTCACCAAGCCGGGGCAGGACCTGCTGACGGTGCCGCTGCGCGAGGCCACGCCAGAGATGGCCGATATGCGCACCGTGGTGATCGTCGGCAACCGCGACACGCGGCGGATCGGCACTTACGTCTACACCCCGCGTTACGCGGTTGAAGGTTAAACGGCGGAATGCGCCAGCCAGGTCATAACCTCTGCCACGCTGCCCATGACGGGCCGTTTCGGCACCTCGGACCTGCCGATCATGATGACCGGCAGACCGAGGCTGCGCGCGGCAGAGAGCTTGGCCATAGCGCCCGTGCCGCCGGCGTTCTTGGAGACCACATGGGTGATGCCATGGTGCTGCATCAGCGCGGTGTCGCCCGCCGCATCAAACGGACCGCGGGCAATCACCACCGTGGCCTTGGGCAGCGGCAGCGCCGCGTCTTGCGCGTCCACCAGCCGCAACAGGTAATGGTGCTGCGGCTTGGCCGCAAAAGGCGCGAGGTTCTGCTTGCCGATGGCAAGAAACACCCGCGCCGCGGCCTCGGGCAACGCAGTGACGGCCTCTGCAATGTTGTCCACATGCAGCCAGGTGTCGCCCTCCCCCGCCTGCCAGGCGGGACGCTCAAAGGCACAGAGCGCCACCCCCTCCGCGTCGCAGGCGTAAACCGCGTTGGTGCTCATCCCGGCGGCAAAGGGATGGGTGGCATCAACCACATGGCTAATGGCTTGGGTGCGCAGATACTCTGCCAGCCCCTCGGCACCGCCAAAACCGCCTACACGCGTCGGCAGTGGCTGCTCGACCGGCTTGGCGGTACGGCCCGCGTAGGAGAACACCGCATCCGCGCCCGCCTCCGCCAGAGTTCGGGCCAGCCTCGAGGCCTCGGTGGTGCCGCCCAAGAGAAGGATGCGTGTCATGTCTGATAGCCTTTCAAAACCGTGGCTCACGATCATCGGTCTGGGCGAAAATGGACTGGAAGGCCTGGGCGACGCAAGCCGCAAGGCGCTGGCCGAGGCTGAAGTCATTTTCGGTGGTCCCCGCCATTTGCAACTGGCAGCCGCAAACAGCAAGGGCCAGCCGTGGCCAGTACCGTTTTCAATTTCACCGGTGCTGGAACTGCGCGGGCGCAAGGTGGCGGTTCTGGCCTCTGGCGATCCCTTCTGGCATGGCGCTGGCGGCTCGCTGGCGCGGCATCTGGAGGCGGGCGAGTGGGTGTCGCACCCGGTCCCGTCCACCTTTGCGCTGGCGGCCAACCATCTGGCGTGGAAGCTGGAAGAGGTTCTGTGTCTTGGCCTGCACGCGGCGCCTTATGCGCGGCTGCGGCCCTCATTGGCAGCTGGCGCACGCGTGATCTGCACCATGCGCGACGGCGCAGCACCTGAAGAGCTGGCGGACTGGCTGAGCGCTGAGGGCTTTGGCGCGTCGACTCTCACGGTGATGGAAGCCTTAGGCGGGCCGCGCCAGCGGGTGCGTTCGGCCACTGCCGAAATCTTTGACCTGCCGAACATTCAGGCGCCTGTTGCCGTGGCGATTGAAGCCGCAGGCGGCAGGGGCCTGCCACAGGCGACCGGGTTGGCGGACGACCTCTTTGCCCACGACGGGCAGATCACCAAACGACCCATTCGGGCGCTGACCCTGTCAGCACTGGCACCGCGTGCGGATGAGCTGCTGTGGGATATCGGCGGCGGCTCCGGTTCGGTTTCGGTCGAATGGTGCCTTGCCGCGCGGGGGGCGCGGGCAATCACCTTTGAGCCACGCGGAAGCCGGATCGAGAACATCCGCGCCAATGCCGCCGCATTTGGCCTCGACCACCGCATTAAGTCCGTTTTGGGCAAGGCGCCGGAGGTGCTGGACGGGTTCGAACTGCCAGATTGCGTTTTCATCGGTGGTGGCGGCAGTCAGGCGCTGCTGGATCACTTGTGGCAGATCCTGCCGTCAGGCACCCGGCTGGTGGCCAATGGCGTCACGCTGGAGACCGAAGCCCTGCTGATGCACGCCCATGCGCAGCGCGGCGGGCATCTGCTAAGGGCCGAGATTTCCGAGGCTGGCCCCTTGGGGACCATGCGTGGCTGGGAGCGGGCGCGCCCTGTCATCCAGTGGAGCGCGACACGATGAAGGTCGCAGGCATCGGGTTCCGCGCGGCCGCCACGACCGCGGATCTGCAAGCGGCGCTGGCGCTGACCGGCGAACGGGTGGATGCGCTGGCCTCAGTTGCGCAGAAAGCCACGGCACCCGCCATGCAGGATCTGGCCCGCCGCACCGGCCTGCCAGTAATTGCGCTGCCGGAACAAGATATCGCCGGGGAGCAGACGCTGACCTGTTCGCCCCGGATCAAGGCGCGGTTCGGCACCGGCTCGCTGGCAGAAGCCGCGGCGCTGGCGGGCGCGCGCCACGGGGTGACGGGGGCGCAATCGCGCCTTCTCGCCCCCAGAGTTGTCACCGCGGATGGGCTTGCCACCGCGGCCATAGCAGAAAGACTTGAGCCATGACCGTCCACTTCATTGGCGCCGGACCGGGCGCTGCCGACCTTCTGACCCTGCGCGGGCGCGACATCATCGCCGCCTGCCCGGTGTGCCTCTATGCAGGCTCGCTGGTGCCCGAGGAAATCCTGAGCCATTGCCCGGCCGACGCCCGGATCGTCAACACGGCGGCGATGGATCTGGATGCCATCGTGGCTGAGATCAAGGCCGCGCATGCCGAAGGCCAGGACGTGGCGCGGCTGCACTCCGGCGACTTGTCGGTGTGGTCGGCGATGGGCGAGCAGATCCGGCGACTGAAAGCGGAGGGCATTCCGGTGAGCGTGACTCCCGGTGTGCCCTCGTTTGCGGCAGCTGCGGCCGCGCTGGGGACTGAACTCACCCTGCCGGGCCTTGGCCAGTCGGTGGTGCTGACCCGCACGCCGGGCCGGGCATCCTCGATGCCCGCAGGCGAGACGCTGGAGAACTTTGCCCGTACCGGCACCACCCTTGCGATCCACCTGTCGATCGGCAATCTGGACCATGTGGTCGAGAGCCTGACGCCTCATTACGGTGCCGACTGCCCGGTAGCCGTGGTCTACCGCGCCAGCTGGCCGGATCAGCAGATCATTCGCGCCACGCTGGACACGCTGAAGACTTCGCTGGACGAGAAAATCTCGCGCACCGCGCTGATCCTGGTGGGACCGGTGCTGAAAGGTGAAGGCTTTGATGAAAGCTGCCTCTACGCCGCCGATTATGACCGCCGCTACCGCCCGCAAAGCGCCGACAGCCCGTGGTCAAGCTGGAGCCACGGCGATGACTGAGACATACTCAAGGGCCGCAGTTGCGCGAGAAGGGGGCGAACTAACCCGCCAAAGGCGCGAGCGGCTGCGGGTCGTGCCGCGCACGGCACAGGCGAAGCTGAGAGAGGCAACGTGATGACCATTTCCCCCAAAGGCCTGATGATCTCGGCCCCTTCCTCGGGCACCGGCAAGACAACCGTGATGCTGGGCCTCCTGCGAGCGCTGGCAGAGGACGGGCTGACCGTTCAGCCCTACAAAAGCGGGCCGGATTACATCGACCCGGCCTTTCACCTGGCAGCAGCCGGGCGCGCGTCCTTCAACCTCGACACCTGGGCGATGGATGCTGGCCTGTTGGACGCCGTGGCAGGCCAGTCGGCAGGCGCGGACATCTGCATCGGCGAAGGGTCCATGGGGCTGTATGACGGGGTGGCCACCCGTGGCCAGTCGGGCTTTGGCTCCTCGGCGGAGACCGCCAAGCGCATGGGCTGGCCGGTGGTGCTGGTGGTCGATGTGGGCGGTCAGGCGCAGTCGGCAGCGGCCACGGCGCTGGGGTTTCGCGCCTATGATCCCGATCTGCCCTTCGCCGGGGTGATCCTCAACCGGGTGGCCAGCCCGCGGCATGAACGCCTGACGCGTCTGGGCATGGAAAAGGCGGGCATCAAGGTGCTGGGCTCCCTGCCGCGGCGCGGCGATCTGACCCTGCCGGAACGCCATCTGGGGCTGATCCAGGCGGTTGAGCACCCGGATCTTGAAGCCGCCATCGCGGGCTATGCTGCCTTCTTGCGCGACCATGTTGACCTCGAGGCGATCAGGGCCGCGGCACTGGCAGGACCGGCGCCTGCCCCAGCCACGTTGCCCCGCCCGCCCGCGCAGCGGATTGCCCTGGCGCGCGATGCCGCGTTTTCCTTTACCTATCCGCACCTCTTGGAAGGCTGGCGTGCGGCGGGGGCGGAAATCCTGCCGTTCTCGCCGCTCGCCGATGAAGCCCCGGCGGCGGATGCAGATCTGGTCTGGTTGCCCGGCGGCTATCCAGAGCTGCACGGCGGTACGCTGGCTGCGGCTGAAGCCTTCCGCACCGGCCTGCGCAAACACGCCGAGACCAAACCGGTGCACGGTGAATGCGGCGGCTACATGGCCCTGGGCGAAGCGCTGATTGACAAGCAAGGCAACCGCCACCAGATGCTGGGGCTTCTGGGGCTGGTCACGTCTTACGAGAAGCGCAAGTTCCACCTTGGCTACCGCCGCGCGGTGTTGCAGGCGGGTATGCCGGGTTTTGACGCAGGCAGAGCCCTGCGCGGGCATGAGTTTCACTACTCCTCCATTCTGGAAGAGCCCGACGCGCCCTTGGCAAATGTGATGGATGCGGACGGCGGCCCGGTGCCGGAGACCGGCTCGATCAAGGGCAATGTCACCGGCACCTTCTTCCACCTCATCACTGGAGAACAGGCATGAGCGGCTTTGTCAGCTTTGTCTCCTCCGGGCCGGGCGACCCGGAGCTGCTGACCGTCAAGGCGGTCAGTCGGCTGGAGACGGCCGATGCGGTCTTGTTTGACGACCTGTCCTCCGGCCCGATCCTGAGCCACGCCCGCGCCGACGCCGATCTGGTGGGCGTGGGGAAACGGGCCGGCCGCCCCTCGCCCAAGCAGGACCACGTGAGCCAGCTGCTGGTGGACTACGCCCAAAGCGGCCTGAATGTGGTGCGGCTGAAGTCCGGCGACTGCGGCGTCTTCGGGCGGCTGGAGGAAGAGATCTCGGCCCTGCGCGCGGCAGGCATCGGGTTTGAAATCGTGCCCGGCGTCACCGCGGCGTCAGCTGCGGCGGCCGCCGCGCAGATCCCGCTGACCCGCCGCCTGACCGCACGACGTCTGCAATTCATCACCGGCCATGACGTGACCGGCGGCCTGCCCGACGATCTGAACATGGCCGCACTGGCCGACCCGCAGGCCACCACGGTGGTCTATATGGGCAAGCGCACGTTTGCCGCGCTGGCCGAAAAGCTGGTGGAGGCCGGCCTGCCGCCGCACACCCACGCGCTGGTGGCGCTTGGTGTGTCGACGCCGGAGCAGCAGCTGTTCTGCCACACGGTGGGGGAGCTGCCCGCGGTGTTGCGCGCGATGGAAACCAAGGCGCCGGTCCTGATCCTCTATGGGCCGTTGGCGGACCAGGAGCTGCCCGGCGCATGAGCCTGCTCACCCTCACCCTGTGTCGCAGCTGCCGCGACGCCGATCCAATGCTGCCGGATCAGCTTGCCGCGATGCTGGCGGGGGCAGAGGGTGAGGTGCGCATCCAGCAAGTGGATTGCATGTCCGGCTGCCAGCGCCCGCAGACGCTGGCGGTGCGCGCGCCGGGCAAGACCGCCTATCTGTTCGGCGAGATCACAGCCGCGGATCTGCCGGATGTGCGAATCTTCCTGCGGATGTATCGCCACAGCCCGGACGGCAATTTTGCCGATGCCCGCCCCTTGGGCGCGCTGCGGCACAAGGCAATCGCCCGGATTCCCGGCGATCTGGGCTGATCGGCCGATACCATCGCGCAAAACTTCCGCCATTCGGTTTTGTCCGAAAAATTTGAACATTCCGGCCCCGGCCGCCCGGCGGCGCACGGATAGATGCCGCCCCCGCAGGGTCAAGCGGCGGTTTCGTTCTTGACCGGCGTCCGCCGCACAGGGCATTAGTTTGAGGATACGGTGTCCACAGGTGCCCAAGCACCAGGACTGAAACGGGAATGAGGACGGTGGACCAAATCGCGGCACCGCAGCCTCAACCGCCCCCGCGACTGTGAGCGGCGAGCGGCTCTCCACTATCCACTGGCGCGCAAGACGCCGGGAAGGAGGAGGGCAGCAGCGACCCGCGAGTCAGGAGACCGGCCGTATGTGAACGCAAACTTGCGCCGTCGGGTGTGACGGCAAGGAGAACATCAATGACGACCAAGACGCTCAAGGCTTCTGCCGCTGGCTCTTCCGTAATCCCGGCGCTTTTTGCCGTGGTTCTGGGGCTGGGGATCATCACGCTGACCGGCCATGTTCAGGCTTCCGCCCTGCATGACGCCGCCCACGATGTGCGCCACGCAACCGGCTTCCCCTGCCACTAAGGCCATGTTCAGTCGCATTCTGACCAGCGCGTTGTTCGCTGGCGCTGCAGCGGGGCTGATTACCGCCCTGCTGCAGCTTTATTTCGTGCAGCCCGTGCTGCTCCACGCCGAACTCTACGAGGGCGGTGATCTGGTGCATTTCGGCGCTGACCCCGTAACTGCGCATCCCGATCTTCCCGGACTGTTCGCCGAGCCGGTGCGGGACGGTCTCAGCATCATTTTCACCATGTTGACCTATACCGGCTATGCGCTGGTCATGGTGGCGCTGATGTCCGTGGCCGAACGCCAAGGCCACGTCATCACCGCGCGCAACGGCATCCTGTGGGGGCTGGCAGGGTTCATCACGTTCCACTTTGCCCCGGGCCTGACGCTCGCTCCCGAGGTGCCCGGCGTGGCCGCGGCTGACGTCGGCCTGCGCCAGATCTGGTGGAGCGTCACCGTCGCCGCTGCGGGCGTCGCCATGTGGCTGATCGCCTTTGGCGGCAATGCCGTCAGCTATGGCCTGGCGGCGCTGCTGCTGCTGGCGCCGCATGTGGTGGGCGCGCCTGAGCCAGAAACCTTCTCCGGCCCGGTCCCGACCGAGATCGGCGCGCTGTTCGCGGCCCGCGCCTTTGGCGTCGGCATGGCTGCCTGGGTGCTGCTGGGGGCCTTTGCCGGCCACTTCTGGCAAGCCGAAGGCAAGCGCGAACAGGCGACAGCCTGAAGTCCGCCAGACCATCCTCCCCGCCGGGGCACACCGGCGGGAACTCTTCAGTCCACAGGATGACAACACGATGTCCCGCTCTCTTGCCCTGTTTGCCATCGGCCTGATCTTCGGCGGCGGCGCCGGTTTCGTGATCGCGGCCGGCAATGGCATCACCTTTGACGGCCATGACCACGGTGATCCCGCCCATCACGGCGGCAGCACGTCGGCTGCAATGGCGCACGATCACAGCACGCCGGTGAACCTGCCCGCCGGACCTGACGCACCGACGCTCCGCATCGCCCTTCACAAGGATCCGATGTCCGGCTGGAACCTGCATGTTGCAACGCAGAACTTCCGCTTTGCGCCGCAGAACGCCTCCGTGGCAGATGTGGCAGGCGAAGGTCACGCGCATGTCTATGTGGATGGCGAAAAGATCGCCCGGCTCTATGGCGACTGGATGCACATTCCATCGCTGCCCGCCGGGGCAGAGGTCGCAGTGGCGCTCAACTCCAACAGCCACAGCCCTCTGGCCGTGGGTGGCGAGGCGCTCAAAGCCAAGGTCACCGTGCCTGCAAACGGTGAAGGCTCCTGACGATCGCGGCAGACTTGCAAGACCGGCAGCACGGCTCCATAGGGGGCCGTGTTCTCACATCAAAGGCCCCGTCATGATTGAACTCAGCCTGATCGGCATCGGCACCGGCAATCCGCAGCATATAACATTGCAGGCAATCGACGCGCTGAACGCGCAGGATCTGATCCTGATCCCCAACAAAGGCGCGGGCAAGGACGATCTGGCCGGGCTGCGGCATGAGATCTGCAATCGCGCGATCCGGGGCACTGGCCCGGCCATCGTCGAGTTCACCTTGCCGGTGCGCGACGAGACGACCCCGGACTACCGCAAACGTGTGGATGACTGGCATGATGCCATCGCGCAGGTCTGGTGGCAGACAATCACCGCGCATCTGCCGCAGGGGGGCAAGGTCGGCTTCTTGGTCTGGGGTGATCCCTCGCTTTATGACAGCACCATGCGGATTGCCGAGCGCCTGAAAACGCTGGCCGACATCACGCTGACGGTGATCCCCGGCATCACCTCGATCCAGGCGCTGACCGCGGCGCATGCGGTCCCGCTCAATGAAATCGGTGCCCCCTTCACCATCACCACCGGCCGTCGCCTGCGCGAAGACGGCTGGCCTGACACGGCAGATACTCTGGTCATCATGCTGGACGGGGCCTGCTCCTTTCAGTCCCTCAGCCCACAGGGAGTAGAGATTTTCTGGACGGCCTATGCCGGAATGGAGAACCAGATCTCGCTCTCTGGTCCGCTGGATGCGCTCAGCGACGAAATCATCCGCACCCGTGCCGCCGCGCGCGCCGAACATGGCTGGATCATGGACATCTACCTGCTGCGCAAGTGCCCCCAAGAACGCTGAAGCACTACCGCCGCGCCCCGACAGCTGGCCGAAAGTCTGGACATGACTTACTGATGGAGCATAGGCTGAGCCAAGAACAGGCAGGCGGGAAAATCTGTTGGGGAATGAAATGCTTGAGCAGGTTTTTTCTGCGGCCCAGGCGGCCATGCGGGCTGGAGAGTTTGAAAAGGCGCACGCCGGCTTTGCCTTTCTGATCGACAAGAGAGTTGCCAAAGGGTCGGTTCACCTGGCCTATGCCGCGTGTCTGGCCAAGCTGGGCAACAGCCAGGCCGCGCGCCACCACCTGCAACGTTACTACGAGAAAAGACCCCTAGGCCCCGCCCCTCGTGGCCTTGCGCCCGAGACACCGCGCGTACTGGTGGTGCGGGGATTGGACAAGACCAAGCCAACCCTCGGCAAGCGGTCCGATGGCAATTACAAACCCAAGCTGCGCGGCGGGCATTTCACGCTGCGCTATCTGCTGCTGAATGACACCCCGGCCAGGCAGCGCGTGACCCTCGTGCCAAGCGTCGACATAGACCCGGCCAGCCTGCCCCCCCATCGCCTGATGCTCAACACGATCTCCGATGGCGACATCGAGGGCGGCTCCCTCGCAAGCCTTGCCGCCCACCTTGAGGCCAATCCCGGCACGCGTATCATCAACGCCCCCCATGCGGTCATGCAGACAACCCGAGATGCCAATTACAGGCGCTTGCAGGGGTTGCCGAACGTGAATTTCCCCCGCACGACCAGGCTACACCTCGACGCCCCGGCCCCGCAGGAGCTGAGCGCCCAACTCTGCGATCACGGGTTTACTTTGCCGGTCATCCTGCGCCGGGTCGGCACCCAGACCGGCCGCACCACTGTGCTTATCGAGGATGACGCGGGCTTGGCTGAATTTTGCGCAAGCGGCCCAAGCGGTGAGTATTATGCGATCCAGTACAAACCCCTGCTGTGGCAGGGCGAATACTTCCGCAAATTCCGCTTGTTCTGCATTGACGGGGCTGCTTACCCGGTGGTCTGCCACTTCGATCATGTATGGAACGTGCATGGCGGCAACCGCCGGACCGTCATGAAGACCTCAGAAGCGCTGATGGAGCAGGAAAAAGCGTTCTTGCAGGATTGGCGCAGCTACATCGGCAGCAAGGCGGCAACCGCGGTGGAGAACGTCTTTGCACGCACACCGCTGGAGTTTTTCGGCATGGATTTCACGATCGATTCCGACGGGGGGATTTTCATCTACGAGCTGAACGCCTCCATGCGGCACAGTTTCGATCACGCCAAGAACTTCCCCTACAAGATGCCTTACGACCAAGCCACATCCGACGCCTTTGAGGCGATGGTCAATCGCAGATTGCAGCCTGGCGCGGCGTAGCGGCCCGCCTCAGTGACGGGCCGTCGCGCGGTTGACGGCCTCGGGCGCCGTACGGTCATGTATGCGGGCGCATCCCCCTCAGAAATCCCAAGCCAGTTTCAGGCTGGCGCTCAGCTTGCGACTGCTTTGGCCGAGATCGGCCACCAGCCGGGCCTTGGCCTCGAACCGTTCGCCCTTCAGCACCTGAAGCCCCATGGCAATCGTCCCGCGAAAGCGGTCCCGATTGGCCGTGGTTTCGACCATGGTCCCTGCCAAAGCGCCCGAGGTGAACTGCTGCCGGATCCCGTGTTCGTTCAGCGCAATGCGCACACCGGCCTCCCCATAGGGACGCCACAGCGCGGGCCCGATCCGATACTCCGCCCCAAACCGCGCCTGCGGGTGAAGATCCGCCAGAAAATAGCTGTCTTTCGCGACAGCGAGGTTGAGACCTCCCGCCCCAGATTCTCGATAGCCCGCATCCTTGATTCCCGAAATATCGAGGTCCAGCATGGGAATGACGAACCGGTGGCCGTAGGTGAACGCCCGCGCGGCGCGCAGGCGGGCGTGCAGCCCCCTCACCTTGCGCCGCGACAGCGCCACTGCCGCCGGACCCGCATCGCGGCGGGCCTGCCCATCCAGCCAGGAGGCCGACAAGGCGCCTGACAACAGCCACGGGCCCCGGATACGCTTGAGCACCGCCCCTGCATGGACCGCCTCGCCGCTGCTGGCGGCTGTTGGCGCCGCAAAAGATGTATCGCCATACCCGGCGCCCAGGCCCAGAACCCAATCCGCGCCGACCGGCAGCTGGTGGCCCAGCGCCACACCTGAGTAGCGGCTCTCCCCGCCGCCCCCAAAGAAGCTGGCGCGGTTGTGGGTGGCTTTGAACCAGCTGCATTCGGTCTCCTGTATCACCGCAAAGTCGCCCTCGGCGCTGCCACAGCTGTGCAGCGTGTCGAGATGCGCGGCGGCCAGGCTGTGGGACTGCTGCCCGGCGGGCGTGTGCTGCGTCGCATCCAGCCCTGCCGTCAGCAGGCTGGACAAAGCCTCGGCGTCGCGCGCATTTGCTGCGTTCAGCAGCAGATCGTACAGCTCGGCATCATCCGATCCCGGCACTTCGCCTGCTTCCCAGGCATCAACCTGATCCGCAACCGTGGCTGCCATCGCTCCGGCATTGCCAGCCAGCCCGGTGTGGCGAAAGTCGGCGTCGGCTCCGCTCAACTGGATCTGACGCCGGGTGTCATCGGGCACGGCAGTGACCTGCATCACCGGAGTGCCCCGAACCTGCTGTTCGGCCCCCGCGGGCAGCGGGGCCTCGGTGTCCACCAGCGTGATGGGCGCGCGCAGCGGGCCGAAGGCCGACAGATATGGCGCAAACACGCCCTCCGCCGAGGTCACCTCGCCCGCACGCAGCACCGCGGCGGTCCCGTCAGCAGGCGCGACTTCAATCAGGTGCACCCCGCCTTGCTGCAGCGCATAGGACCGCGCGCCCTCGACCGCGCCATCAATCGTACCTGCATTTATTATGGCGATGTTGCCGCCATGGGTGGCGTCAATACGACCCCGGATGGTGCCACTCTCGGCCACCCGGATTGACCCGGCACCGTAGGTGCGCACAGCGGTCTGGCGGCTGCCATAGCTCGTCTCACGCTCCGTCAGCGTATCCTGGGCCGCGACCGTTCCCGCCACATCCAGCTGCATCTGGCCCCAGCGCGTGCGCATCTCGATGGCGGTGGTTGCGGTTTGCGCGTCCAAGGCCAGAACGCGGGCGCCTTCGGCCACTTCGACATGGCTGGTGACCGGCGCGACCTTGCCATCGTTGACATAAGTTCCGCCCTGGGCGTGTTCATTGCGCAGCCGGATCGCCGCTGCGCCTTCCCCCGCCGCCGTCACGACGCCGCGCGCCTCGATATGGAATGTGTCGGAGGCGGAGCCGCTGTAACCCAGCGTCGAAATCCCGTCGGCGTTGCGCCCCGCGGCGGCGATCCAACCGCTTTGCAGCACGTCAATCGAGCCGCTTTGCCGTTCCAGGTCGCCGCCAGCAAAGCGCAGGCCTTCGTCGCTCTGCACCGCCAGCGTGCCAGACGCCGCGGTCATTGCGAATATCCCGTGCGCGTTGTCGCCCTCGGTCACAATCGAGCCTTCGGCAAGGATTGAGATATCGCCCGCAAGCGCCACACGGGCGCCTACGGAAGAAAGGTCAATCTCCGGGCGGCCCGGCGCCAGCAGCAGCCCGCCAGAACCGCCAACGGTCTGCGCGAAGATGCCATGCGCGCCCAGCCCGCGGGTGTAAATGCCTGCGCCGCTGTCCTGCCGGAGCTGCAGGTTGCCGCTGGCCGCGGTGGAGTTGCGGCGCAGCACAGCGTCGACACCGTCCAGCCCGGCCGCCTCGGACAGCTGCAGCGTCCCGCCGCCGCCGCCCACCGATTGCGCCAGCACACCAAAGGAATAGCTGCCCTCTGTAAGGACGTCGCCATCGGTCAGCTCCACATTGACGTCCCCGCCGTCGCCGGAGGCCGCGGTCGAGGAGCTGCCAAACCATGCAGAGACTTCCGTATCGATTGTCCCGCCGGTTCCGGTGACCGCCATCAACCCGCCACCCGCGCCCACGGACTGGGCGACGATGCCATGCGACAGCTCACCTGTGGTGGTGATCCGGCCACTGTTGCCCGCGGTGACAGACCCGCCCGCGCCGTTGGCCCAACCGTGGCCTACAAACAGGCGCAGGCCCGTGTCATGACCGGTCGCAAGGCTATGGACGATCTCGCCACCGCCGCCGCCCACGGATTGCGCCACTACCCCATGCGACTGCCCGCCAGAGGTGCGGATCGTGGCCGCGCTGTTGACAGTGGCGGCATTCCCGTGCCCGGCGGTGCCATTGGACCCGCCCAGTACCGCTGTCAGACCCTGTGCCCGGATCGCGATCCGGCTGTGCACCGCAGTGCCGCCGAAGCCACCTCCGCCGCCGATGGATTGTGCCATTGCGCCGTGGGCGAAATCACCACTCGTGGAAATCTCAGCCCCCGCGCCCGCGCCGTCCCCCAGCGTCACCGTGGCAGACTGGGCAGAGCCGCTGGCGGCGCCATTGAGACCCGCCCCCAGTGTGAAAATGCGGTCAAGGTGATCGGTACTGCCCGCCATCAGGGGGCTGTCCAGCACCACCGCGGCGCTGCCGCCGCCACCTCCGATGGATTGTGCAAACACTCCGCGCGCGCCGACTCCGGCGGTCGCCACGGCCACGTTCCCGGCCAGCCGGGCCTGAACCGGGCCGCCAGCGGACCCGCGAGCGCTGCTTGCGGCGCCCAACGTCGTCACCAGATCGTAGGAGGTCACCGCCCCGCCCCTGCTACTGGCTACTCCATCCGCGCGGGTCACCGTCTCCGCATGGATGTAATCGCCGCCACCAGCGCCAACGGCTTGTGCCAGAAGGCCATGGGCAAAGTGCCCTCGGGTGGAGAGGCTGCCGGGGCCAGCAGCAGAAGCGCTGTAGGTGACGTCCACCTCAGCAGCGTCGCCCGCAGCGCCGCCTGAGGCGCCGCCGCTCTGCTGAAGCGACAGGCTGCGACTGCCGGATGAGAAGGCTGTCGGCTGCGCCGTCGTTACTGCGGCGTCGTGGCTGACAATGCTGCCGAGCGTTCCGCCGCCACCGCCGATGGATTGGCCGACAAGCCCGTGTGCCCCGATCCCGGCCGTGCTGACGTTGCCGCTCTGCTCTAGGCTGACAGAACCGCCGTCGCCGCTGGACGCGTTGCCAGCGCCGAGGACATGGCTCAGCACCCCGGCGGCGCTGTCTGGACCTCCGCCGCTGCTGACACTGCTACCGGCGGGACGCTCCGATTTCAGGTCCAGACTGTAGGCGGTTGCCGTGCCGGAGGCTCCACCGCCGCCGCCAATCGACTGCACGACGACACCTGCCGCCCGATGGCCAGAAGTTGTTACCGTGGCGTCCCCCTCATAAGAGGCGCTGCCGCCGCTGCCGCCCGCGCCGCCGTTCTCGCCCATGGCCTGAAACCCGCCAAGGCGCACATCGTAGTTGGAGGTTTTGTAGCCGACGGTTGCCTGCACGCTGACGGAATGGCCGGACGCCCCGCCGCCGCCGCCGATGGATTGTAACACCACCCCATGGGCGTTGCTGCCGCCTGTGGAGACGGTGCCGTCAAGATTCGCCTGTACAGCGTCGCCATCGCCGCCCGCACCGCCGGATCCGCCCAGCGACGTGGTGAAGGCTCGGCCTGTGCCCTGGGTGCGCGATGACAGGCTGCCTGTCAGGGTAAGTGCATTGCCGCCCGCGCCACCGCCACCGCCGACGGATTGGGCTAGCAGGCCCAACGCGTTGTTGCCTTTGGTGGTGACGGTAACGCGGCCCGCGGAGGTTTCCTCGCCACCGAAAGTCACGGCGCCACCGTCTCCGGCGCGGCCGCCGCGTCCCCCGATTGCGGCAGAGACCGCCAGCGCCGTCTCGGGTGCCAGCGACAGGCTGACGGAACTGGCCGACCCGCCAGTTCCACCACCGCCGCCGATGGATTGCAGCACGATGGCGTTGGCGTTATGGCCCGCGGTGCTGACATTGGCCGCAGCCGCTGCCGCGCCCGCCTGGTAGGCAAAGCCGACCGCTCCGCCATCACCGCCGCCGCGCCCCTGCCCGCCCAGGGCGACCGAGGGGCTGTAGGCCCCGGTGCCTCCGACGGACGCGGAAATCGAGGTCGCCGATCCGCCGTTGCCGCCGCCACCGCCGATCGACTGCACCACAACCGCGTTTGCGTTGCGGCCAAGGGTTGCAACGCTGGCCGCCTGATTGCCTTGGCTACGGGCGGTGAAGGTGGCGCTGCCGCCGTTGCCGCCCGCACCGCCCCGGCCACCCACCGCCACAGAGGCCGACAGGGACGGCCCCAGCGATGCGGAGCCTGCCAGCGAAAAGGCATTGCCGCCATCGCCGCCACCGCCGCCAACGGAATGCAACAGAATGCCGACGGAATTGTCGCCATGGGTGGTCACACCGCCAGTATGGGCGGCCGACACCGCACCGCCATCGCCACCGCTAGCGCCAGCGCCGCCCACCGCAACCGCTGCGCTCAGAGCGCCGTCGATTCCAGCTGCCAGGGCAACGCTATGGGCCGAGCCGCCCGCGCCCCCGCCGCCACCCACAGAATGCAACAGCGCCCCCGCGGAGTTGTGGCCAAACGTCTCGATCGTGCCGTCATTGCTCATCCCGACGTCGCCGCCATCACCCGCAGCACCGCCATCGCCGCCAATGGAGACTGAAAAGCTGAGACCATATTTTTTAGGTTTGCTCGGATGGTCTTGCAGGTCGGCCAGTGCCGTGCCCCCTGCCGAACCGCCATGTCCGCCGCCGCCGCCCACCGACTGGGCATAGATCGCGACCGAATTTGCACCCGCCGTGTGCGGATCCTGGACCTCGCCTGCGGTGTCAACTGGTACCCCGGTGGCGACCGAACTGTCCGCACCGATGGTCACCGTGACCGCGCCACCATCGCCGCCCAGCGACGTGTCGCTGGCAAATAACGGGCTGGTCGCGCTCGCATGCGCTTGGCCGCCATGGCCACCGCCGCCGCCGACAGACTGCGCAAAGATGCCGCTGGAATGGCTGCCGCTGGTCCGGATCGCGGACGCGCCAGTCAACGTCGCCTGTAACGCGCCGCCGTGATTGCCGGTGCCACCGGTGCCACCGATCGCCACGGCGCTGAACAGGGCTCGCGACCGGGCGCTGCCCGCATGGCCGCCGCTGCCACCGATCGACTGAAGCATGAGACCGCTGGACAGCTCGCCCTCTGTCACAACCGCGCCGGTGTCCAATACCGCCGTCACATCGCCACCAACGCCGCCGTTGCCGCCGTCACCGCCAATCGCAAGCGAGCTCCAGCTGCCATGTGCAGATGCATTGCCACCGCGCCCGCCGCTGCCGCCCACCGACATCAAGTGCATACCGGCTGACATGGCACCGGATGTTTTGATCTGCGCGGGTGTCGCCGCAGCGGCGTCGGTGAGGAGATCAATCGTCACATCGCCGGCGTCGCCGCCGCTGCCGCCATCGCCGCCGACCGCCAGATGCCCGCCAGTCGCGGTGGCGCCATCCTGGCCACCGCGGGCCACTGACAGACCAAGAACGCCTGCGCTATAGGAACCCGTGGTGGTGATGGCACTGTTATTTGTCAGGTGGATACTACCCGCCGCCCCTGCTGAGCCGCCCTGCGGCCCCCCCGCCCGAAGAGAGTGCGGCCCCGCCGACACCGCCCTCTGTTCGCATGTAAACACCGGTACCAAAGGCTGCGTCGACGGTGATCTCCCCGCTGTTGGTGACAGTGACAGTGCCACCCGTCCCACCGTCACCCGCCACCGCATGCTGCGTTCTGTCGCCCGCGCGCCCGGCCGAACCGCCGTCACCACCGGTGCTGATCGCCGCGATTCCAACAGCATAGGCGTTCAGATCCCCCTGCAGCGAGTGCACGCCTGCGCTGTGGAAGGACAGGCCGGGGTCGCCCGCCGCGGCAATCTTGATGCGGCCCGCGTTCGTGACCACCACATCCCCGGCGTCGCCCCCAGTGGCACCCAGCTGTCCGCTGCTGCCCAGCCCGCCGCTGCCAAAGGACAGCGCAAAGATACCGGTTCCGAACGCTCCCGTCGTCTCAACGGAGTTGTTGCTGATGACCGTCACATCGCCGCCCGCACCGCCGTTGCCGTTCTTGCCGTCCAACCGCGACACGCCGCCCAGCCCGCCGACGGAATGCGCATGCACACCGATGCCAAAGCTGCGGTTCACGGTGATGGTGCCACCGTTGGTAACCGACACGGCACCGCCCGCGCCACCGTTGCCGCCATCCGCGTTTCGACCGGGTCTGCTGCCCTGGCCCGAGCTGCCACCAGCCCCACCGCCGCTGAAAGCTGAGACAGCAGCGTTTTGGCCAAGCGTGACCGTGGCGTTCCCCGGCAGCGCCGCGGCGCCCAGAATAGTCGCGCCGCTATTGGTGACAGCGACCGTGCCACCGTTGCCGCCTGCGCCACCCTTGGCCCAGCGCACGTTGGCGTATTTGTGAGGCAGATAGTGCACAAATCCGCCCTCGCCGCCCGCGCCGCCGCCGCTGCTGACACGCAGGCCGCTGGAGCCGGTGCCCTCAACCTCCAGCCGACCGGAATTGGTCACGGTCATGGCGCCGCCGACCCCGCCTTAGCCGCCGCTTACGGCATTGAACTGCCCATCAAATTCGGGTTCGCTGCTCGTGTAATACGCCCCGCCATTGCCACCACGCCCGCCGGTGCTTTCGGCCATCAGAGCCTCGCCGCCGATGCTGAGCGGGGTTTTGACGCGCGTGGTCAGCACCCCCGCGTTGGTAAGTACAAGGCGGCCGCCGCTGCCGCCGCCGGAGGCTCGGTTACTGTCCTGTGTATGTCCCGAACCACTGTAGCCAGCGCCCCCTTGCAGGATGACCTGCAACGGTGTGCCCTTGTCGCCTTGGGTCTCCAGCGCCACATGCGGGTCCGTTGTGATGTTGACCCTGCCTGCGCTGCCGCCGGCATAGCTGGCGGTGTCACCGCTGTCTTCGCTCGTGCTGGCTCTGGTGCTGTCGCCACCTGTAGCGATGAACCGTGCGACAAACCCTTCGGTGGAGTCAAAGCCGCTCGTCTCCAGGCTGTGCGACAGGTCCGGCGCATCTTCGTTATCGCCGCCCACGGAGCTGATGCAGGTAACGCCACTGCCGCACTCCTGCGCCACAGCTGGCGCCGCGACCAACACCGAAGCAACAGACACCCCGGTCAGCAGGACAGCGCGGTGCCCCGGAAAGAAACACGGCATGGAAAGCTGAAATCGCGGCAATTGCATCAAAATAACCTTTTGGGAACGAACCCGGACATTTGGCCGCAAAGACTGCTGTAGATTCGTTTATTCTTCGTGAACCGGTGTTCCGCCACTCGGGTCAGGACCCAATGGATGCAGCTTCGCTGTGTGATCCACGGACCCAAAAACGGTGCCGTGATCTGTCTGATCTTTTCTGATTAGGGGACGTGCAGATGGCGCGACTGGAGCCGTATTTCCCAAAGTCCCATGGCAAGCCGCGCGCCGCTGGCCG
Source organism: Leisingera sp. SA32 (assembly GCF_056033425.1). Classification (NCBI taxonomy): domain Bacteria; kingdom Pseudomonadati; phylum Pseudomonadota; class Alphaproteobacteria; order Rhodobacterales; family Roseobacteraceae; genus Leisingera; species Leisingera sp. SA32. The sequence continues at coordinate 290,130 of NZ_JBVYHB010000003.1, read as the reverse complement.
CGGCTGCGCGGTTTCGGCTCCGGTGCGTTCGCACAGTGCCGAACAAAGCCGCCGCATCGACTGGCGAATGGGCGTCTGTAATCTGTGGCGCGGACCCACCGCGCTCAGTGGGTCCGCGGCAGCTTACCCGGCAAGATACGTGCGGAACCACGCAACCATGCGCTCTTCTGCAAGCTTGGCAGCTGTCTCGTCGTAGCGCGGGGTTGTGTCGTTGTGAAAACCGTGGTTCACGCCGGGGTAGATATGGGCCTCGTAAACCTTGTCGTTGGCCTCCATCGCCTTCTGAAAAGTCGGCCACATTGCGTTGATGCGCTGGTCCAATGCTGCAAGCTGGATCATCAACGGGGCCTCAATGCTGGGCACCTGCTCCGCGTCAGGGAATGAACCGTAGAAGGGAACGCCAGCCGCCATCTCGGGGTAGGCTGCAGCCAATCTGCTGACCACGCCGCCGCCATAGCAAAAGCCGGTCGCCCCAACCTTGCCGTTCGTTCCCTCAAGCGCTTGAAGGTACTCGAAACCGGCGAAGAAATCGTTGAGGAGCGCGCTTTGATCCAGCGTTCGCTGCATCTCGCGGCCTTCGTCGTCGGTCCCAGGGTAGCCGCCAAGGGAGGATAGACCGTCCGGCCCCATGGCAATGAAACCCGCTTTCGCAAGACGACGCACAACATCGCGGATGTAGGGATTGAGCCCCCGGTTTTCATGAACCACGAGCACAGCGGCAGGCGGCCTGTCGGGATCGCTTTCGGCGGGACGAGCAAGATATGCAGTGATCTCGCCGGTGCCATTCGGGCTGGAGTAAACGATATCCTCTCCCTGGATATCGGGATCGTCCTCGGCAACTTGCTGAGCCAGCGCGTAATTCGGCGAAAGCGTACTCAGGATCGCTGCGGCGGTCAGACCGCCAACGGCCCACTTGCCAGCACGATCAAGGAATTCCCGTTTCGAAATTTTTCCGTGAGCATAGTAGTCGTAAAGATCTAGAAGATCCTGATCGAAATCGGCCGCAGTCAAGCGCCGCACGGATGTCCGGTCGTTCATTATGCGTTCTCCCTGTCTAACATAGAAAAATCGAGGCATTATTTCTTAACGACAGCTCTTGTGTAGCAGCAATTCAGACAGAAGTCGTCCCGCCTCCCCAACGTGAGGATGTAACATTATCGCGCACCCAGCAGTCTCGGGCAGAATCGCGCACCCAGCAGTCTCGGGCAGAATCGCGCACCCAGCAGTCTCGGGCAGAAAGGGAGCCGGGGTGGCCTGGCCTTGCGATAGCGCATCACGCGGATCACCGGCCGGGACGGGTGCCGTGCTGTTTCAGGTGACCACAGGCGGCCCTTACGCGACATTCGTATCTGATGCCGTGTCAGCTCCGCCGCGAGTGCGACGCATCCGGCCCCCGGAGCCAGCCATCCGGCAGGCGGTGGCGGCCCCGGTTGTTCTGGTGTTCAATCCCGCGGACACGGGTCCCTGACCTGTTCAACAGTATCGGTTGCCCGCAGTCAGCTGAGGCAGAGAGGGGCGCGTCATGGTGGACGTGAAGGGTTAAATCCTTATAGTGACGGGTATATGTCGGGTGACGTGCAGAGATGCCCGCCCGTTTTCGGTAGGGTTGCGGCGCGGTCGCAGCCCGGTGGGGTAGCACTGCCGCGGTTGCGCGGCGTCAAACTGTGCCAAGCCCGGCGCGCTCTTGGCTCCGTGCCGCAGAGGCGTGGAATTTGAAGCAAAAGGAGGGAGGCCGTGTATTCCAAGATAATGGTGCCCGTGGACCTGACCCATGCCAGCCGCCTTGACCGGGCGCTGCAAGTGGCGGCGGATTTCGCGCATCTTTACAAAGCGCAAGTGATTTTCGTGGGGGTGACCTCGTCGCTGCCCGGCCCGATTGCGCACACCCCCCAGGAGTTTTCGAAGAAACTCGAGGACTTCGCCGCGGATCAGGCGGGAAAGCACAACATCACCGCCTCGGGCCACGCTGTGGTCAGCCTCGATCCGGCCGTTGATCTGGACGCAACGCTGATCAAGGCCTGCAGTGATATCGGCGCCGACCTGATCGTCATGGCCAGCCATGTCCCCGGTATCAGCGACTATCTGTTCCACGCCCATGGCGGGCGCGTCGCAGAGAAGGCGCCGGTTTCGGTGCTGGTTGTGCGCGAGAACTGATCCGCAGGAAACCACAGATTGCGCAAGCCCCGCTTGCACGGCCACACAACAGGGAAGGAGGCCGCGATGGCTGACGAATCCACTAATCAGGGTATCCCCGCCCCCGAAGGCGAAGCGGATATCATTGATACCGAATATGAGATCGGTCAGGACAATATCGAAACCCGGATCGGCCCCTTTGGGGTCGACATTCACAACCCGGTATTCCTGGTCTCGGGCCTGGTCATCGTCGGCTTCGTGTTCTACGCGCTGGCGCTGCCGGAACAGGCCGGGGCGTTGTTCAACTGGCTGCGGCCCGCGGTGACCAGCAGCTTTGACTGGTTCTTCTTCGCCGCGGCAGACTTTTTCGTGCTGTTCTGCCTGTTTCTGATCGTTTCTCCCTGGGGCAAGGTGCGCCTTGGCGGCAAGGAGGCGACCCCGGATTACAGCTACATGGGATGGTTCGCGATGCTGTTTGCCGCGGGCATGGGCATCGGGTTGATGTTCTACGGCGTCAGTGAACCAATGAGCCATTTCTCCACCGCATTCGGCGGTACCGCGCTGCCTGAGGGCGGCGGCGCCCGCACTGACTGGGCGCCCCTGGGCGCGGCTGCGGGGGATGAGGCCGAAGCTGTGCGCCTTGGCATGGCGGCGACAATCTTCCACTGGGGGCTGCACCCCTGGGCGATCTACGCCATCGTTGCGCTGGCACTGGCCCTGTTCACGTATAACAAGGGGCTGCCGCTCACCATTCGGTCGGCATTTTATCCGATCTTTGGCGAGCGTGTCTGGGGCTGGACCGGTCACGTCATCGACATTCTGGCGGTCTTTGCCACGCTGTTCGGCCTTGCAACCTCACTTGGCTTCGGCGCAACTCAGGCCAACGCGGGCTTGAATGAGCTGTTCGGCGTTCCGACAGGTGCCACCACCGAAGTGATCCTGATCACCGCCATCACCGCCGTTGCCCTGATATCGGTCCTGCGCGGCCTGGACGGCGGCGTGAAGGTGCTGTCGGAAATCAACATGGGGCTGGCTTTCCTGCTGCTGATCTTCGTGCTTCTGGTCGGGCCTACCGTGGCGATCCTGACAGGGTTCGCCTCCAGCCTGATGGCCTACATCGAGTATCTGCCTGCGCTTTCGAATCCGATCGGGCGGGAGGATGTGAATTTCAGCCAGGGCTGGACCGCGTTCTACTGGGCCTGGTGGATCAGCTGGTCGCCCTTTGTGGGCATGTTCATCGCCCGGGTCAGCCGCGGCCGCACGGTGCGGGAGTTCGTGATCTGCGTGCTGCTGATTCCCAGCCTGGTCTGTGTGCTGTGGATGAGCGTCTTTGGCGGCACCGCAATTCACCAGGTGGTTGCCGACGGGTTCACCGGGGCACAAGACGCGGCGCTTGAGCTCAAGCTGTTCAAGATGCTGGGCGAGCTGCCACTGGCCGGGATCACCTCTTTTGTGGGGATCGTGCTGGTGGTTGTGTTCTTTGTGACCTCGTCCGACTCCGGCTCGCTGGTGATCGACACGATCACCGCGGGCGGCAAGGTCGACGCGCCGGTGTCGCAGCGGGTATTCTGGTGCATCTTTGAAGGGGCCGTCGCCATCGTGCTGTTGCTCGGCGGCGGGTTGGCTGCGCTGCAGGCGATGGTCATCTCCACCGGCCTGCCGTTTACCGTTGTGCTCCTGTTGATGTGCTGGGCCATCTTCCGGGGGCTGCTGACAGAAGCGCGCTGAGGCAATTGGCTACAAGAACAGTGAAACGCCCCGGCCGTATCTCTGGGGTGTTTCGCTGTTCTTGGCTGCTGTACTGACAGTGCGCCTAGGCAGTCCATTGGCCCCTCTGGCTGAGATGCGCTGACAACGCCGCACTTGCAGCCCCCTTGGGGCTGTCCCCGCTGCGAGGGCCGCATAGGGCCAGGACCGGTCATCCGGTTGGCCGCGCCACCGCCTGCAAGGCCAAGATCCGCGTACCGCGTCGGCGCCAGTCGGTTCTGCGCCCAAAAGTAGGGATTCTGCACTCTGCAAGAATGTCAGCTATTCGGGGTTGGCAGCGTATCGTCTGGCCAGCACCAAGCTCAGCGCCGTCGCCGCCAGCAGAAATACTGCACCCACACTCCAGGCCAAGGACGTCGAGTACATTTCGGCGAGGGCTCCCGCCATGACCAGCCCAATCGCGGCCCCCAGTTGCTGTATCAGGGAACGCAGCGACAGCATGGTGGACCTCTGACGATCCTCCACGCAGCGGTGCAAGATGCTGCTCCCGGGTGTCTCGCCTGCGCCGATAATGATGGAATACAACACAAAGATGCCGACAAAGCCGGTGATGCCGTCCTGCATCGCCAGCGCGACCTGCACGACCGCGAGACATGCAAAGATCGCCGCGAGCGTCACGGCGTGGCGACGCCTGAAAATCCGGCTGATATGGGGCGACAGCGACGCACCAAAAGCGATCGCAAAAAAGTAGCCCGCCGTCAGAGCACCGATGACGGTGTTGGCGTAGCCTTCCTCCAGCATAGGCTTGGCGTATGTCGGCCAAATCACTTCGACCGGGTTTGTCGCCATCAGGAACAGCGCCAGAGCCGCCAGAAGAATTGAAAGTTTCGGATGCTTTAGCGCCAGAAGGCTGGCCGCGGCAATCACTGACGGGACGCTGGCGAAGCCGTGTCTGAGCGCAGTGCGGTTCAGCGGACGCGGTTCCTCGGCGATGGCGAACATGGTGAAGATCAACACACCGACCATCACGGCGAAGCTTGCGGCGTAGGATACGTCATAGATGCTGATCCCATGCTTCACCGCTGACATGCCGAACGCGTCTGGCAGCAGACCTCCCAAAACGGCACCCAAGGCGAGGCCCATGGCATTGGCCCATTGTGCTTTTGCGAGAGCGGGTTGGACATCCACATTTGGCGCAGCTGCCTTGAACGTTTCGACAAACCACGCATCAAGCGTGCCAGACCGCAGTGCACGCCCAAAGCCGATGAAGGCGAAGGAGAGAGCCAGGACTGCGAAGTCACTCGATGACAGAAACAGCGCCAGCGAAACCAAACTGGCCAGGACCGCCGCGAGGAATACCGGCTTGCGGCCGATGGTGTCGGCCAAACCGCCGAATGGCAATTCCATCGCCATAGTCGTGAGCGAGTAGACACCGAAGAGCAACGAAATCTGGAACAGGTCCATGCCGCGATCTGTCAATGCGAGCGCGACCACCGCCACCGTGAGACCCATGGCAAAGCGGTCAAGAAACTGATGCACCTGATACATCCGAATGTGCCGTCGTGCCCTGTCGGGCAGTGCTTTGAAAGAGAAATCAATTTCCGTCGCCATAGCGGCAGCATCTGCCTTTGCGCATCCGTGCGCAATGTCTCATCCCGAAGAAGAGGATGCTAAGAACGGCACATTGCTTTAGCCTTGCCGACCAATTCGGCCGGGCATTGACCTACAACCAGCTGCAAGCAAAACGTGATGGCGGTGCGAAAAGCTGCAGGGCTGACCGGATAGGCACTGCCCGCGCTGCGCTACAGCGCGGCTCGCGAACTCGCCGAAGCTGGATGCACCGATCAGCAGATCGCGGCCATCAAGGGACACAAAAATAGATCATGAACGTAGGAAACTTTTGGGGAAACCCAAAAAACACCGCGTCAAAGCGATCTTGTCAGGTGGCAGCTAAGGTATTGATTTAGTGGCGGGGAGACAGGGATTCGAACCCTGGGAACGCTCTCACGTTCAACGGTTTTCAAGGCTGGCGGAAATCTCTGAAAATCAGTCCACTAGACGAATTTTTTCCCACGACAAATCGTGAACAAAGGAAGAAAGTGGGAAACCGAAAAGGCCCCGCCATAGCGGAGCCTTTCTGGGAAACGTTGGTTGCTTGCGCCCTGTATACTCTGCAGAACTCTGGAGTGGTAACGACATCCCAGACGAGGGACTATTTGCCTGCAGACCGGCTCCCAAGATCGAATCTCACTGAAAGAATAGAATGTCGGACAGATCTGCACCGCCCACGTCCAAAACGGTTATCACCCCAGAACCAGTGTCTATCCGAAGATCTCCTGAGACGTTTCTAGTCGACAAGTTATCTTCACTCAGCCCATCCAGAATGATGGCATCTTCTCCGACAGTGAAGTCGCGGATGACGTCACGTCCAAAGCCGCTACTAAAGACAAACTCATCGTTGCCAGCACCGCCGATCAGAGTGTCGCGACCACGCCCACCTATTAGGGTGTCATCACCTCCGCCACCAATCAGCCTGTCATTTCCGGCGCCGCCATCAAGACGGTTGTTGTATCCGTCTCCGATTATCTTATCGCGGCCACGGCCTGTCTGAACGTTTTCGATCCCGTCGAAGGTGTCGACTTCCTTGCTTTTCTTCACCCTCGCCTTACCGGCCGTCATATCAACCACAGATCCTTTGGGCGACGTGAAGATCAGAGTGTCGGTTCCAGCACCTCCGTGCAGCTCATCGCGTCCCCGACCTCCGGAAATGATGTCGTCCCCATCACCGCCAAAGATGGTGTCCGCGCCACCATACCCCTGAATATAGTTGTCAATTCCTGCAGCGTTTATGCGGTCAGCTTTTCCGGTTCCTTCCACCAAGTATGCGTCTGATGTGACCGAGAGCGTGAAATCTCCAGTGTCTGAGTGATGCGCGCTAGCGCTGATGTACACAGTCTCAGAATTGTCGGCGGTAAATTGGATCGGCCTGTAAGATTCATAACGATCACGCTCGTGGATCGTATTCCCAAGATCGTCCATAATTTTGAACTGACCGTAGTCCAAAGCTCCGTTGCCTACACCCTCAGTAAAAGTAATTGTGTAGGTCGTTCCAGCCTCGACTTCCAACGCATAGGTGTCGATGTCTCCCCCTACATCAATGGTTCCGGAAATTTCGCTTCCGTCGATCAAGGCGTGTTCGGTTCCCACATCGCTCCTTACAACGTCTTCTCGGTTTAGCACGATGCGATATCCCCAAGCGGACCAGGCGGTTGTGGGGTCGATTCTCAAAGTGAAAGTACCTGACAAGGACTGGGTCCAAGACGCACCAGGTGTGGAAAATCCACTGGAGTAAATGTATCTGCCCGTGTCGGGGTCAAAGATTGCAGTGTCCACGGCACTGGAAATATCTTCTCCAGCTCCGACATAGGCAGCTGTATGAAAGTCGTAAGTGATGCCCTCTTCCAGAGTAATACTGTGATACGAGAAGTCTTCTGACGGGTTCGCAAGATAGTTGCCAGTGAAAGACAAAAACGATGTTGGCATCGGCTTTTACACCCCATTTAATCAATTAATCACTTGAAATCGAAAGCAATAACCCCGCTCCGCCGCAAGCGCCATATCCTTAAAATTTTATGCAACTTGGGACTTGAACCAGCGCACTCTGCTGACCTTTTCGCGCAGGTCAATGCGACTGGAACGTTTCTGCCGTAATCGCCGTTTTGTAGCCGCCGTTGTCTAAGACGTGGACTGCCCGCGTGATCAGCCATTCGCCGTCGACAAAGGGCCGGAACCCGGCCGCCCGCAGCTTGGCCTCGGCCATGGCATCTGGATCGCCCGGCATCGACACCGACAGGGACCGCCCAGCGCGTTGCAGGCGCTGCAGCTCCGCCTCGGCCGCCTTCTGTGCCGCTGCTTGGTTTGGAAACCGGCGCTTGATCCGCTGGACAGGCTCGCCCTCGCCCGCGGTGCATTCCACCGGTTTGCCTTGGCCGAGGTCCTGGTAGACGGCGACCACCGAACCGGCCTTCTCCCGGGTGCTGTTGCGGTAGCGCCAGTGGCTCACCTTCTTCGGTGTCAGCGCCAGCACCGGCATCGGCTTGCCCGAAGCTGTCAGGCTTTCGCCCCGCTTCGCCATGACCAGGCGACCATTCCCAGGCTTGGCGATGGCGTCTTGATCCCGCGCCACGCGGGATAGCAGGTTGATGTCACTTTCGTCGATCTGGTCGATGTGCGGTAGTTTCACTCCGGTCAGGCTTTCTGAGACCGCATGCTCGAGGCTGTGCTCTCCGGCGATCTTAGTGACCATGGCGCCGATCGTGGTGCCGACCGGCCAGCTGCGCTTTTTCTGATCGGTCAGCGCAGTCTTGCCACCAGAGGTCTCGCCGTTCACCGAGGCCACGCCGGTGATCGTCATTCGGTCGGGCGGCCCCGCCACCTCGACACTATCGGCGGTAAACAGCCCCATGTCTTTCAGCTGCAGAGGATAGCCGAGCCAGACGCGGATCTCGGCCCCGGCTCGCGGCTCATCCAGCTTGGCGAACAGCGTGGTGTCGCTGAGCGTGATCTGCACCTGGTCGGACTGAACCCCGGCGGCATCCGTCAGCGTCAGGCTGACCAGCCGCGGCGCGAGCGTGCTGCTGATGTCCTTCCCGTCGACCACCACGCGGAAGAACGGCCGGAAATCCATCAATCCCATAGCCGCACCGCCTTCGCCTCTTTCGGCGCCTCGATCTCCGGCAGCTCGATCTCCGGCAGCTCGATCCGGGTGCCAATCGGCAGTACCGGCCCGAGGGCGGCAAGCCCCGGATTCGCCTGCAGCACGATCTCGAGTGCCCCGGCGACCTGGTTGCCATAGTGGCGCCAGACGATTTCGTCGGCTGTCTCGCCCTCTTTAGAACGGTAGAAGACTGCGGAGCCCGCCATCATATCTCCTGATGCTGATTGTGAAGTCCTGGCGCAGCGGCGCGCCCTGAGCGGCAAAGGTGCGCTGCCCCTCGCTAACGCTCTCGATTACCCACACGCCTAGAACCCGGCCCGTGCCCGCCACAAGCGGCAGCGGGAACCCCAGCGAAGCGGTGAGGCGCATCTTGTCGACCTGGCCGAGGCCGCCGCGGAAATGCGGGTAGATCACCCCCTGCAGCGTGATGGTGTCGGAGCCGAAGCCTGTGAACTGCAGCGCGTCGGCCGCGCCGATCCGCTCTTGCGCGGCCCAGCGATATTCTGTCGATCGCTGCAGGTTCTGATACGCCGCGTTGTCGATACTGAACTGATAGCTGCCGAGCTGCAGCATTGTGCCTGCCATCATCCGCCCCCGTACTGGCCATAATCATGCGCCTGGTCATAGAGCGCGCCTGCCTGCGCAGCGCGGCCGCGGCGTTCCAGTTCCTCGGCGATCTGCGCGGCGCTCAGATGCTGCGCGTTGATCTGGGCATGGATCACCACCGGGGCAGGCTGCGGCGCTGGTGCCTGGGCTGGCATCGCTGCCGGTGCCATGCGTTCGGCGGCCAGCTGCACTTCCTGCACCACTGGCGCCGCCGCAGTTTCGGCCTTGGCCATGGCACTGCGCAGGCCACCGCCCAGCGCATCCAGCAACGGTGCGGCGCGGTCGGACAGTCTCGCCAGCCGCTCGGTCGCATTGGCATGCGCCACGTAGCCGCCTTTCGAAGTCCAGATCGTTTCCGGCCCCTGCTCACCCACTTCGCGGAAGCCGCGCCCGATCGTGCCGCCCAGATAGGACCCGGAGATCTTTTTCGGGACAGCTCGCCCGCTGCGCGGACTGCTTGGGGGCACAGATTGCTCCGCTGAAGCCGCAGTCTGGCTGCCGGGCTGCCCCTGCTCTTCCCCATTCCACCAGCTGCGAAGGCCCGAACCGATTCCCTGAATACCCTCGACCGCCCCGGCGCCCTTATCGCGCAGCCAGGACAGCCCGTTCAGCACAGGTTCCAGCTTGCCCATTAGCCAATCAAACTTCTCGCCGAGCCAGTCGACAACAGCGCCCACTGCCTTCTTGACTTCATCCCACGCGGTCGAGATCCCGCCGGTCGCGCCCAGCGCCTCGATCACCGGGCCGATGGTGCCGTCATACGCAGTGCGCAGCGCGGTGCCGATCCCGGTCACCACCGTGTCGATCCCCGCCCGGGCCTGCTCCCACGCCGCGGTGATCGTATCTGTCACGCCCAGCTTGTCGGTGACCGGTTTGATGACATTGGACCACACCGTCTGAAACACGCCGCCCAACGCGTCCAGAGAGTTCGACAGCACCGACTTTGCGCCATCCCATGCGGTGCCGAGCCCCGCGGCCACCCCGTCCAGATCGCCCCGCCAAACGCCACTGACAAAGTCGCCAAACCCGCCGAATGTTGCCTTGACACCGTTCCAATGGCGCTTGAACCACGGGTCGACCTTGCCCCAGGCGCCGGTGATGTGATCGGTGATCCCCAGCTTGTCGGTGATCGGCTTGATGGCGTTGGACCACACCGTCTGAAACACGCCACCCAGCGCGTCCAGAGAGTTTGACAGCACCGTCTTTGCGCCATCCCATGCGGTGCCGAGCCCCGCGGCCGCCCCGTCCAGGTCGCCCCGCCACACACCGCTGACGAAGTCGCCGAACCCGCCGAATGTTGCCTTAACGCCGCCCCAATGGCGCGTGAACCACGGGCCGACCTTGCCCCAGGCGCCGGTGATGTGATCGGTGATCCCGAGCTTGTCGGTGATCGGCTTGATGCCTTTGTCCCAGGTAAAGCAGAACGCGGCACCGATACCATCGAGCGCATTGGACAGGATGGCTTTGCCACCCTCCCACGCATCCGCAAGCCCGGCGGCCGCTGCGTCCATATCGCCGCGCCACGCACCGCCGACGAAGCGACCAAAGCCGCCGAACGTCGCTTTGACGCCGTCCCAATGGCGCTTAAACCACGGGCCGACCTTCGCCCAGGCGCCGGTGATGTGGTCGGTGATCCCCAGCTTGTCGGTGATCGGCTTGATGTCTTTGTCCCAGGCGAACCGGAACACCCCGCCGATGCCGTCGAGAATGGTAGCCAGATAGCCCTTGGCACCCTTCCATGCGGTAGCCAGCCCGTCCGCTGCCGCGTCCCAGTCACCGCGCCAAACACCGCTGACAAAGCCGCCGATGCCCTTGAAGGTCTGCTTTACATTGCCCCAAAGCTTGGCAAACCACGGGCCGACCTTGGCCCAGTTCTTATAGATCAGATAGGCCGATCCCGCGATGGCCGCGACGGCAAGGCCGATGGGGTTCATCAGCAGCGCCCGGCCGACCGCGACCACGCCGGTTTTCACCAGCGCGAGGCCACCGGACAAGGTTGCCATCGCCCCGCCCGCCGCCGATGCCCAAGGCACCAGAGCGGCCACAGATACGCCGAGACGCCCGACAGCGAAGGTATAGCTCAACACGCTGCCGATCGTGCGCGCGGCAAACAGCCCGCCGATGATCATGCCGAAGTTTTCCCAGCCGCCGACCATGGCCGCGACCTTGGAAATAACCCCGCCGATTGTTGCCGACACCTTGCCCATGCCCTCGACCACCTGACCGATCACCGGCACGGCGGCCTCGAGCTTGCGCGCAGCGGTGTCGGCAAACTTGGCCACGCCCTCGCGGTTCGACACCGCCCAGGCGCTGAAGCTCTTCATCGATCGGGTGACCACCGGCATCAGCTCGGCGCCGATGGTGTTCTTCAACCCCTTGACGGTCAGCTGCGCGTCAAGCTGCGCATCCGCAAAGGCTTCGGCGTCCCGCGCCGCCTGCTCGCTCAGAACATAGCCGGTCTTGCGCGCGTCCTCGCGAAGTTGCTGCAGCGCGTCGGATCCGTTGCCCAGCATGTTGACCATGCCGATGCCCGACCGGCTGAACAGGGCCGCCGCGAGAGCAGCGCGTTCGGCTGGCGCCTCGATCCCCTGCAGCTTGTCGGCAATTGCCCCCATGGCGCGCTCTGGCCCCAAGGCAATCAGATCGCTTGCGCTCAACCCGATCTGGTCCAGCGCCTTTTTCGCGGCACCGGTGCCCTGCGCGGCCTCGCCCAGGCGCTTTTGCATCGCGGTCAGCGAGCTGTCCAATGTCTCGGTGGAAACACCAGAGCGCTCGGCCGCATAGCGGAATTCCTGCAGCGCCTCGATGCCGATGCCGAGCTTGCCCGCGGTCTTTGCAACCTGGTCGCCATAAGAGGCGGTCGAGCTGGCCAACGCAAAGACACCGGCACCCGCAGCGGCAAGCCCTGCCCCCACCCGGCGGCCAAGGCGGCCAATGTTGCCTGTCATCCTGCCGAAAGTTTCGCCGACGCGGTTGCTGTCGCGCAGGGCGCGTTCCCAGCGCCGCTGCTTGCGCACCAGATTCTCGAGCGTGCGCTCGAGGTCTTCATATTCCCGGTCCAGCGCTTCGACCGACCGGCCCTGTTTGATCAGGTCAGCGCGCTGGCGCGACAGCTCTTTCTGCCGCTTCTTCACATCCTTGATGCTGTCGCCGACGCTCTCGAATCCCGACCGGATCAGGCCGATGTTCTTCTTGAACGATTTCCCGAGAACGCCGCCGATTGTGATGGTGGCGTTAAGGCGTTGATTTGCCATCCAGACCCCCAAGCCACCAGCGGAAGCGGCTGCCGCTCATTCCGGTGATTTCAGCGCATGACCAGCCGGTGACGTGCGCCAGGGCAAGAACCCCGGCGCGCGCCGCTTCCGGCGTCAGCCATTCATAAACCCCAGCGCCTCCTGCAGGCGCGAATAGTCCTTCATCTTGGCCGATCGGATCGCCGCCGGATCCACACCCGCAAGGTTGGCGATCAGTATCACCTCTGACATCGCTGTGTCGCTCTTGGCGGTTTTCTCCGCCGCGAGCATGTCATCGACGCAGGGTTCGCGCAGGGTCAGAGATTTCTGCGGCGTGCCATCGACGGTGATGCCGCGCAGCAGATCGACGGTCAGCTCGCCGTCAGCGCCTTCGGTGATGTAGTCCGGCAGTTTGTTCACTTGGGTCATGAGAACTCCTTAGATGCCCAGGGCCGCGCGCTGCTCGGCCAGGCGATCCACCCCGCCGACCATGCGCACCATGTTGATGATGTCGATCTCGGTGATCACCTGCCCGCCGATGGTTTCCTTGAACGCCTCGAGCGTCATGTTCACGGTGAGCGTGGCAGACTGGCCCGGCGACCAGGTGCCCCGGTCGGGCTGGATGATCTTGCCGCGCATGTTGTGGATCACCGGCGTCACGGTGCCATCCTCGCTTTCCAGCGCACCGCGGGCGGTGACCGGGATCAGCACGCCGGGGGCAATGCCCCAGAGCGCCAGCACGTCTGCGCTGTAGTTGCGCAGCACAAAGCTGGTGGTCATCTTCTCCATGCCCATGTCGATGTCGGTCGGGCCGTCCATACCGCCTGCGCGGTATTCCTCGGCCGCCACCGAGGGGCTGGCCGGGGTATAGTCGCCCAGCTCGCCCGCGAAGCCGCGGCCATCAACGAACAGGTTGAAGTTCTTCAGGATGTTGCGAATAGCCATCAGCCCAGCGCCTCCGAGATATATTCATTGGTGAGATGCGAGCGGAAGGTCACCCGCTCGGCGGGATAAGGCGGCGTGAAGTCGAAGTTGAACCACACTTGCCCGTTCTGGATGCTGGACGGGGTGTTCAGATCCGGATCGGCCCAGCACTCGCCACCCAGCAACGCCCCTTGGGCGATCAGCGTTGCGATGAAGCCGTTCACGCCCTCGACCACATCGTCCATGTAGGTTTTGGTAATCGCCCGGTCGACGGCCCACATATGGGCGCGCTGGATGCTTTCGTTCAGCACATCCGCGGTGCGGCGCACGCACAAAAACTGCCATTTCGGGTCCGCAGTCGGCACCCGGTTGCCCCAGATACGATAACCGTCCTGGCGGATGATGGTGCCAACGTCGTTTTCGTTCAGCAGGTTGGCGCGGCTCGACTGGTCGCCGAGCTTGAAATCGACCGGCCGCGACGTGCCGATGATGCCATAGATGCCCTGGTTAGACGGCGACACCCAGAACCCGCGGTCATTGTCGGTACGGGCGATCACACCGGCCACGCGGGCCGATGCCGGTTCGTCAACGACATCACCAGCGCTGTCGAGCACCTTGACCCAGGGGTCGACCACATAGATGCGGCCCGAGGTGCCCCAGTCGCCTGCATAGGTCTGCGCCGCGGCGTCGGTGGTGTTCGGCCCGTCCGCGATGATCACCGCGCCAATGCGGTCGGCGATGCCTTCCAGCTCGGCAACAACAGGGTTGGCCAGGTAGGTGCCGGGATTGCCGTCATCTTCCGGGCGCTGATGGGTCCAGCCCGGCGCGCAAAGGATACGCGGGGCATGGCCGACAACGCTCTCGGCGCCCAGCAGCGCATGCACGCCCTCGAACTTGCCATTGCTGGAGTTCACGCCGCCAATCACATTGGCCAGCGTCGCGGCTTCGCCGACACCTTCTTCGACGCGCACCACGATCACCACGGCCCCGATCTGGTCGAAGATACCGTCGAGCGCACCCGGCAGCGTGCCGCCGCCGGTGCCGTCCTCCGAAGTGTCCAGCTTGGACGCCTCAACGCGGCTGCCCGCAATCAGAACCGGAGTGTTCAGGGGAAAAGCGTTTGCGTCTGCCTGGGGCGCCGTGCCCACAATGCCAATGACGCCGGTGGAAATGGTGCGGATCGGGCGCGGGCCCGTGTCGATCTCGAGCACCTCGACGCCGTGGAGAAAACCAGCCATTTCTGCCTCACTGCTAACTGTGTGTCGCAGCGATCATGCAGGGGGCGCCCCTCGCTTCCCTCTGGCGGTTTTCCGCGCCGGGACTTTTGTAAGAGAAACCGGCCGGGCTCAGCTCCATTTGTGGATGATGACGGCGAGCACCATGGCCAGTCTGCGCGCACGGCTGACGCCTGCGGCCCGCAACGCCTCGGAGAATGGCGCCGCCGCGCTGACCCGGCCCCAGCCCAGCCGGTGGATGGTGTAATCGTGCAGCGCCGCCGCCAACAGGTATCGCGGATCATGCGGGTCGAACGCCCATCTGGCCCAGCGTGGCACCGAAACGTCGAAGCGGAACCCGACAGGCACCCGCAGTTTCAGGCCAGAGCCCGGGCGCCCGATCTCCCAGGCGACCGGCTCAGTGGTGACATAGGCCCGGCCGCGCCGGGTCCACCATTCATTCGACAGGCCAGGCATCCAGCACCGCCTGCGTGCCATTCGGCAGGTAGCCAAGCGCCGCCATCGCATCCAGCGCGGCGGGCAGCTTTGGATTGTCGCGGCTGGTGTAGGGGGCAATTTGCAAGAGCAGCCAGAAATAAGCCATCTGCTGATCCTGGTGGCACTGCACCACCATTTCCGGCGTCATGCCGCCTGCATCTTCCAGCAGGGTGATCAGCGCAGCGCTGTCGAGCTTCTGACAGATCGCCTCTTTCTCCGGCTCCGGCGGCGCGGCATAGCTGCCATCGGGTTGCTTCACCCAGCCGATCCGCACCCCCGCGGCCACCGCGTCCAGCACAGTATCTGCCGGAAACAGCGCTGCGGCCGCTTCCACGCTTTCGGCTTCCACGATGTTGTCGATGACGCCGTCACCGTTCTTGTCGATCGCTACTCTCATAGATCAAACCTCAAACACGAAATCTTCAGGGGGAATGGCACCACGGACGACGTAGATGCGGACCTCGCCGCGCGCGCCAGCGCCTGACGTTCCGTAGTTATTGGTGCCCCCACCACCGCCGCCCGGAGCCTGTCCGTCTTCAGCATTCCCGCCGTCAGAACTGGCTGATGCGCCGCCAGCGCCGCCATACACCGACGCGCCGCCTGCATAGGCTGTCGTATCCCCGGTTGCGCGTCCTCCGCCGCCGCCGCCGCCCCAGACCGAGTTGCCGCCAGTCTTTATGGCTCCGCCCGAGCTGTACCCACCGCCAGCGCCGCCGCCTCTGGTGGCGTTGACCAGCCCAGACCCGTATGAACCACCGTTTTTGTCGAAAGCGCCGCTGTACTTATTGACAGAGTATTCACCGGAGCTGTCGATCATGCCGCCGTGAATGTGCTGCTTGTCCTGCCCCCCATGGCCGCCGCCAGTTGCAGACCCCCAACGGCCGCCAGAGACGCCAACAGACTTTGACCCTATGGTTACAGAGGAGTCTCCCCCGTTACCCGGCGTGGTGTTATCAGACGTAGAAGCGCCGCCCGCGCCCACGGCCACGGTTTCAGAAGCGGAAAGAGCAGCGGCCCTCGCCACAACGCGGGCGAAACCGCCGCCCCCACCACCGCCGCCCCCTTGGCTGGTATTGTGCAAGGAGTCTCCGCCGCCGCCGCCGCCCCACATATCAATGACAACAATATCGTCGTCTGCGGCATCCGAAGGCTTGGTCCAGGTGCCGGAGGTAGTGAACGTCTGGCTGTCGATCAGCTCGAAGCCACCGCCACCGCCACCGCCCACAAGATCAGAAAGGTTGGGCATCAGCCAATCCTCCATTCGGTTCCAGTGTAGATCAGGGTCACGGTCGCCCGCGCGACATCCACGATCAGCGCCGCATCGCCTTGCACGGTTTTGCCGTTGCCGCTGATCGTGAGGTTATTCGCGGTCACGTCGCCATCGATCACAGCGACCGTCACCGCATCACCCGCAGCAGGTGTGGCAGGCAGATCCAGTTGCCAGGCGCCGCCCGTGACATCGGCAGCGATCTTTTCGCCCGCACTGGCGGTATAGGCCGCAGATTTGGCGGTAAACCTGTTAGCACCGGCTACTGCAGCGGCAGACGCGTCAAGGGCATCTTGCAAGCCCGTGATCTGCGCAATGTCGAACTGCTCGCCATTCAGCTGCCCCAAGAGGTCTTCAGTGGACGTCAGCGCCGCCTGCGCCTGCTCAAGCCGCGAGGTCAGCTCCGCCTGCGCAGGCCCGATGATGTCGTTCACCCGGGCAAGCGCGATCTCCTGCGCCTGCCCGATGGCCGCTTCCAGCCCCTGTTTCAGCAGCTGCAGGTCGGCAATCCGCGACTCGACCTCGCGGATCAGCCCGTTGAAGAATTCCGGATCGAGCCGGGTATCCGGCCCGACAGGGAACAGGTCTGTGAGTGCCCGGCTCATGGCACCCCCTTACGCGCTCGCCAGATCGTAGCGCGAGGCCACGACAAACGGCGCCGCGATGTCCGAGGTCGAGCCCACCAGCTTCACCTGGTAGGTCTGCGACGGCGCGGTCAGCGTGAACGCCATCACCCGGCGGATATTGCCGTTCGGCAGCGGGTAATCGGCCGAGCTGACCGGCGCATCGCTGTTGCCTCCGGATTCGATAGTCGCGGTCAGGCTGTGCTTGCCCGCATCCCAGGCGGCGATTTCCAGCTCCACCCGCACCGAGGCCGCGGCGCTCCCCGCGTCCCGCACCTCCGAGAGGTGTGTGAAGCTGCCGCCGCCCTTGTTCAGGCGCAGCACCGTGTCGGGCAGTTTGATCGAGGGCATGATGTCGCGCGTGCCCACCATGACCAGCTGCAACTCGACCGTGGCCGGGGCCGCTGCTAGCGGGTGGGTGCCCGCAACCTTCTCCAGCCGGTGCCAGGTGCCATCGAACCGCACCATCCAATAGAGCTCGCAGCCTTCCGGCACATGCTCCGTCGAAATGATGTCGATGTCGGTGATGCCGCCCGACAGGGTCACGGTTTCCAGCTGAACCGCGGTATAGGCGACTTCGAACTCGGCGAAATACAGGCGCATGGCCATGTCCTTGCCCAGATCGACCGACCAGGCCGCACCGTCGCCGATGAACAATGCGCCATTGGTCAGCGCGTTGTCGGCCCGGGCTGCGACAGCATAATCGCCGCCGGTCACCAGGATGATGCCATACCGCTCGCCCGCGTTCAGGAAGGCCGGGGTCAGCGTTACCTTGTTCTCGACACCGGGATCAGGATCGCCCTGCGAGGCCTTGGCCTCACCCGCGGCGATGCTGCCTTCGGCGATGATCTGGGTCGGATCCGGCTCGCCATTCGGCGCGCGGCAGAGATAGACCTTGACGCCATAGCCGTCATCGACCTTGCCGAAACGCAGCCCGATGCTGGTCAGCCAGCCGGATTGCGCATTGAGGAAGGTCTGGCCGACCAGGTAGCCGCCCTGCGTGGTCGGGGTGATCGCCTGGTAGCCGTTCCAGTATTTGATCTTGTCGTCCCAGTACTGCTGCAGGCGGTAGTAGGTGACGCCGTCCTCGGTCCATTCATCGGTGATCAGATAGTTGTCGGCGCCGGTGTTGAACGTCTTGGTCAGGTAATTGACGCTGTATTGCGCCGATTGCCAGAAATCGCTGCTTCCGGCCACCACCATGCCGGGACCATAGCGGCGGCGGCGCTTGCCGCCCGCATAGATCGAGAAATCCGTATTGGCATACTGGTAGCTGGCGACATTGACGGAGACGCCCTGCCCCCAGGTATCCAGCCGCGCCACCTCTGCAAACGGCGGTAGGCTCCACCCCGAAACCGTGGTCAGGCGCGGATCGCCCGGGTTCAGCAGCGCCGGGGTCTTCTCGGCACTGGCCGCGAAGGGGAAACGCAGGCCTTCCTCGATCCGGGCATCATAGTCGCCATGCGCGGTGTCGCTCTCGTCCTCGGTCAGCATGCGGTCGAAGCCGTAGAGCAGCCCGTCCTCGTCGATCCCCAGTTTGTCTTCCAGCTCCGCCAGGCGGCGCTGCGTCTGGCGCACGGCCGGGGCGTTCAGCTGGCCGATATCGGCCTGCAGGGTTGCAAGGTCAGAGGCCAGCGTCTCGACCCGGGTGCCGATGGCGAGCCGGAATTTCTCGATCGAGATCATGCGGGCATTCATGCCCTGCAGCGTCGGCAGGCGGTAATCGGTCAGCAGATCGATCTTCTCAATGCCTGCGACGCCCAGCGTCACATTCGCGATCGGGATGTAATTCGGATCCAGCGCAGGCGCGATGGGCGTGGCCGCTTCGGTGCCTGCCACATAGGAGAACGCTGCCTTGCGCAGGATCTCGGTCGGGATCGTCTGCGGCTCGACATTGCCGGTCTCAGAGTTCTTGAACGACCGCGGCTCGTGCTTGGCCTCGACCTCCGCGCCGGTGCCCACGATGGTCACGATCTTCTTGGTGCTGGTCGGCAATGCGGTCACCAGCGACACGACCTCGGTGTCCTTGTCCGGATCGCCGTAGAATTTACCGTTGAGCCAGAGCCGCCCGAAATTGATGCGCACCGAGGTGGCGCTCTCCTGAAGGGCCGCAATCGCCGTCCAGGCCGCATCCGGCCCGACGATATCGAGGCCGAGGGCGTCGTCGCCTTCCACCGCAAAGACCCCGAACTTGTTGAGGTCCGCGAAATTGATGAATTGATTGAGCGAGTAAGGAACGCGCCGCTGCACTGCAGTTGCCATTAGTGATACCTCTTGATCATGTGTCCTGCGGTAATGCCGTCACCGGCGCGCGGGGCATCGCCCGCAGTCACCGGCGTGAATGTGGTGCTGTCGATCACGAAAATGTCGGTGCCGCCCTGGGCGCGGCGCACAGCCTCGACCGCCCGGGACAGCGCCGGGTCGGAGCCGTCGCGGCCCAGAAAGCCGCCTGTCATGCCGCCGTCATTGAACATGTCACCGGGCTGCGCGGCGCGGCCGACATCCACGCCCAGCACAGCGGTCACCGGCTGGCAGTTGGCGATATACTCCGATGGCAGCGCGCCCTCTGCAAAAGACGGCACGGCAACGGCCGGGTCGGCCAGATAGGTGCGGCGGAAGACATGGGCGGCCGCTTGATCCGCGCCCGCGCAGGTGCCGCCGGTGGTCGCGACTGCATGATCGGCGAAGGACGCACCGGGCTGCGGTTCAAAGGGCTCGAAAACGGTTTCGAAAACAGCGTCTGCGGTGCGCGCCGTCAGCTCGATGGGCTGCATGGTGCCATCGCTGCGCAGCGACACGGTGAAGGCGCGCGCCTGCATCGGATCAGCACCGGCAAGGCCGCCTGGGTCGTGCTGCTCACCGGCCCGGGCCGCACCGTCCGCAAAGGCACCTTCGGCCCCCTCGCCCGGCTCCACCGCCGTCACTTTCGTGATCCAGCCGCCGCGGCTCCACGGCGCCCGTTCAGCATCCAGCACCGTCAGCGCGGTTTCCACGCCTTGGCGCCAGATATAGAGCCGTTCGCCGACTGCCCCCTGCGCCGGGTCAAGCGACATGAAAGCGCCCGGCGCCTGCTCGTCTCCGGCCGCGCTCTCGCCATCCGCCAGGGCCGCGCCGGTCTGCACCGTATCGCGGAACGGATAGGCGCGCAGCTGTGGCAGCCGCCCCAGCCATTCGGCGCGCTGCTCCGGCGTCAGGCCGCCCGCAAACGCCAGGTCGGAAGGCGCCCGGATATAGGTCACCTCCGCACCGGCGAGGCTGAGATAGCCGCGCACGGCCGCCATTGTGCCTTTAAGTCGCTGCAGGCGCGGCGCCTCGGCAATCGCGCGGCGCTTGGTCGCCTCCGGCCAATCCTCAAACCAGAAATCGACACCGCGGGTCTGCGCCAGCCACGGCAGCAGGTCGGCCGGGCACGTCCAGGGGTTCAGGGTGCCAGGCAGCCCCTCGCTGCCCAACTCCCAGCGGGCGCCGCTGACCGCTTCGACGGCGCGCATAAATGGCGTTGCGTTATGGGGCAGAAGCGTTTCAACCATCGACGCGCACCGTGCTGATGTCGAGCGTGGAAACCTCGATCAGCCCGCTTGGCCCGGCGATCACATCAGCCGCCGGGCTGTCCAAGCGCACCCGTTCCACGCCTTCGACCGCGGCGGCAGCGATCACAGCAGATCGCGGCAGGTCGCGCCCGGGCGTCCTGCGCCGCGCGATCACCTGCTCAATCGCGGTGCGCGCGCGGGCGGCCAGAACGGAAGGATCGGGCCCGGCCAGAT
Source organism: Leisingera sp. SA32 (assembly GCF_056033425.1). Taxonomy (NCBI): domain Bacteria; kingdom Pseudomonadati; phylum Pseudomonadota; class Alphaproteobacteria; order Rhodobacterales; family Roseobacteraceae; genus Leisingera; species Leisingera sp. SA32. Next base: position 269,444 of record NZ_JBVYHB010000003.1, on the reverse strand, counting down.
GCTCGAGAACCACAACCACACTCACGGGCTGCACAGCGACCGGCTCGGCGATCAGCACGTCGGTCGCCTGGCCCACGTCCTCGCGGTTTAGATGGGCCTGCACGGCCGAGACCAGTTCGGGCGGCGGCGGGTTCTCCGCCCCCATGACAGGCACGCGCACGATGGGCGCGCCGGTCGATCGATCCACATAAGCCCCGGCATCAGTCACTTCCGGCGAGGCCATCAGGGCTTCGGCGATATAACCGCTCAGCCGCCCCCCGGCTCTCTGTTCCGACGCCAGGGAGATCCGGCGGCGATAGCGCGCATCGGTCTCATCCGGCAGGCGGGCCAACAGGTGCAGTGAAACGCCAAGCGCATCAAGATCCGCACCGGTGGCGAAAGGCAGCAGCGTCGACAGATAGGCGTCGTTCAGCGCCCCAAGCGCTAGCAGCTCCCGGTAGGCGTCGGCCTCCTGCAGGATTTTGACTGGCTCGCTTTCCAGCGCGTCCGCATCGAAGCGGATGCCCGCCGCATCCAGGGCTTCTTTCAACCGGGCCATGCGCGCAGCAAGGATCGCCTCGAAATCCAGTTCCGCGCGGTAGCTCGGCGGGGTGAGCTGCGACAGATCGATCAGACCTTCAGCCATCAGCGCACCTCGATGCCGTCGAGCGTGACCGGCTTACCGGTCGGCAGATATTGCCCCTCGAGCGCGATCACGATGCCGCCCGGCTCGGGCATTTCCACCGACACCTGCTCGACCTGCAGCCGCGGCTCCCAGGTCTCGAGTGCTTCATAGGTGGCCGCCATCATGTCGAGGCGGGTGGCATCATTCATGGGCGCATCAACCAGCCGGTAAAGACGGCTGCCGTAGTCCCGGCGCATCACGCGGGTGCCGATGGGCGTGGTCAGGATATCCCGCACCGACTGCCGCAGATGCGCCAGGCCGGAGAGTTCTGTTCCTGTGGATGCGTCGATGCCAATCATGCGGCGATCATGGCCGCGCGGGCAGCCGCCCGCCCTCTGGCGGTTTTCCTAACGCCAAAATTCGATAGCGTCAGCGAACTTTATGATTGCCTTCCAGTTCGCGACCATCAAACTTTTTGAAGAGTGCACCCATTGCTTTGTCACATTCGTTTAGTTCTCGCAGTGCGTACTCCCTATACCCCACTGCGAGAGATTTGTACAATTCTGCGCTATTTCCATTATTCGAGATCTCTCTCACCTGATTGATATATGTTCGGACGATATGCTCGGATTGCGTGATCGCGGTCTGAACGTCCAATAGATCGTCCAGCATACCTGGCCTTTCCTTAGTCAAGGCTAGCATAAGAGGTTCAAACACCTCTGTTGTCGGGACTCCAAAAGATCGCCCTGTTACAAGTTCCCCGGTAACATTGTCTGAAACTTTGATCGAAAACCGCTCTTTTCCAAGATCTTCCAATTCTACACTGAACTTTCCGGAACAAGCTTGCTCTTCATAATCCACCGCAAGCTCCGCAGCAACTTTAGTGCGCCATTTCAACTTTTGAAGTTCTTCACATATAAGCGTCTTGTATATTTTCACATGTTTTGATGAAGCGCGAGTTCTACGAATAAACTCGAAGACTTCCTTCACTACAAACAAGACAACCGCCGCCAGAACAGATATTGGAAAAACGTCATCCGGAAGCAAGTTCTTAATTAATTGGTCGTCGACTATTGGAGCTTCTCCAATCAGCACCCCGCAGTCAAACAACGGATCTCTAGCGCAAAACTTCCCCACTATTCACTCTCCCTATGGCTTACAACGCCTCGTAGAGCAAACCGCCAAACGAGAGAAGCGATATTGCGTGACTGTTTCAGTCTAAGGACAGACAATCAACCTTCAACAAAGACGTTGCCGGAACCGCTGGCCACGGATGACCCGCAATCCACCGGGTCACCGATCCGGCCTATTTGCTTGCCATTAGCCAAGACCGTTCCGGAGCCAGATGCCAGAGCCCCCCCATGCGGCGGACACAGGTTGCAGCCATGCAGCGCCCAGCTGTCGCCCTGGCGGTGAACAGGAATGCCGTTCACATAGACACTGCCGCTGCCGCCTGTCGAAGCCCGGGGCGGAAAACAGCCGTGCCCAGTGCAAAGATCGCCTTTTCTGGTGACAGCGGGCATCAGTTCAGATCGATCCGGGCGCCATTGAGCTTGATGCCCCCGGCGTCGATGGTGATGGTCGAACCGTTGGACGAAATGACGATTGCGCCATCTTTCACGCTGATCGACGAAGCCCCTAGCTGCAGCAAGTGTTCTGCCCTGTCACCGGATGGCGCTGCGTTGCTGGCGCTGAACACCGATCCGACAATCACGCCCTGCGCGGTGTCGCCAGATTCAGAAAGCACCACCACCTGCTCGCCGATGGCCACCGGCGCCCAGACTTTGATAGTAGCCGCGCGCTCTGCCAGCCAGGGAAGCCAGTTGCTCTCGCTTTCACCGCCAAAGCTCACCTTGGCGCGGGCGGTGCCTGCATCCACGGCCGTCACCACGCCAAAGCGCACGATGCCCTCGCGCGCCTGCTCATTGCGCGCCGCTCCATAGCTCATGCGCCACCCCCGTCGATCTCGGTGTAATCAGGTTCCTGCCCTGGGCCGATGTCGGGCGCGAAACCGATCATCACCCGTTCCGGCGTGGCGCCTTCCCCGGTCCAGACGCTTTGCCCCAAGTCAATTTGCTGATCCCACTCGACCGCCCAGACCTCGAACTTGTCGAACTCAGGGTCAAATCCATCCGGCCCGATATAGGTCACCTGCGCCGGGCTCACGCGCTGCCCCCAGCGGTTTTGCTGCACCAGCACCCCCAGCGCCCCGGCCAGCTTGCGGATCTCGCGCTCGACCTTCACGGTGCGGAAGCTCATCACCACCCGCGCCACCCATTTCGATACCGCAGGCAGCTGTTCGGTGCCCGGATCGCTCTCCGGGTCGATTTCCATGTCAACCAGCTCGATCAGCACCGCGGGCAGCTGCAGGGACTTCCGCGGTGCCCCGTAATCTTCGACAGATGCCAGCGCCGGAAACTGTGCGCTGATCTCGGCTTTGATCGCGTCATGCAGCTGATCCAGGTCGAGATTGTCGGCCATAGCTTATCCTTTCCCCACGCCGTAGATCGTGCGGGCCCGCACCTCGGCCCGGAAGTTCTTGAAGAACACCGCTTCAATCTCGTCGAACACCTCGTCCTCGATGAAGATCTGCGCCTTGTCCTCGATCGGCATGCGTTCCTCTTTGATGGGATAGGCCCGTTGCGTTGCCCGGCGCATCACGGTCGGCCGCCCCTTCGAGTTACGCCCGACAAATGCCCCCGGGAAATCTTGCCCACCATACCGGGCACCGCCGCCAGTGCGCAGGGCTCGCCCCTTGAAGGCAGACACGCGCATATCGTTGAGACCGAACCACATGCGCACCTCGCCCAGGCTCTTGCCGTGACTGAACCTAAACCCCTGCAGGCGCTTGCGCAGCTCTGCCGCCGTGCGCAGCTGCAGCTCAGTGCGCAGCCCCTTGCGGGCGCGGGTCTTCATGGTCTGCGCAGTGCGGCGCAACGCGCGGGAATAGGCGAACCGCAGGTCTTTTTCGCTCGCCTCAAACTCATCGGCGATGCGTTTCAATTCCCGTGCATCGAAGTCAAAGGCGAGCATGGCCTCAGTCCTCGGCCATGCGCAGCACCGCAAAGCCGGTGCCATCCGGCTGCGGCGCGGTCAGCAGGTAATAGACTTTCGCCCCAATCTGCACCTGGTCCTGCTCTGCCAGATCGGCCACGTCCGTTTCCTTGCAGGTCAGGCGCGGGTCGCTGGCGTCGGCCTCATACTCGCCGAGCTGGGCGTTCAGATACGGGTCGTCGAAGATGCCCCGGATGGTACGGGAAACGCCCCCCTGCGGCGTGACGCTCACCTCGACGGCGAAATCATCAAGCTGCAGGAAGGCGTCAGCATCTTCCCAGGAAGGTGCTGGCATCAGCTTGCGCCGCCCTCGCCTTCATCCTGCTTGGCTGCCGGTGCCTTCTTGGTTGCAGGCGCCTTGCCCTTGGCCGCGCCCGGCGCTTCGACTTTGCCGCGCTTGATCAGGCCATGGGCTTCGGTCGCGGTCAGCTCGACGGTATCCTTGGGTTTCTTGATCCCGCCATCCCAGACGAATGCGCTGGTGACGGTGTAGGTCTTTTTCTGGGGCTTTTTCTGGTCGCTCATAGTCTCTTGTCCTCTTCCAGGAGAAAGCGCCCGGGCCACAATCGGCCAGGACGAAATATCGCTGCGGGTTAGCTGGCGTCGGTGCCGTAGCAGAGGCCTGCCGGGTGGCGCAGAACGTAGTCCGCATCCTGCATGCAGACGATGCGCAGGCGGCCACGGCGGCTGTGGGTGTAGGGGTCGACGGTGATGTCGAGCCCGCCCCACATGCCGACCAGGACGTTGCCGAAATCACCGTGGAAGACATCGCCATCCTGAATCTGGTTGGTGACTTCGCCGCGATAGCCGTTCACGGTGTTGTCGCTCTCCCAGATCGGCGCCCCGTTGGTGCCGGAGAATTTCTGCGTGCTCTTGAAGTGGCCGCGCATCTTGGCGTTTTGCACATAGGCCATCCGGTTCACATCGGCGTTGGCGGCGGCGATCTGGCTTTCCATCTCGATCACCTCCGCCCAGGTCGGCAGGGCCGTGCCGCCGCCCGAAGCAGCGCCGCCGAAATCGACCACGTTGACGCCGTTGGTGTTGGCAATCCCCAGCGGCTGATCGCCGGTGCCCGTGCCATAGAAGCCCGCAAGATCCAGCGAAGTCGCTAGGGCCAGTGCCAGATCGCTGCGCACCAGCGCCTCGATATCCATGCTGGACTGTTTCAGGGTGCGCCGGGTGATCTCGGAATAGGCCGCAACGGTCTTCGGCGAGAACTGGCGCTGCCCGAGGCTCAGCAGATCCTCGGCGGCCTCGTCGTCTTCGCCGATCCAGTAACCGGTCGCGCCGCCTTCCTGGGTCGGAATATCAGGGTTGCCCACCAGCCCCATCAGCGGCATTGCAAGCTGCAGCAGGATCGTGCGGTTGCGCAGCATCTGAATAAAGCTCTGGGTCAGCAGCGGATTTGCGATGGTGTTCCCGCCGGTATCCGCCGCAGTGGCGCCGCCGCTGCCGGTGTTCAGCGGCGCACGCATCAGCACCTCCATCGGCACCATGATGCCCTGGGCATCCCGGCCCTGGGCATCCGCAGCGGCGTCCGAGGCCTCGAATTCAAAGGCGGCCGCCTCCTGCGCCGACCGGTCGGATGGGTTGGCCAGGGCGCGGATTGCCCGCAAGAAGGAAAACTGCTCTGCCTCGCCATCGGTCAGACCGATGCCGCCGCGCTCGCTGATCTGGCGATTTTCGGTGCTGCGCTGGTGCAGGTGATCGAGCAGACGCTCGCGCATCTCAGAAACGCCGCGCCGTTCCGAAATCATCTGGCTTGCCAGATCCGGCGCGTTGTATTCGCGGCCGAGCTCGGTCAGCTCGCGCACGCGGGTCGCTTCCTGCTCCTGTGCGCGCTGCACGATTGCAGTCTCGGCCTCTCCAGCACGCTCAAGCACCTCGATCACTTCGACGATCTTGCCGTCTGCGTCCACTTTCGCCCGGACCAGATTGCCCTCGGCGTCGCGGGTGATGATCGTTTTCATCTCACTATCCCTTTTCTGAGTATCCGCGGGCCGGGTTTCCGCGCCCGTAACTTCTCCCGCAGCTTGCCGTTCTACGGGGCCGCCGCCCTCTGGCGGAATTTCCAACTCCCGTCCCACCCCGACGCTGGGGTCAGCCGGAACCGGCACGATCGAGATCTCGTAGGGCTCCCAGCGCGTGACGGTCACCAGGTTCGGCTCCGCCTCGCGGTGTTCCTCTTCGATCTTCATCACCCGGTAGCCAACCGACACATGCCGCCGAATGCCGTCGATGATGTCCTGAAAGATCTCGTCAGCGCGCGGGCTGCGGCCGAACCGCACCACCGCCCGGCCGACGCCATCCGCATCGATGCGCGCACTTTCGACGACACCGATCTGATCATCCCAATCGTGCCCGACCAGAACCGCGCCACCGTCGAGCAGGCGGTCGAGCTGGACAGCTTCGGGCTCATGCGACAGCACTTCATCGCCGAACCAGCGCCGCACCGGCGTCGTGCTGGAAAACGCCAGCTCAACCGTGCGCTTTTCCTGATCGATCTCGCGAACTTCACCGGCCCGGCGCAGACCGCCCTCGGCCCGTGCATTGATCTGTTCCGGCGTGACCCCTCGGGTCAGGGTGCGCCCGACCAGATCAGCCGGTGTTCGGATTTCCTTCTCCGGTTCCGTCTTCGGGGGTTCCGGCTTTTGGGTCGGCTGCTGGGCCATTGCCCTGCCCTCCTTTGGATTTTGCTGTGATCAACGCCTCGATGACGTTTTCGGGTATTTCGGCCTCCCGCATGGCAGCGATGTCGGCGGCGATTTCGCCGTAGACTTCACGCGGGTCGCGGCCGCGTTCGCGGATCACCTGGCCGCGGGACTTGAACAGATTGTCGACGGCCTCCGCGTCGGCCTTCACGTCCTTGGCCGGATCGATCCATTGCCAGCGCCGCGGTTGGAACCGCACCGCCATGAACTTCGACCGCTTGGCCGCGGGCAGCGGTGACCCGTTGTCCAGGGTGATACGGTTGCTCAGAAGCGCATGCGCCAACCATTGCTCATAGACCGGCAACGCGAAGGCCTCGATCAGGCTTTCCTGCAATTCCTGCCATTGGTCGCGCTCACTCAGCACCCCGTGCCGGATGCTTGACAGGTTCACACCTTCCAGATCATTCGCCAGATCATTGTAGGCAACCCCGAGCGCAGACGCCGCGCCGCGCAGCATATGCTTGGAGAACACTGCCAGCTCGCCATTCGGATACTGGCTTTCCACCTTTTTCATGCGCGCGCCGAGAGGCATCTGATGGTAAATTCCGCTCTCGCTTTCGAATTCGATTTCTTCGAAGGTTTCGCCTTCCTCGCCTTCCTCGATCGCCGGGCCATAGCCCTCATCCCACTCGATCACGCCGACCGTGTTGGCAGCTTCGCGAGCGTTGTTCAGGGCGCTGCGCTCGAACTCGCCCAGTTGGCGCATGCGCAAAAGTGCCGTGGCCATCCAGGGCAAGCCCCGTTTCTGGCCCACGAAATCCTCTTCAAACCAATGAATGATCTCGTCGGCTGGCACCCGGATGAACGCCCGACCTGAATAGTGGTAATCCGCCTGCGACGAGTCCAGCGTGGTGAAATAATAGGCCAGGGGGCGGCCCATCTTGCTGTATTCGATCCCGGCCCGGATGAAGCGCCCGCCGGGCCGCTTTTCCTCGTCGAAATCCACCGGGCACAGAACCGGATCGAGCACCTGCAGCGCAAAGCCCCAAGGCCCGGCATCGCGCCCATAGACCAGACGCACCATGAACTCGCCATCGGTGCAAAGCCCGTTCACCAGAGTTTTCTGAATTTGGCGGAAAGTGCGGCGGCCCTTCACATCGCAGTTGCGAGCCTTGCACCAGTTCAGCCATGCCGCCTCGATTGCCTTGTTTGCGCCTGCGTCTGGCTTGCCGTCCGCTTCGGACACCTGCGCCTGCAGCACCAATCCCTTCTGCCCGATCAGATTGCGGCGCGCGCTCGCCTTGAAAGCCTTGGCATAGCCGTTGTTGGCTGCCTGCTCACGCGATCGCGCCACCAGCACCCGCCAATTGCGGCGGATGATCTGATCCGCAGGCATGGGCGTGTTGGTCCAACCGCTGGTCATGCGGTCTGTTTCAGCCGCGGCAAACATGCGCTGCCCCCGGCGGCGCGGCGCCGTCAGCATCGGCGGCGTGCGGCGGTCCTGCTGCGCCTCGACCGGCGCTGAAGGCTTGAACCAGTTTCTGATCATCGCATCCGTACCTTGAAGACGCGGCCAAAGCCCCGGCGCGCGTTCTTCTTCGCGGCGAGTTCGGCACGATAGCGGGCGCGCAGCTGCAGCAACTCGCTCAGCGGCGTGCGCTGCAATGACCGGTTGTTGATCTGGTAGCTCTGCTGATCGATGGTCGCGCGATTCTCGATCACAGCCTCGATCGCATCCAGCACTTTCTGAACATGATCCCGGCTGTCGAAGTTTTCGCCATGCGCCGACAGATCCGGGGCGATGATCAGCTCGCCACGTTCGACCCGGCGCACGTCCGAGCCATCCGTCGCCCGGATCTCATAGGCATAGCGCCCGGGCTGCCAAGCCGCTGTAACCGCGGCAGCGGCCTCGAATAGATGGTCGCCCCCTTCGGCGCTGCTGGCGAGATCGACAACCGACTTGCCCCGCAGGTGCAGGGTCAGCGACCACTCTGGCGCTGGCAGGCTTGGCAGCTCAACCACTGCGCGGAAGGTCAGCCCCGCCCCGATTTCCTTTGGAATTCCGCCCACGTTCTCGCCCTATTCAGTGCCTGCGCCGCCGACGCCGCTTGGCCGCCCAACCGCGCTTTTTCGCAGGCTCGCCTTTCGGCGCCTCTGGTGCCTCTGGCGGTTTTCCATCTGGCACCGGATCAGGCTGATCCGCAGGGGTGTCCTCGACCTCCTGGCCCTGCTCTTCCAAGCCGCGCACCAGGCGGGCAATGTTGGGGTTCAAGATGCGCAGCGCGGCATAGGCGTAGACGCGGCAGTCAAAGGCCTCGTTTCTCGGGCGGACGTTGTGCCATTCCCGCACGGCGAAACCTTTCACAAAGCGGGTGCGCAGCGCCTCCGCCGTGAACATGTCGAACCAGGCCGGATCACGCCCAAGCGGGAAGTGACAATACCCCTTGCCCGGCTCCGAGATCCGCGCGCGCTGCGCCACAACGACCTTTGCCTCGTCCACGCCGATCGGGTGCAGATGTACAGGACGCTCGCCACGCTGCCGGATCTTCGTCGGCGCGGTGACGATCGGGCGTCCCCAGCCGCCAACCCCCTTGATCGCAAACACCTTCCGGCCCAGCCGCTTGCGGGCGTAATCATAGGCCGCCTGGGTATAGCCGCCGGTGGTGCCGCCGGTATCGAGACAGGCGGCAGAGATCCGCAGCTCAGTTCCCGTTTCATGGGTCCAGGTCTCCGACAGCAGATCGTCGAGTTCCTGCCAGACATCCGGAAGCAGCGGGTCGCCCCACAAGGTCCGGTAATCGACCGACCAGGATTCTTCGCCCAATCCCCAGCCCACCACCTCAACCTCGAGGCGGTCGGTCTGCATGTCGATGCCAGCCGTCAGCACACCTGCCCCCATCGGCACCGGTGCCGCGAACTCTTCCGCCCGCTTCATCAGCACACCAGCCTCGAGCCTATCGCCTTCCTCTTCCCAGGTCTCGGCAAGCGACACGTTCACGAATGTCTGCAGATCGCCCGCAGCCTTTTTGTCGAGGAAAGACTGCACGATGTCTTTCAGCCGCCGGAAACAGCTGTACAGCTCGGACAGGTGATAGGAGGCATGACCACGAAACGGCTTCTTTGCGATCCAGCCGCCGCCCTCGCGCTCAGCATTGCGGATCGCCGCCACCCGCTCACCGTCATTCCAGGCAGTACCGCAGCCTTCCCCCTCGCAGAGGTAGGTCGCCGTCTCCGGCAGATGCTGGCCGTCTTCGTCCTTGTCCCAATCCACCTGCGACCATTTCAGGGTTTGCACATGGCCGCAGTGCGGACAGGCGACATGGAACTGCCGCTGATCGCCTTCCAGAAACGCGGTCTCGATCCAGCTTGCGCCTTTCAGCGTCGGCGTGCTGATTTCCAGCAGCAGTCGCTGGTCGCCAAAGGTCGCCGCCCGCTGCCACAGCAGCCCCACCGGGTGGCCTTCCTGGGTGCGGTCATAGCCATCAGTCTCATCGCAGACGATGAACGGCGCCGACCGGCCGCGCATGGTCTTCGGCGACCCTGACCAGCTGAACATGAGAAACCCGCCGGGATAGCTCTTCATGCGCTGGTTGTTGACGCCATCCCGCCCGCGCGGCTTGGCGATCAGCTCCTGCATGTCGGTATTGGCGTCGACCAGCGGATTGAACTTGGTTTCAAGCCAGGTGGTCAAATCGCCCTGGCTCGGCTGCATCATCATCTGCGACACCGGGTCGAAAGCAATCCGATAGGCCTGCGCCGCCAGCGCCGTCTGCGTCTTGCCGACCTGCGCCCCCCACATCAGGGTGACCCGCTCGCAACGCGGATCCGCGGTCATGTCCACCACCTCCCGCTGATAAGGGGCATTGTCGAAACGCAGCGGGCCCGGCACGGCATTGCCGACCGGGATCTGAATATTCGCCTCGGCCCATTCCGAAGGCTTCAGCTTGGGCGGCGGCCGCAGAAAAGCGCGGGCCCGTCGCGATGCGCGAATGATCGCGCGGGCATTGGAAAAATCAGCCCGGGCGTTCACTCACCTTTCGCCCCCTCGTCCTCTTCGTCCTCGCCGCCTTCGATATCTTCCTCGAAGATCAGATCATTGTCGGCCAGAGCGGTCAGCGCCTGGTCAACCTCTTCCAGCAACACTTCCTTGAAGGCGGTTTCGTCGGTTTCGCCGATCAGGCGCCGGGCGGCCCGGCTCGGCACCACGTTGCGCAGGCCCGCCCTCACCTCGCCGAAAGCCTTCTGCAAGGCTCGTTCGAGCTGCTCGACCGGCACCACCTGTTCCCTGGCCTTGGCAAGGTCCAGCTCAACCTGTTCGGTCTCAGCCGCCAGCTTGCGCAGGATCAGCTGTTCCTTGGTGGCGCTAGGACCGTGGTCGGCCTGCGCCCGGATGTCATCATCGCGCCAGCTGCGCACCTCGGCGGTGTTGAACTTCCACGCCCGGCCGCGCCCGCCGCGCTGCACCACCGGGCAGCCGCGGCGCACCCACTCGTCGACGGTCGGCAGCGACACACCATTGATTTCCGCGAGATCTGCGCGGTTTACTTCTCTGCCCCGTGTTTTCTTTTTATTCACAGCCACTTGCGCCCATCCTAAAAAACATCGCCCAAACGGGCCGAGAACTCGCAACTTTACTTTCTCAGTCGAATTTGTCGTTTTTCGTCAGCAGCTTGCGCGATCTATATAATAAACAACCCTACCCCCCGGCCCCACGCACAAATGATTTTTTGCGCATCTGCATACCCACATGGCGTTCCCCCCTAGGAAGGACCCGCGAAAGCATGCGGCTGACACCTGACGCAGCCACGCCGCCGATCTGCGCAGGCGTCGGCAGCAGCCAGCCAGCCAAGGCAACCAGCAGCAACCAAGGCCGCGGCTCTTCATGCACCACGATTGTCTGCACGCTGTCGCTGCGCACGCCCGTGCGGCCCGTGCTTTGCTCGATGCTGCGCGCCTGCGGCCGGGTGATGCGCTGATCGGAAAACTCGGCCTGCCCGACCGCCTGGGCATTGGTGCGCCCGGCCTGCACATTCGCCGCCAGGTTCGGCCCGCCGCCGATGGCGCCCGCCAGTTTTCCGGCGAGCGTTCCACAGGACGCCAAAGCCAGGCAGAGAAAGAGGCAAGGCAGCCAGCGCATCATGCTGCCTTTGCGACCGCTTCAAGGCACATGTTGCGCTCAGACAGACGCCGGTTTGTAAGCCCCCGCCACACCCGGCCACCGGCCCGGTTCCAGCGTGGAAGCTCCTGACAGGCGCCGACCAGGTCGCCCGCATTGGCTTTGCGCACCAGCGTCGACCGGCAGGCCGCCCCAGCCCCGACGTTGTAGGTCCAGGACACCAGCGCGATCTTCATGCCGACCGGCACATTGGCGGTCAGACAGCGGTCCAATGCGGCCTCATAGCGCCCGATCTCGCGCGCGAGCATCTGGTCGCATTCCGCCTCAGTGTGCTGGTCGCCCGGCTTCACGCCTTTGGTCTCGCCATAGCAGACCGTCCAGACGCCCACGACGTCCTGATAAGCCGTTGTGCGCAGCCCCTCCCATTGCCCGATGAAGGTAACCGCTGCGGCCAGCGCCACGCCGCCAGCGCCCAAGACGCCGGCGCTGCGCCGGGACACCGCACCGCTGTCATCGGCCCGGAACTCTCGCAGCACCTCAGACAAGCCCGCCTGCGCGATCAGCCGCGCCGGGATCGCCATTGCGTTCACAAGGGCGGCCAGGGCGGCAAAGACGATGGGGTCGATGCCCAAGAGGCCCGGCGACACCAGCGAGACAAACACCGGCACAGCCGACAGAATGCACGCCAGGGCGATCAGTCGCACCGACCATGCGCCTTTGACTGTTTGTTTCCAGTTTTTGGTGAGGTTCATGGCAGTTCTCTCCTTTCACCCCGACACAGGGGCTTTGCCCGGTCACTTCCGATGAAGGATTTCGCGGATCTCGCCGCGCATCTCGCGCACGTCCTGGCGCACCTCGGCCAACGCCTCGCGGTCTTCGTCGCGGCGTTCGTCCCGCACCTCGATCTCGCGCTGCAAGAGCTCGATCTGCTGCTGGTTTGTGAAGATACGCCGTACCAGCCAGAGCCCGCCGGAGCTGGCTGCAGCCAGCACTGTGACCGCCAGACCGGTCGAAGCCTGTTCAATGCGTTCGATAAGCGTCATGCGCGCGCCCTTGTGCTCGTTTTAAGCAAAGTCGCGCGATGTAAGATTGATGGCCTCTGGCGGAATTACCGCCTAAAAGCATCCTTGCGGAAAGAACATGCGGAGATGTATGTTCATCGGACCCAAGATGGGCGAAATACGACCCTTGCCCACCAAACTAGTCCAAGCTACTACTCGCCAAGCAGGCAAGCATGACAAGGCTAGAGGTCGAAGAATGGACGAAGTTAAGTTTTTAAGGTCAAAAGTAGTCCAAATTACTCGCCTTGGTCTGGCGAATGACACGGCATCACTACGGAGCATGGCGCGTCAACTACATAAACGGTTTCTATCTGACGCCCCAGATACTGCCGCTGAACTTAGCGAAGTGCTGTCAGCGCAACCGACTGAAAGATTGGTAAGGGGGCAAACCCCTCCCACCAAAAAACCTACCGACAGCGATACACGCTTCAACCTGTTGAGGACCGAGGAGCCTAGCGTCAAGGCAAAAATGCCCTTGCTGGACGAAACAACGCGACAAGCAATCGAACAGGTTGTTTTGGAACGGGAAAAATATCAGATATTATCCGAAGCTGGGCTAACACCAGCCCGCACCGCTCTACTGACTGGCGCACCCGGAGTCGGGAAAACTATGACCGCTCGCTGGGTTGCAGCCAAACTAAACTTGCCCCTTTTTGTGCTAGACCTCTCAACTGTCATGTCTTCCCTCCTCGGAAAGACTGGAGCGAACTTAAAGTCTGCAATTGAGTATGCGAAAGCAGAGAAGGGCATCCTTTTACTAGATGAGTTTGACGCAATTGCAAAACGCCGAGATGACGAGGGAGATATCGGAGAACTAAAACGCCTTGTCACTGTCCTCTTGCAAGAGGTCGACCAATGGCCGAACGACAGCCTCCTCATTGCTGCGACGAACCACCCGGAGCTGATTGACAAAGCAATGTGGCGCCGTTTTGATACAGTCGTCAACTTCCCGCTCCCTAACAGGGACGTGCTTAAACCTTTGATAGAAGGCGCGCTTCACGGAACCCTCCCTGAAGCTTGGGTTGAAGCTATAACTATCATCATGGAAGGAAAATCATCTGCTGAAGTTCTCTCTGAGATAAATAGGGCACGGCGGCGTTCTGTGGTGTTTGAAATCCCCATCGAAAAAGTTATTATAGAAACACTTTCGGAGCACCGGAAACCGGCCTCGAAGCAAGCATTGAAGAAACTTGCAGTAACTCTGTCGAAATCCGGAACATCACAAAGAGAAATTTCATCCCTAACCGGACTAGCCAGAGATACAATTAGAAAAACAATAGAACAGGAGGCGTGAGATCGTGGCGTCCAGAAAGAATTACATTATCGGCCAAGGTGAAAGCTTAGCAGGACCTGTAAAACTTGCTTCGGGATTTGGAGATAAGTCTCTTCCTTACGACTACGATGAAGTAGTAGAAGCCATTGGAAGTGATATCCAAACCACAATTAGGTCAATTTCCGACCTCCCCCGAAAAGCATGCCCGCACGACGAAGCAGTTGTGGCAATTACCCTCCACCCGTCCTTCTTGGCAAAAAGTTATCATCCTGCAGCCCTACTAAGATCACTTGGCTTACGAAAAGTTGGCAGCCGTGAACGAAAAATAAAACCCAGAACGTATGTTGACTCTAGAAAAAAGGGGCAAGAGTTAGTTGCCCCTGAGTTATTCATTGCAGGCAGGCGCAAAGACTTGGCGAAACTTTCCCCTTCATCGGGACACTTCGAGAACGACGAACTCGTTCGAAACGACTTTCGCAAGATCGAAGAAGTACGACCGCTAGGAGCAGAGAGAATCCGAGTTCGTGATAGCGATCAGACCGGGCGCCTCGCATGGGAGTTCGTTATTCATACCGGAGGCGAAGAAGCGTCTCCAGAGACGGGAATGCTTGAAGCATTCCGAGACTGGGCAAAAGTAGTAGATCCTGACCTGACGCTTCATCACGTTCATCGTGTCGGCGGCCTCACCTTCTTAGGCATTAGGTCCGAAAAGAAACTCATTTCGAAACTGGCCCAGTTTTCCTTTACGCGCGTCGTCAGACGCATGCCAAAACTCGCCCTGAGAGATAGCGAATCGACAACCTTCCCTCTTAACCAAGACGTTGAACTATCGGACATTACTCCCCACAGCGACCACTGCCATGTGGCAATTCTAGATGGCGGCTTGCCAGAAGATCATCCTTTCCAAGATGCGGTGAACTCTTATACCGCTCCGGGCTCCGGCCCTGCACACCCGAGCTTCCTAGAACATGGCGTTCAAGTTACATCAGCCGCGCTGTTTGGATCTCTCACCCGTGTTACAGGCTGTCCAAGACCTTTCAGCCGTGTCGATCACTGGCGGGTTCTTGACGGCCAAGAGGACGATTTCGAACTAAGCTCCACCCTAGATAGAATAATGGATGTGCTGAGCCAGAACAAATATGATATTGTGAACCTTTCGCTCGGCCCAGATGAAGCAATGCTTGACGACGAGGTTCACCTGTGGACAAGCCGACTTGATCGATTTGCGTCGAACGGGGAATGTCTAGTTATAGTCGCGGCAGGAAACAACGGCGATCTAGATGACGCCTCTGGCCTGAATAGGATTCAGCCAGCCAGCGACGGAGTTAATGTTCTTGCGGTCGGCTCAAGGGATAGCAACTCTGAAACATGGACTAGGGCAGCATATAGCGCGGTTGGGCCTGGCAGAAGCCCGGGCTTGGTCAAACCTGACGTAGTAGCATTCGGCGGAAGCGATATAGAGCCGTTTATCGCCTGCGGGATTGACAAGAAATCCAGAGGGATAATGGGAACAAGCTTTGCCGCGCCGTCAGTTTCGCGGGCGGCTTCCTGTTTAATCACTGAATTTTCAGATCAAATAGGTGCTACAGCGCTAAAGGCATTACTAATACATCACGCTACAGACGCTGGAAAAGATCAAAAGAGCGTCGGCTGGGGCTGCATCCCAAGCTCCTTTGACAGCCTCATGACCTGCAACGACGACCAAGCAACAATACTCTACCAGGGAACACTTGAACCCAGCAGACACATGAGGTTCAACATTCCTCAGCCATCTTCAGGCTTCAGTAAAACCGTAGAAATTCGCGCAACTTTTGTTATCGCTACCGATACAGATCCAGAAGATTCAATCAACTATACAAGAACCGGCGCTGGGATCTCTTTCCGCCCCAAGACTGCCGGTCACCCTGGATTCAATTCTAACGGATCAGAAAGGAAGCAACACCCGACAAAACCGTTCTTTGGCAACTCTTCCTTATTCGAAACCGAGCAATCTCTTCGCGACGATGCTCATAGGTGGGAATCTGTTTTGAGAAGCAGCAAAAGATTTCGAGCATCGACACTGGACAAACCAGTATTTGATGTGGAACACCTTACCAGAGTACGCGGTCAAAACGCGTCACGCAAAGATTCCGTTCCATATGCCCTCGCGATTACATTGACGGAAAAAGGGAATGTGGAGCTTTATGACAGCATTCTGCAGGCTTATGCTGGCAGACTGCGCCCACTCGAACCCCGCCTAGATATCCCAGTTCGTGTGTAAAAGTTATTTTGCCGCGACATCGGTAGGCGGTTTTCGCTTCAACTGTTGGGGCCCTGGCATCGCCGGGGCCTTATGCTCTCCGCCATCGCAGTTGTGTCCCAGCTCCGGGCGCGCCGCCATCTACTTTTTACTCCTGCACAATTCTCCGGCGCATTCTGGCCAACCGGTAGAAGTGCGGCATTTCTCTTTCCACATCGATAACGACGCCGCCGAAGGAGATAGAGCACGCGCCTGCCTTTCCAACCTTCTGCCAAAGAGAAACGTGGCGGCATCCAAATGCCTGGCATTGCAATCTCCCTACCCCAACCGCTTGCGCCAATAGTCGGCCGCATCCAGCAACGCTTTCGCTGTCTTTTGCTCGATGCCCATTTCCTGCGCGATCTCGCTAAGGGTGGCCCCAGCATCCCACTGCCGCAACGCGTGGTCTGCCAGATACGCTTTGCGCAGTGCGTGGCATGCTGGCAGCTCGAGAATGCAGTTCCCATGGCTGAAACTCAGGCGGCGGGCAGCGTCCAAACCGATCATCGAAACAATCCGGTGTGCCTCGGGGATCTCGGCAGGAACGTAGAGCTGCCGACGCCACCGGCGTTTGCCCCGGGGGCGTGTGCCTTCTACCAGGCGAACAGCAAGCCCGCGGCCGATGACCTCGGCGATCTCTGTCACGCTCTCCGGCAGGCTTACATGGCGCCCCCTGCCTTCTGCGAAGTCAGCGAGTGGATAGCGCACTACATCGGGCAGATCTAGCTGGGCGGCCACCTCCGCCGGGGCGGGGCGTTGCGGCGCTGGGCGCCCAGCGCGTTGCGACTGATCCAGAAGTCCGCGAAGCATTTTGATTTCCGCTTTCAGATCCTCGACCTTGCCCATGGGTCAGCCCTTCGCCTTGGTCACCAGGATCTCCATACCTTGGGCAAGTAATATGGCACGCTTCAGCTTGAACACATCGGTCTCATGGCCCTTGCGGTCCTCGATCACCGCGCAGCCAAGCCGCTTGTCGACATAGGTGAAGTCAGCCCGGTAAACGCGCTGCTGCTTGCCGCTGTCCGTCATGATGGGACCATCCCGGCCATGCAGGGGGATATCCACCTGACGGCGCAATCCGCAGATTTCCCCTGCCGCCTGCATGAGCTGCAACTCCGCCCATCGCTGGGCCTCTGTCTTGCTGTCATGGGTGATACCGTCTGCAGTGGTGGTGCGCTGTGTTCCCCGCACACGGCGCTTGTCCTGCCCCTGTGCGCCTTCCAGCTCTTTGCGGTACTGCTCTGCCGTCAATCGATCTGTCATGGCGCCCTCACATGCCCAACGCTTCTTTGTACATTTCGAGGACTGCCTCTTCCTCGGCGATGTCGTTTTGATCGCGCTTGCGCAGTACGATGATCTTGCGCATCACCTTGGTGTCGTAACCCCGCCCTTTTGCTTCTGCCATCAGCTCTTTCTGCTGTTCGGCGATGGTCTTCTTTTCTTCCTCCAAGCGTTCGAAGCGCTCGATGAACTGCCGCAGCTCGGCCGCGGTCACGCGGTAGTTTTCGCTCTTCTCGTCTTCGCTGATGTCCATGGGCTTATCGCTTCCTTTCCTGTGCTGCTTTCAGGAGTTGGCCCGCGAACTTGAGAGCACGGGCGATGTCTCCGGCATGGGGGTGTTGTTCTGGTTTCCGGCTAAGCCAGTTCTGCGTTCGATAGGCCTCCCGAATCTCGTCGAGGCTGTTGAACCGCCTGCGGCTGGGCACGTCTTGGCCGATCAACCCGTTGCCCGGAGCGATGAGAATGCAGTCGCCTAGGCGCTGATCGACAGTCACGATGACATTGCCAAACTTGCTGCCGTGGGTGTCCGGGTCGATGTGCGGGCTGGTCATACGTTGATCCCCGCTGCTTGGCAGTCCGCCGCGGTGATCAGACCGGCCGCAATGCACTCCCCCGCCTGGCTAGGCTTGATGGTTCGCGCCCAGGGCTTGCGGTCGCGAATCTCCTGGGCCCGCGCTTCCAGCACCTTCTGAGGGTCAACGCTCTTAACGGGCGCGATGACGTGCTGTCGCCAACGCTTCTCGTCGACCCAGTTCTCGGAATATTTGATGAAGCGCGGCTTGTTGCCCGCCTGCTCGACGGCATAGGCCCGCGCGCCTGCCAAAATCTCTGTCGGGTCCGCACCAGCGCCCAGCGCTTCTTTCAGCGAATCCTCGGTCGCCTCTGGGTCGCCCATCCGGGGATAGGCGCCGACGAACTCAGCGAAGAAACCAGCAAAATCGAAATCCGATTTGTGCGGGGCGGAAGCCGCGCAAGGTTCTTTTACTGGTTCTCTTACAAAGGTTAGTGTCTCATTTTGAGACATGGTTTTCGCGTTTTTTGAGACATGGATATCGCGCTTTTTGAGACATGGGACCGTGTCGCAATTTGAGACATGGGCGTCAGATTTGTTCTCTGTTTGCCCCCGCTTTTTCCGTGTCTCAGTTTGAGACACGGCATTTTCAATGTGTGGGGGGCGGTCGAAGTTGAGGCCCAAGATATAGAAGGTAGAAAGCGACTTGCCGGTGCGCGGATCGATGCGCGGAACACGGCGGATCATTTCCAGTTCTTCGAGAGTGTCGAGGTGGCGGTTCACCGTGGCGCGGGACATGTTGCAGTCTGCGGCCAGTGTGGCCTGATCCGGGTCACACCTCAGCGTGTCTTTGTTGTGCCTGTCTGCCAGCTGGATCAGCACCACCCAGGGGGCGGGCTTCAAATGCCGCTGATCCAGCGCCCAGCTAACTGCCTTGTGGCTCATGCATGGCTCCTGTTGCTCGGTTGCTTACGCCCAGCGCTCTGGGCGGCTCCTGCGGGGCCCGTGCTGCCCTCAGCGGCCGCAATGCGGGCCGTCCCGTGATGCCCAGCGGCAGGTTCACCCGGTGCTTGTCCGGTGATACGCGGCAGGGTAGATGCCCCGCCGCGCGCATTCATCCCGCCCATGGGAGGAGGACAGGCAGGATGAGATCTCTGGTGCGGCGGCTCCACGCCACCACTTGCCGCCGCGCAACCCCTGGGTGATAATTGGCGGGCAAACCTAGCCGGCAGGTTGCGGACCGCACCTCGCACGTGCGACCCGCTACACCCCTTGCTTTGCACACAAGAAAGGAGCGCATTCGAGATGCCCAAACGCGAAAATTTCGCTGTTGATATTCCGCCTGGCCATGAGGCTATCGCGATATACTGCCTCTGGGATTCCTTGAGCTTCGTAATTGACGAACTTGGTCGTGACAAAACGGAGGAAGGCTGGCGGGAAGAGCTATACGACAAAGTCCACGCCCGGTTTGCAGAGCTGCATGCGTTGTCAGTCATGTTCGGCCCCTCCACTGCCCCGCAGACCACGGGCCAGCCGAAATACCTTGCGGCCGCACTCAGAACAGCGATGAACGCCATCGACAGCGCCTTCGACCGGGCCACCCTCCTCAAAAAGGGTGGGAGCTGATATCGTAATGCCATTCTCGGTGATGGTTAGGATGCCGATGTTGGTGGCTATAACGTGCCCCTCACCGGGAAACTGAACTCCGCGGTTTTCCTGAGGCCCCTTCACGCCGCTTTCTCCATCGCCTGGCCGAAGAACTCTGGCGCGCCGGGGTCTGTCAGCATCACCAGCAACGCGATATGGCTGGCAGGGGCGGTCACCGCCCCCCACCAATTCAGCGCGGTTTGAAAGCTGACGTCACAGAACAGCGCCACCTCGCGCGAACTGCGGAACCGGGCGCGGAAATAGGCGGACCAAAGGTCAGGTGCGCCGACCTTCAACGCATATGGGTCAAACTGATTTGACCAAGATTTTTGCCCAGCGCCTCCGGCATCCTGCGGGCATGGCGCATCATTGTTCACAATCAAGGTCAGGCGGGGGCGGCTCATGCTGCGTCCTCCGCCTGGGCGCAACTACCGGCAGAGGGGGGGTTGTCCGCCATGTGCCTACGCACCTTTTCGACGGTGCGCAGTGTCGGACTGCTACTCCCGGCCTCCCAACGCTTCCAGGTTGCACCGCCGCCAGCGCCCGCGTTCTGCACAACGGTCGAAGGCTTAACTCCAATTTGCGCCGCGTAGCCGCGGACTTCTGCCATGAACTGCTCCATGGCTCAATCGATAGTTTTAAATACCTATTCAGTCAAGGGTCTTTAAAACCATATATTTCATCCTCTCAATAGTAAAAATAAACTACATGAGCGATGCACACCTAACAGAGCCATTTCTTGTCCGCCTCAAAGCGGCCATTGATGCAGACCCAGATCTGAACGTTTCCAACCTGGCCGTGAAAGCTGGACTGGCGAACAGCACTATTCGCCTGATGTTCCGGGACAACAAAAGCCCTCGCATTGCGACCATGCGCAAGATTTGCGCCGCCCTAGGGACGACGCTGGAAGAGTTCATGAGCAACGCCCAGACCGCAGACGAGAAAGAAATCGTTCGTCTGTTTGCCCAGCTACCCGAGCCGTTAAAGCAGCAGCTTCTGGGCTACGGACGAGGTCTAGCTGACGCTGCAGATCGGTCTCAGCCAGAAGGCGATGGAGAAAGTGAATAAGATCTTGGTCTGTCAATTTGGATAGTCCTTAACTCTCCCGCCCGCTTCGCCAAAAAAGTCGATCAATCACCAAGCAGCAAGCCGTCGGTGACAAAGCGCGGAGAACAGCAATCCCCGAATACCCGCCCAAGGAGCGCACACCAATCATGGAAGCACCACAAAACGCATGCTATCAATCCGCCAGCATTCTCGCGGAGATCGCAGACCACGCCGACCAAACCAAGCTATCGAAGGCCCTTGAGGCTATACTTCCGAGCGCTGACCACATGGAGGCGCGTCTTAGAATCCTTGCCATTTTCGATGATGCGATCGAAGAGGTATCTCTCGTCCCCACCTTACCTGAAGAACATGTCGCGACGCTGCTTTCTCAAGTCCGCGACATACAGGGCAAGGTTCTAATGGCGCTACCCCAGGAAACTGTGCAAGCTTTCAAAGCGCACTCAAAGTCCAGCGCCTCGATCACCACCCTAAACCTTATTGGACACACTCTGGCGGCTAGCAACGTGGCACGGCACAAACCTTTTGACCGGGAAACCTTCCTAGAAGAAGCGGAGTCCATGCTGTCTGACACCAGAGATGCGCCAATAAATCACATGCAAAAAGCAGTTCTTGAACTGAAGCTCAGGTCGATCATTCGCATCATGCACGAATGCGAGGGCGCCTCAGATGATCAGATACGCAGGCGTCTAAAAAGCATATTCGCGGACCTCCAAGCCGAATTTGAACACATCGACGAAGAGCAGAAAGAGTTCCTCGAAAAATTCAAAGGCTGGGTGACAAGGTCGATGAAGTCTGGCACTTTCGCTCTGGGCTTGACCGCCGATACGCTAAGCGTGCTGAGCATCGCCGGGCCGGTGGCTGCGGCAGCCCTCCTTGCAAGTCCGTCTCCCACCCTCATGATCGAGGGCCCGGATACCCCACACGAAACAGCTGACGCCAACCCCAGCCCTGAATAAAACCAAGCGTGAATATTTCCCCTCCAAGCTGCCCCTGACCGGCCGCCCACAAAGCCAAATAGATTGTGCCCACGAAGCATAAGCCAAGAACCAATATTCTCATATCCTCCCTCCACTGCCCCGCCCAGCGCGGGGCTTTTTGATTCCCCCAGCGAGCGCCAAACACTCAACTGCAGTAGTTTCAAATAACTATTTTTGTATTGACATAGTTTTTTGAACCTATATCTTCCATCTTGTCAACCGATGGAGGATTGAATGCAAGACTTTACCAATAGTGTGCTGAGGGACGCCCGCCAGATTGCCGGATCGCCCGAGCACTACCTTGATGATACCGCCCTATTCACAACTGCATGGGCAGCGATGAAGGCGGCGCGCGGCCAAGGATTTGACCCCGCGCGCTTGCGCGCCGCACATCTGATCGACCGACCAGAACCCGCGCCGGAACCCACGGACCGTACCCTCGCCCGCGTCAGCGCCAGAGTGCGTGATCTGATTGCGGACAAGGAAATTACGGTGCCGCGACGCAATGCAGCCTGACCATAAATTCGCTTTCATGCGCTCTAAGGTCATGATTGCCGCCGGACCGGCCTACCGCCCGGTCCCACGCGGCCCGCCCGCACCGAAATAGCCAACAAACCGGCGCGTGAAGGAGGATTGCACGCATCGGTTTTCCCCGGGGACCCGCGCCACCGTCTTGCGGTGCGGACCGGCGCGGGCGGCCGCAATCCTCCAAATTCTTCCGCCTGCGCCATCATCATACAGGACCGATTATGCAGCCGACACGCCAACAGATCTACGCCTCGGTTCAGGACATGCAAAACCGCGACAGGTTCGGCCAAGCGATGCTGCTCTGGTCGCTGGGAGGGAAAATCACCCCTGGCAGCATCCATTTTGGCGACCGCTTCGATTTCGACGCCATGCGCTGGCACGTCTCCCTACTGGGCATCTCAGCCAGCGGTAACAGCATGCCCAGCGCGCTCGATGCGTGGATCCGGGCAGCCCGCCTGCACCACACTCTCGATGGCTCACGCCGTGCGACCGATGGGCGTCCCGATTGCCCCTACAGTGGCCAGGCAGCCCTAGCCTTAAACCTCCCCGTTGCGGCGCCTAAAAATACGCCGCTTCAACAACTTGCAGCAAAATAGACTTTCTATTAATCCGCACACCTGCGGGCTGGCACCCGCCATGCCCGGGCGCGGCAGCCACCACTCACGTACCGGCCGCGCCCCGCAATCCGAATCCAACAGGAAAGACCTCGATGACACCCCTGCGTGTACTGATTGGTTGCGAAACCTCCGGCATTGCCCGCCGCGCCTTTGCGGATCGTGGCCATGATGTATGGTCCTGCGACATTGAGGCGGCCGAGGATGGCTCAAACCGCCATATCCGCTGCGACATTCGCGACGGCATCCTGCTGGAAGGCTGGGATCTGCTGGCGGTGATGCATCCGCCCTGCACCCGCCTCTGCCGCTCCGGCCGCCGCTGGATGTCTGGACCGGGGAAATGGACGCCACCCAAGCAGCTTCCGAAAGGGCGCAGCTGGGACGATATGCGCGCCGAGTTTGAGGAAGGCGTCAGCATCTTCACCGCCTGCTGGTCGGCGCCGATTGAGCGCGTGGCGATCGAGAACCCGGAAATGAACGACCTCGCCCGCGACCGCATGCCGAGTGATCTGCCCGCGCCGCAGCTGGTGCAGCCGTTCTGGTTCGGAGAACCGGCTTACAAGGCAACCGGCTGGTATCTGCGCGGTTTGCCCCAGCTGGTGGAGACACAGCGCCTGCCGGAACCCGAGCGGGGTTCCGACGAATGGAAGAAATGGAACCGGATCCACCGCATGCCGCCCAGCGCGAAGCGCGCACGCCTGCGCAGCCGGTCCTTCCCAGGGATGATGAATGCCGCAGCCGATCAATGGGGCGGCTGGGCCAAAGCACAGGCGGCTGCGGCATGATCTTGCCCAACACAATCCCCCTGACCGGGCAACCCCAATAGAACACGGAGACGATTATGGGGAGAATTGCACCCATTGCAGTTGCGGAGAAAGGCGCGGCGCAGCTGCTGGACATGAAGCCCGCCGAATTCCGCGCGCTCGTCGCCCAGGGCGTGCTACCCCGGCCCCGCAAGGTCGGCCCCTATGAACGCTGGGACGCAGAAGAGCTGCGAGCGGTGATGCGCGGCGACTTCGTCGACGGGTTCGAGGATGTGAAATGGTAAAGAAGAAATTCACGACGACCAAGAAAGTCAAAGGGCGGCTGTACCAGTATTTCCGCAAGGATGGCCGCTATGTTCGGCTGCCTGATGACCCGGCCAGCGAAGAGTATGACCGGGAGTATTGGCGACTGATGCGAGGTGGCGGCGCCCTTTCCTCGAAGTTTACCTTCGAGAAGCTGATCGCAAGCTACAAGCAGTCGCCAAAATGGGACCGCCTGGCGACGCGAACCAAGTCTGACTATTCAAAAGTTCTGGAGTACCTGTCCGACACCATAGGCAGTAGAGACCCGACCAAGATGCGGCGCTCCACCATCATCGAGGCACAGATGGCGAACCGGCACCGGGCCCGCTTTGCGAACTACATCCCACATATGCTGTCCATCCTCTTCGAGCATGCGATCGATTTGGACTGGCAGCGGGACAACCCGGCCAAGGGGATTGAAAAGATCAAAACAGGTGAGGGCCACAAGCCGTGGCCCGCCTCGGCCATTGCGATCTTCCGCCAGCATGCCGATGGCCTGGCCCTGCTGATTTTCGAGCTTGCACTCGGCACAGGGCAGCGAGCCTCGGACCTCACCCGAATGGAATGGGACCATATCGAGGATGGCGGCATCTGGGTTACCCAAGGCAAGACGCAAGCCCGCCTTTGGATACCCGTCACCGCCCGATTGGCCGCCACGCTGGCCAACACTAAGCGCACCAGCTTGCGCCACATCCTTGCCGACGAATTCGGCCGGGCGCTGAGCTACGACCAGCTACAAAAGAAAGTGATGGCCGTGCGTAAAGCTGCAGGTCTAACCGAATACTCGCTGCACGGGCTTCGCTACAGCGCGGCTGGCGAGCTCGCAGAGGCTGGATGCACTGATCAGCAGATCGCGGCCATCACGGGGCACAAAAGCCTTTCGATGGTCCAGAAATACTCGAAGGGCGCCAGCCAGAAACGCCTCGCCAAAGAAGCCCAAGACCTCAGAGAACGGAACGAAAACAGATCATGAACGTGGGAAACTTATTGGGAAACCCAAAAAACACCGCTCCGAGGCGAACTTGTCAGGTGGCAGCTAAGTCATTGATTTCGTGGCGGGGAGACAGGGATTCGAACCCTGGGAACGCTCTCACGTTCAACGGTTTTCAAGACCGCCGCATTCGACCACTCTGCCACCTCCCCGATCAGGTTGCGGTTTAGGACGCAACAGCGGACGAAGCAAGGGAAAATCCGCCCCCAGGTTCGTCGCGCCGCCGCCGCGCCCGAAATCCGCCTCCCGTTCGGCAAGCAGCCGCTGGGACCTGTCGCGGGAGTGTGCCGCTCCTTTGTGGCCGCCCCCGCATGACAGAGGAGCTCGAGAAATTTGGTCTCAATGCTGGTCCCCGTCGTGTTGGCAGGCTGATGCGTCAGAACGGCCTATCCGTGTGCAGAAGCAAGACGTTAAAGGTGACGACCAACAGAAACCGCAGTCTCAGTATCGCGCCGAACCGTTTGGTTCATGGCTTCTCAGCAGATCGCCTCATTCCGAACCTGCATTCCCAGCGCGTCGTCGGGAGGGCCATCACCCATCGCGTAAAACGCGATCTGGCGGTGTCGGCATGCAAGATGGCGATCGCCCGGTGGCAACCAACCAAATGGGCGCATCCAAGACTCCGCCTGCAGCTGCCGATACCGCTCACACGATGACCAGACGCACTTGCGCCAGAACCGCCTTACGGCTTCGACGAGCAGCGCGGCAATTTCTTTAGATTCAACCGGTCCGCGCCCGCGACGGGAAGGATGGGGGATCATTCAAAGGCGCAAAACGCTGCAATTGAAACCTTTGGTCAGACGGTCGAGGCAGAGCTGTTCTGGCGCCGCCCATGGTCGAGCAGATCGGTCATTGAACTGGCGATCTTCGAATGCATCAACGGATTCGACGATCCGCCTCGCAAACACGCAATCCTCGGCTGCACATGACCAATCACCTTCGAGACTTTAGGCTGTAAAACATGAAACGACCGGGCGGCACCACGACGTGACAGGTCCGGTTGCAGCTCCGCCGCATGCGGGCGGAAACATGCCTGCCACCCAGCTTTCCTCCATGCCGTTGCCCCACAGGGTTTTCATGGCCGGATGCGCAGGCTATCATGCCGGCAAATCAACAAGAAGACCGGACAATCCGGCAGGGGCGCGCAGGCGCTGCGGGCACAGGCAAGGAAGAGAGCATGCAAGACACCACGTCCAAAGCAAGGACCGCACCGCGGATTGCTGCGGTCGCCATCGGTCTGCTGGTACTGAACGGCTGCGAAGACGGACCCAAACTGGGCTTTCTGCAAAAGAAACCGGACGGCGCCGCCGCCGTGACCCCCTCCAGCAGCACCCGGCTGGTGGAACGCGACGTCGAAGCGCCAGAGGCGTTTCAGGTCA
The DNA here is from genome assembly GCF_056033425.1 of Leisingera sp. SA32. Classification (NCBI taxonomy): domain Bacteria; kingdom Pseudomonadati; phylum Pseudomonadota; class Alphaproteobacteria; order Rhodobacterales; family Roseobacteraceae; genus Leisingera; species Leisingera sp. SA32. The sequence goes on along the minus strand of NZ_JBVYHB010000003.1, from coordinate 243,344 downwards.
CCGAGGCGGGCCTCTGGGACGGTCGGCCCTCGATCGGCGGGGTCTGGGTGGCCCACCCCGACACCAAGGATCCCGAACGGGTCATCATCCGCAACAACGCCAACGGCCAGTTTGTGATCGGGGCGTTGTTCCGGCGCGAGCGGGAAATCCCCGGCCCGCGGCTGCAGGTGTCCTCGGATGCGGCAGCAGCGCTTGGCATGCTGGCCGGCGCCCCGGTGGAGCTGAACGTCACGGCCCTGCGCCGCGAAGAAGTGGGCAGCGCCGAACCAGAGGCTGCCGACGCCTCCGCATCCCCGGATGCAGACCCGTCAGATCCGGCGCAGGCCCTTGCCGCCAGCGCGGGCCAGGACATTTCCGAAACCCCACTGGACCCGATTGCAGGTGCCGCCGCCGCGATTGATACCGCGGCCCCGGCCGCCAGCGCGGCCCCAGCCGCCCCCCGCCCTGCGCCGCAGGTCTCGTCGCTCGACAAACCCTTCATCCAGATCGGAATTTTCAGCGTCGAAGCCAACGCCAACCGCACCGCCAACATGATGCGCAATGCCGGCATGGTGCCGGTGCTGCGGGAACACTCCACCAACGGCAAAGCCTTCTGGCGGGTTCTGGTCGGTCCGGCGCAGAACAAATCGGAACGCACCCAATTGTTGAAAAGCGTAAAGGAAACCGGATTTGCGGATGCCTATGCTGTCTCCAACTAACCTGACATTGACACGGACCGGACGCGGGCTGCTGGCCACCCTGCGGCTGGGGCTGGCAGCTGGCCTTCTGGTCAGCGTCTCGGCTATTTCGGCGGCGGCCTTTGATACCAAGGCCCGCGCCGCCTATGTGCTGGATGCTGGCACCGACACGGTGTTGCTGGACAAGAATGCCGATGTGCCGCTGCCGCCGGCCTCCATGTCCAAGCTGATGACACTCTACGTCGCGTTTGAGGCACTGCGCGACGGGCGGCTTTCGCTCGATGAAACTCTGCCGGTCAGCGAACACGCGATGAGCTATGGCGGCTCCACCATGTTCCTCGACACCACCGACCGGGTGCGGGTCGAGGACCTATTGCGTGGCATCATCGTGCTGTCGGGCAATGACGCCTGCGCCGTGGTCGCAGAGGCGCTGAGCCCGGATGGCACCGAAGCCGGCTTTGCACGCTACATGACCAAACGCGGCCAGGAGCTGGGCATGACCGCGTCCACCTTTGCCAATTCCAACGGCTGGCCCGCCGCCGGGCACCGCATGTCGGTGCATGATCTGGCGCTTCTGGCCGAACGGCTGATCGAGGATTTCCCGGAATACTACCCGCTGTTTGCCGAGACGTCGTTCGAATTTGACGGCCGCGCGCCTTCCAACACCCGCAACCGCAACCCGCTGCTGCAACTGGGAATTGGTGCGGACGGGCTCAAGACCGGCCACACCGAGGAAGCCGGCTATGGGCTCGTCGGCTCTGCCAAGCAGGGCGACCGGCGGGTGATCTTCGTGATCACCGGGATGGCCAACGAACGCGCCCGCGCCGAGGAGGCCGAGGCCCTCGTTAACTGGTCGTTTCGCCAATTCACCAAGAAAACTGTCGCCAAAGAAGGCGACACCATCGCTGAGGCCGAAATCTGGCGCGGTGCCGCAGGATCGGTAGCGCTGGTGCCTGCCAGCGATCTGGAGATCCTGCTGCCGTCGCTGACCTCTGCCAAGATCGAGGGCGAAGTGGTCTACAGCGGCCCGATCGAAGCCCCTGTGAAACAGGGGCAGCGGCTGGCGGAACTGGTGCTGCAACCAGAGGAGCTGCCGGAGGTGCGGCTGCCGCTGGTCGCCGCCAATGACGTGCCCCGCGGCGGTTTTGTGGTGCAGGTCCGCACTGCGGCGCAGGTGCTGATCAAGCGCTTCCTGAACGGGCCTGAGGGCGCGTTGTGACAGACGGCGGCGCAGCCGGCCTGTTCATCACCTTCGAAGGCATCGACGGCTCCGGCAAATCAACGCAATGCCGCTTGTTGGCTGACTCCTTGCGCGAGGCAGGCCGCGAGGTGGTGCTGACGCGCGAGCCCGGCGGCTCCAAGGGGGCGGAGGAAATCCGCCGCCTGGTGCTGGAGGGCGCGCCCGACCGCTGGTCGGCGGAAACCGAGCTGCTGTTGTTCATGGCGGCGCGCCGTGACCACCTGGAACGCACCATTGACCCCGCGCTGGCGGCAGGCAAGGTGGTGATCTGCGACCGCTTTGCCGACAGCACAAGGATGTACCAGGGGCTGTCGCGCGGCGATTTGAGGGCGGCTGTCGACCAGATGCACCAGCTGATGATCGGGCGCGAACCGGACCTGACGCTGCTCATCGACATGGACCCGGCTGAGGGTCTGGCCCGCGCCAAGGGACGGCAGGGAACCGAGGAACGCTTCGAGGATTTTGGCGTCGCCTTGCAGGAAAAGATGCGCGCCGGGTTTCTGTCGCTGGCGCAGGAGTTTTCCGACCGCTTCCGGGTGATCGACGGCGCCCGCCCGATGGCGGCGGTGGCCGCCGATGTGCGCAAACATGTTGACGGGGTTCTGGCATGAGCACCGACGAGGCGCTGCCGCGCGCCGACCAGGCCGAAGGCGCGCCGCACCCGCGTGAAACCCGGCGGCTGATCGGCCAGCAGGCGGCAGAGCAGGATTTCCTCACCGCCTACAATTCCGACCGGCTGCACCACGGCTGGCTGCTGACCGGCCCGCAGGGCGTCGGCAAAGCCACGCTGGCCTGGCGCATCGCACGCTTCCTGCTGGCCACGCCCCCGGCCGACGACGGGCTGTTTGGCGCGCCGCCGCCGCCGACCAGCCTGGACATCGACCCCGATCATCCGGTCTCGCACCGCATTCAGGCGCTGGCGGAACCGGGGCTGGCGGCAATCACCCGCAGCTACAACGACAAGGAAAAGCTGCGCAACGAAATCGTGGTGGACGACATCCGCAAGCTGAACCGCTTCTTTGGTCTCTCGGCCACCGATGGCGGGCGGCGGGTGGTGATCGTCGATGCCGCGGACGACATGAACGTCAGCGCCGCCAACGCTCTGCTCAAGATGCTCGAGGAGCCCCCCGCCCGCACCACGCTGCTGCTGATCTCGCATCAGCCCTCGCGGCTGCTGCCGACGATCCGCTCGCGCTGCCGCACGCTGCGGCTGGGGCCGCTGTCAGCAGCAGAGATGCAGGAGGCCCTGGCGCAGTCCGAAGTTGCGCTGCCGGACAACATGGACAATCTCGCCGCCCTTGCCGGCGGCTCGGTCGGGGCGGCCCTGCGCCTCATCAACCTCGGCGGGCTCAAGATCTATGCTGAGCTGGTGCAAATTCTGGCCTCTCTGCCCCGGCTGGACCGCCAGCGCGCCATGGCCCTGGCCGAGGCGGCCGCCCAGCGCGGCGCTGCGGCACGGTTCGAATTGCTGCTGTCGCTCACCGAAATGGCGCTCGCACGGCTGGCGCGCACCGGTGCCACCGGCACGCCCCCGGTGCCCGAAGCCGCCCCGCAAGAGGCCGAGATGCTGGCGCGACTGGCACCCGATCCGCGCAAGGGCCGCGCCTGGGCCGATCTCTCGGCTGAGGTCACGGCCCGCGCCCGCCACGGCCAGGCGGTGAACCTTGACCCCGCCGCCCTTGTCCTAGATACGGTTTTCAAGATGCAGGAAACCGCGTCGCGCTGAGCGCAGCTGCCCGGCGCCGGACATGTCGCGCCAGAGGATCCATGACCAAGACTACCCCCCAGATTACCGACAGCCACTGCCACCTGGACTTCCCCGATTTCGAGGGCAAGCTGGACGAGGTGCTGGCCAGCGCCGCCGCGGCCGGTGTCACCCGGATGGTGACGATTTGCACCAAGCTGAAGAACGAACCCACCGTGCGCGCCATCGCCGAAGCCCATGCGCCGGTGTTCTACGCCGCAGGCACCCACCCGATGAGCGCCGCCGAAGAGCCGCTGGTCACGGTGGATGAGCTGACGGCGCTGGCGAAACACCCCAAGTTCGTCGGCATCGGCGAAACCGGGCTGGACTACCACTACACCGCCGACAGCGCCGCGGTGCAGCAGCAGTCCCTGCGCACCCATATTGCCGCCGCGCGCGACACCGGCCTGCCGCTGATCATCCACGCCCGCGCCGCCGATGACGACATGGCCCGCATCCTGACCGAGGAAATGGCCAACGGTGCCTACAGCTGCGTGATGCACTGCTTCTCCTCCTCCGCCGAGCTGGCCCGCGCGGCGCTGGATCTCGGGTTTTACCTGTCGATGTCCGGCATCGCCGCCTTCCCCAAGAGCCAGGAGCTGCGCGACATCTTCGCCGCCGCCCCGGTGGAGCGCATCCTGGTCGAGACCGACGCCCCCTACCTGGCGCCGCCGCCCTACCGCGGCAAACGCAACGAGCCCGCCTACACCGCCTTCACTGCCAAGGTCGGGGCGGAGGTCTTTGGCATGGACTACGCCGATTTCGCCGCCCAAACGCAGGCGAATTTTGATCGGTTGTTCTGGAAGGCCGCCCAGTATGAGGCCGCCGCGTGATGACCGAGATGCGCTTCACCATCCTTGGTTCCGGGTCGTCCGGTGGGGTGCCGCGCATCGGTGGCCATTGGGGCGACTGTGATCCCGCCAACCCCCGCAATCGTCGCGGACGCTGTTCGCTGCTGGTCGAGCGCGACGGCCCCGACGGCACCACCTCGGTGCTGATCGATACCTCGCCCGACATGCGAAACCAGCTGCTGGACGCCGGCGTCAGCCGCCTTGATGCGGTGGTCTATACCCACTCCCATGCCGACCACATGAACGGCATCGACGATCTGCGCATGGTCTATTTCAACATGCGCCAGCGCATTCCCGTCTATGCCGACGGCCCCACCCAGAATGACCTGCTGAGCCGCTTTGGCTATGTCTTCGTGCAGCCCGAAGGCTCCCCCTACCCGCCGATCCTCGACCTCAGGAGTATCTCCGGCCCGTTCACGATCAACGGCCCCGGTGGCGAGATTTCCTTTCGCCCGTTCGAGGTCGAACATGGGTCCATCGACTCGCTGGGCTTCCGCATCGGCGGTCTGGCCTATCTGCCGGATGTCTCTGCCATTCCCGATGCCGCCCTGCCCGAGCTGGAAAATCTCGACGTCTGGATCCTCGACGGTCTGCGCCGCAGCCCCCATCCGACGCATTTCTGCCTCGCCGAGGCGCTGGAGTGGTTTGCGCGCATGGCCCCAAGGCGCGGCATCATCACCAACATGCACAACGACATGGATTACGCCACGGTCGCGGCCGAAACCCCGGACCATATCACCCCGGCCTATGACGGCATGGTGATCCGACTGGAGGACTGAAGCGGCACCGCGCAACAGCTGGCACGCATTTGAGCCACCCCATTGCATCACCCCGATTTTCCCAAGGACCCCGCCCGTGTTTCAAACCCTGATTGATGTCATTCTGCCAGTGTTTCTGGTGATCGGAGCCGGGTACATCTCGACTCGCAAGGGGTTCTTCACCCAAGGCCACATCGACGGGCTGGCCAAGTTCACCCAAAGCTTTGCCATTCCCTGCCTGCTGTTCAAGGCGATCGCCACGCTGGATCTGTCGGCCAGTTTTGACCCCCGGCTGCTGGCCAGCTTTTACACCGGCGCCTTCACCTGTTTCATGATTGGCCTGTTCGGCGCCCGCATCCTGTTCAAACGCGACTGGGAAGACTGCGTTGTGATCGGCTTTTGCTGCCTGTTTTCCAACTCGGTGCTGCTGGGGCTGCCGATCACCGAACGCGCCTTTGGTGCGGAGAACCTGACCGGCAACTATGCGATCATCGCCTTTCACTCGCCGTTCTGCTACGGCCTTGGGATCACCGTGATGGAGATCCTGCGCAATCGGGGTGCGGGCGGGGTCAAGACCGTCTCCGCGGTGCTGAACGCGATGTTCCGCAATGTGCTGATCCTCGGGATCGCCCTTGGGTTTGCAGTGAATTTTTCCGGCATCACCATCCCGCTGGTGGTGGATGAGGCGCTGTCGCTGGTGATCCGCGCCGCCCTGCCCGGCGCGCTGTTCGCGCTGGGGGGCGTGCTGGTGCAATACCGACCCGAGGGCGATCTGCGCGCGATCCTATTCGTCTGCTTTACCTCCCTGATGATCCACCCGACAATCGTCTGGCTGATGGGCTCGGCGCTGGCACTGCCGCAGGATCTGTTCCGCTCGGGCGTGTTGAATGCCTCCATGGCCACCGGGTTCAACGGCTATATCTTTGCCAGCATGTATGGACGCGCCAAACGGGTGGCGGCCTCCTCGGTTCTGATCGCCACCGGAGTCAGCATCTTCACCATCTGGTTCTGGTTGCTGCTGCTGGCATGATCGGGGTGCTGCGTCGTTCGATTAGGTCATCGCGGCGCTGCGAGAGCAGCCGACCACTGGCATCGGGCTCGGTCCGATGACGGGCCTGCTGGCGCTTGCCGCCCGCCATGGTCGGTCTGCGCTGGTGCTGGGGCTGCTGGCTGGCTTGCTGCTGCCCGGACTGGCAGCGGTGCTGCGGCCCTGGCTGCCGCAGATGGTGGCCGCGCTGTTGTTCCTGAACGCCTATCGGATCGGACTGGGCCGGGCTGCGGGCGGGCTGCGGGACGGGCTGGGCACCCTATCGGCGGTGGCGCTGCTGCAACTGGCGCTGCCCCTGCTGGCCTTGGGGCTGGCGACGCTGCTGGGCCTTTCTGCTACCCCAGCGGTTCTGGCCCTGATCCTGATGCTCAGCGCGCCGTCGGTGACCGGCAGCGCCAATATCACCGCGCTGCTGGGGCACCCGCCGGAGGCCGCTTTCCGGCTGTTGATCCTGGGCACCGCCCTGATGCCACTGACGGTGATCCCGGTCTTCCTGCTGACCCCCGGTCTGGGCGGTCTGGACACCCTCACCCAGGTTCTGCACGCCGCCAGTCGGCTGGTGGCGACCCTCGGTCTGGTGGTGCCCGCGGGATTTCTGCTGCGGCGGTTCACCCGGCCGCAGCTCAGCGCCGATCAGGCCGCCGCCATCGACGGTCTGACAGTGATCGCGCTGGCGGTGATCGTGGTGGCGCTGATGGCGGCACTGGGGCCTGCCCTGCGGCAGGACCCGTGGCTGGTCCTGCGCTGGATGGGGTTTGCCCTGGTCGCCAACCTCGGCCTGCAGATGCTGACCTACGCGGTGATGCGCCGACGCGCGGGCAGTGGCGCGGTGGCTGTCTCCGTGGTCGCCGGCAACCGCAACTTTGCTCTGTTCCTGATCGCCCTGCCCGCAGCCACCACAGAGCCGCTGCTGATCTTTCTCGGCTGTTATCAGGTGCCGATGTACCTGACCGCCATTCTGATGCGCCCGGTGTACCGGCGCGGGGCGCTCAGCTCACAAAAGTGACGCCGGGCATGGCTCGGATCAGCTCGGTATCGGCAAGATAGGCCTCGCCCATATGATCCACCAGCGCCTGCGACCAGCCGGGCAGGTCGATCTCCTCTTCCACCGCGTCCTCGCTGTAAAAATAGGTCAGGAACAGCTCCCGCACCCGCTCGCGCTGTTCTTCGCTCAGGCCGGGGCGGCTCGCCAGATAGGTCTCCAACCGCTCATACCCTGCTTCCGAGATGATGCCGCGGGTGATGTCCAACTCCCCCGAGAAGCGGAACCGGTCACCCAGCCCGGTCACATGGCCCAGGATATTGGGCCAGATCACCGGCGTTTCCTCGTTGCACCAGACGGTGACCCGGCAGCCCGGATTGCGCGCCTGAATGTCGGAAATCACCTCCGACCAGCGCAGGTTCAGAAAATCCGCCTTGCCCGCAAACTCCTGCCAGGTGCGGCTGGACTGCGAGCGAAACACCGGCCCGATCAGCGTCGCCGGATCACGCAGGCCCAGGAAGAATTCACAAGGGTTCTCTGGAAACAGCCCCCGCAGCGCCGCGGTGTTGCGGCCTGCGTTGCGAAACAGCTGGCCGCCGCTCAGCATCCAGCCCGGCACCCCCAGAAAACTGGAGCTGGTCAGGATCAGCCGATCGACATCATGGTCCTTGACCAGATGCGCCAGCAGCGCGTCGCGTTCCTGATCGGTGACGAAATCCTGCTCCTGTTTGCGCAGCATGTCGGTGACCGCCTTCAGATAGGTGCCCGGCCGCCGGATCATCACACCCTGGTCCAACAGCCGCTCCGCGTCCTTGCGCAGCGACCAGGTCAGCTGGCCGTTGTCGGTGTTTGGCGCTCCGACGTGCAGGGCGATGGTGATGTCACGCATGGTGCCGGTTACCTCAGTCCGTGTCTGGCCGGGCGGGCAACGGCTGGTGTCCCGCGGCGATCCGGGCTCTTGCATCGCATATGCCCACGGCGATCACAACCGTTGCCGCAGGCGTCGAAAATAGCGGTCGTCGCGCTGACGCAGCACGTAATCGCAGACCTTCCGCGCCAGCTGCGGATGGCCCCGCTCCAGCGCCAGGTTGGCCAGCTCGCGCTGATAGCGCGCAAAATCGTGCCGCCGCCGCAACAGCCGCCGGAACTGCTGCGGGGTCAGACTGCCGCTGATCGCGCCGGTGGCGATGTCCTGCAGGATCCCCATCTGCTGCAACGACGATCCCAGCCGGTGCCCCAGCAACGGACAGCGCCAGAAGGTGACATTGGCACCGGTGAACCGCGCCGCGTGGCCCGCGTCCGGCGCAACGTAAGGGTCAAACATGACATGCACCTCCCCCGCGCCCTGGCTGGCCAGCGCAGCGTCGCCGAAGGGACCAGAGAAATCCCGCTCCCAGACCTTCTTGTAGCGCATCTCCCAGGGTACCAGGCTCTTGTCGAGGGTCGACTGCGGGCTGATCGCAAACACCGTTGATCCCGGCGCCGCCGCCGCATAGGCCGCCGCCGCGTAGCCCCCCATGGAGGCACCGTAGAACACCACCCGGTCGAAACGCTCGAAAAAGCCGCTGTCGCGCAACGCCTCGAATTTGGCGGTGACCTCCGCGTGGCGAAACCAGGTCCAGCCGTTGGCCATCACCCCCAGCATCGACCAGCCCTGCGCCTCGATAAAGCTGAAGCCCCAGGGCCGCCGGTCCTCGCGCTTGGTCATCGCAATATCAAGGTTGTCAAAGGTCACAACCAGCGTGCGCCCCCGCGGCATGAACAAAAAGGAGTGCTCTTCCAGCTCGTCGAAGAACCCCTCGTCCCCTGCCAGTTGTCGCGCCAGCGCCGACCACGCCCCGGAGGGTGGCTGCACCTGCTGCGGTTCCGGCGACAAAACCGCCAGTCCGGTGTGCTCTGCCTGCGGCGCAAGCAGCGTGTTGCAACTGCCATAGGCCTTCAGAAACGGATAGCTACCCGAACCTTTGCGGATCTCGATCACGAGTCGGCTCAGCGGATGCAGGGCTTGGTCCAGCAGCGGTTTCATATTCTGGATCTTGTGGCGCACGCCAAAGCTGTTCAGCGCCAGGATCACGTCATGGCTCTGCTGCGGCTGTGCGCTATCCTGCACTTGGATCGCCTCGTCGTCGACACCGGCGTCAGCCAGCTCTGCCCGCCAGGCGCGCAGGCTGTCGGCATCCGGCGGCACGTACCGCCCCTTGCGGTCGAGGCTCACATAGGTCAGGCGGCAACCATAACGCTGGTGCAACAGGACGCACAGTGCCACCGCCTGACCGTTGACATCGGCCACGCTGCGCACCTCGTCCACGTCCAGCGCCGGTAGCACCGATTTGAAATCCACATGCTCCGCGATCATTACGGCCCTTCACCCTTTCTGCCCGCCCTACGGGGGGGGCCCCCTTGCCGCCGCGCCATCAGCGCGTGACCTGTTGCAGACGACCCTAACCGCAAAGGGTTAAAGCCCTCCCCCGATCAGGTGTCAGCTGCCGCAACCCGTGTCAGCACGGTGGAGTATTTGGCATGTTTCTCCAGCACCTCCACCGCGCCAAAGGCCTTCATCGCACCGATCCCGCCCGACCCTTTGCGGATGTCCAGCACGATACCGCCGCCGGCGGTGATCTGCTTGGAAAACAGCGTCTCATAGGTGCCGACCGGGTAATGGAACCCGCAGGAGGCCAGGCTGATGACCAAATCAACCGGCGCCAGCGCGTCGGCATCCTGCGTCTTGGGGTTGAGCGTGGTGATTTTGTCTGACGGAACGCCGTTCTTTTCTAGGAACGCGCGAGCGGTCTCGAGGCTGGTGTACCCCGCTGCCTCGCCCTGAAAACCGAAGTGGCGGCCATTGCCCTCCTCGATGTCGATCAGCACCAGCTCGCAGCCATAGCGGCGATGCAGCAGCAGACTGGCAAAGGCATAGCCGCAGCCGATGTCGGCAGCGCGTTTGGGCGCGATGTCATCGGTCGCATTCAGGAAAAAGCCGCACTCGCGCTCGGCGATGCGGATCGAGTCCGCCAGGATCTGATCCCGCTGCGCGCGGGCCTCTTGCAGCAACAGCGCCTCATCCCCTGCCATCCAATCCTTGATCGTCTGGCCTGAGGCGGCAAGCTCAGAGCGCTGCAAAAGGATGTTGGCCACGTCCTGGTCGCCGAACATGGAAAAATCCAGCGTTTCCGGGTCAATGGGGGCCATGGTCTCCTCCTCGGCGGCGGGTTCCAGCAGATGACGTGTCGCCTCGGTGTCGATGCCGTGTTTGGTCAGCAGGTCATGCACGTAACTTCCCAGTGCCGGGACGCCGCCGTATTTGGCGGCAATATTGCGGAACCGGCGGCCCCAGAAATGGATCGACAGCGTATCGTCGCGGATAAACCCGCGCGCCTTGTTGGCACGGTTGGGGTTCAACACCACCCCCGCCAGCTTGAACGGCACCGGATAGATCACATGGCCGGGCCGCGACTGCGCCACCTCGCCGGTCTCCTGCAAAAACCACGTCAGCGCGTCCGGTCCCCAGACCCCCCAGGGCAGCAAGGAGACATGCACCCCCTGCCCGGCATCCTTCAACGCCTGCAACTCGGCCTGTTTTTCGGCGCTGTACCAAGGCGGAATGGGGTATTCGTCGCTGGTGAACTTCAGCATCGCCTTCAACGTTTTCGACGTCTTGGGCAGCCGCAGCACACCGTTGTTCACCATTGGCTTGTCGTCGGAGATCCAGCCGTGGAAATGCTTGCCCTTGATCGTCCAGGGCTGGCAGCAATAGGCGTCGGTGTCGGCCCAGATGTAATCGGTCTGGCGCAACATATGCAGCCGGAAGACGTCGGCGTGATAGGCCGAGCTGCCGGTGCGGGCATGGCGGATAATGCGGTCGGCGGGCAGGATTTCGTTGGCGTCGGCGATCTGGACACCCTCGGGCACGCCCTGAACGCTGTCATAGGTGTACAGGATCACCGGGTGGCCATGGTCGACAAAGGATTTCAGGCACAGCTGTTCCAGCCAGCTGAGCTCAGGCCCGACCCAGAGCGACGCTATGGTGGGAAGTCCCATGTTTTCTGCCCCTTGAACGATCCACAACTGGCCAATAGACGTGCGGAAACTTTATGGCGAATTTTAGACCCCGGCCAAAAAACCTGTCAATCGGCGCGCAGGGGCGGCTAATGCGTGGTCTCGCCGCGCTTCACCGTGAACCAGAAATCGCTGCCCGGCGCCTTGTCGGTGATCTCCTCCGGGATCACCTCGGGACCGCTCAGAAACACATTCGCCCCAAAATGCGCATGCAGCCGCGACAGCTTTTGCAGCCGCTCGCTGGTCAGCTCCTGAAACAGTACCAGCATGTCGTCGCGCTGTTTCAGCTCGGCGATCTTCTCGCGGTGCTTGGCGCAGGCGTGCTCATGCGCCGCGGCAATCTCAGCATCGGCCATCAGCCGCGCCAGCTCCGCCTCCAGCGCCGGAATCATCCGCTGGATCGAGCGTTCCTCCTCGGCGTTGTTGTTCATCCGAAACCAATAGGCCAGCCCCTGATCGCGGTCGACATGGTTGACCCGGCCGCGGTCGCGCTTGACCAGAAAGCTCTCGGCGCTGCGCACCGCATAGTGGTTCAGCTGCACCAGGTCATAGCCGTAGGTCGACAGCGACGACCGCCAGCCGTTGCGAAACATCTCCCGCGGCATCGGCTGGCCAGAGCCGTTGACCCAGCGGATGTCCTGCCACAGCTGCGGCTTCAGCCCCTTAGGGCGATGCACCCCCAGCTTCTTGAAAATACCGTCGTTGCGGAACAGCGTCTTGAAGCCCCAGGCCTGATGCGGCTTGCGGGTCACCTCATGGGCACAGCGGGTAAAGTCGCGCAGGATCAGATCGCCGGTGAAGTCACGCTGGTCATTGTTGCCGAACAGCCGCCAGGTCATTGAGATCATGTTGGCATCGCCCACCGCCGCAAACAGATCCTCCAACCGCCCCGCGCCGCATTTGATGTTGATGAACTCATCCACATCCATGCAGACCACCCAGTCGGCGTTCTGAATGAGCGGTTCTTCCTCGGCGGCCTGCAAGGCTGCATGCTGTGGTTTCAGGTCGGTGTTGCGAAACGGGTTTTCGCGGTGCTGCACCAGCCCCTTGTCCTGCAACAGCTGCAACAGAGTGTCGGTGCCATCGGTGCAGTCGTTGGTGTAAATCAGGAAATCATCAACCCCGATCATCCGGTGATAGGCCAGCCATTCCAGAATGAAGGGGCCTTCGTTCTTCATCGTGGTGACGATGGCAGTGCGCCGCCTGCCGCCACTGGGGCGCTGCAGGTGCTCCTGCGGGATGCGCACCGGCTTTGCCGCAAAATACTCCTGCGCCAACGCCAGCAAGGGCGGCGTCTCCACCAGGCTGGTCTTCGGCACGATCGCCGAGATGCTCTCACTCGGGTGTCGCAGCGCCATACAACGGTAGAACAGCGCCACCTCATCCGGCGCGGGCGCAGTGCCCACCACCCGGACCAGCCGCCAGATGCAGTCCTGCGGCGCCTGCGCAGGTGCCAGACACCAGCGCGGTCGCAACGCATCGGAATCGAACTGGGTGCAGATGTGATCGCCAAAACCAGCAGCGCTGCCATGGCGTACCCGCCAAGGGTAGGCCTGCACCCCGCCAAGCCGCACACAGCCCGAAGGCGCGGCAACAGCGCGGTCAAAGACAGTGTCGCCCTCGCCCGGTGCCAGCAGATCGAACAGGTCGATATTGGCCACCGCCCGCGCCTGCCCCAGAAAGCGGGCGCGCAGGATCTCATAGATCAGGAACTCACCCAGCGGCGCGCGCCAGGGATCGGCGGCTGGCACCTCCATACGGTCCTTGCCTGGCGCGCCCGGCACGTTGAACGGGTGCGCCTCCTCCGGCAAGTCCGGCTTGCCCAGGGGCAGCTTGCACTGCACCACCACCACCCGCTGCACCCCGTCGATGCCTTCGACCAGCGGCCGCAAGGCGCGCACGAAGTCGTGGCTGGCCTGTGGTGCAGCCCGGTCCAGAATCACCGCCGCCTGCATGCCATGCTGCTCTGCATGGTACCTCAGCCAGTCGGCCGCAATCTCGGGGGATTCGCCGTTGCGCACCGCCGCCAACACGTTCAACCCGGCCAGCAACTCCAGCTCGGCCACCTGCGGCGACACCTGCCAGGCGGCGTCATCCACCTGCACCGTGACCGGCTGCGCGGCATCCGTCAGCACGGCCTCCAACACCGGCGCGCCGCCAAAGTTGTGCTGCGTCACCTCAGGGGCTGCCCCGCCCCCGGCGGCGGCCAGTTCCAATCCGTCGGCAGCACTGTCCGCGCTGAAGAAGAACCGCGCCGCCGCGGCACCGTTCCGGGGCTGCACCACCGCGTCCAGCAGCGTCGCCCTGCCCAGCGTCAGCGCGCTGAGCTCACGTTCAAGGATCTTGCCGTCGCGGGCGGCGGGGGCCGGGCTGGTCATGCTGCTGTAACACCTCTGAACGGATGGGCCGAACCGCGGTTGCGGCGGGCACACCGTTCATACCGCGCCGCGCCCCGGGCCGGAACCGCCAAGCCCACGCGCCGGGGCCAAAGCCACGGCGCGATTGATATAATGGCAACAACGCCCGCCTGCGCGGTGGGTCATCGGATCAGCCCGCCTCCCGCATCAGCGAATGCAGCGAGTGATTGAGCCCGGTGGCAATCGACACCCGTTTGCCGCCCATCCGCGCCTTGGCGGAGATCACCGACACCAGACGCGGAGGCCGCCCCGGCAGCAGCTGCAACACGGGCGAGCCGGAGGCGCCGAAATCCACCCGACACGACGTCACCATCATGCTCTGGCGCGCAGACAGCACCTGGCAGGCATTCTGGCGGCTGGGCCTGGTCGACTGGTGATAGGTATAGGACAGCACGTCCACCCGGTCGCCGCGCGACGGGGCTGCGGCCAGCGACAGAGGCCGGATGCTCTGCGGGCTGATCGGTCGGTCCAGGCGCAGCACGGCCAGGTCCACGCCGCTCTGGGCCTCTCCGCCGCTGCGGTGATCGTAACCGGGGTGCAACACCGCCTTCACAACCTGCCGCGCGGCCTTGGACTGGCGCCCGATCAGCCCGGCTTCGAACTTGATCCGCCGCGGGTTCACGGCCCGGCCGCTCCGGGGACTGTACAGGCAATGTGCCGCGGTCAGCACCAGATCGGGCGCGATCAGGCTGCCTGTACACATGCTGCGCCCAGAGATATTAAGCCGCCCCACCGCTTCCCAGCCCGGAACGGATTGCACCGGGGCCGCCCGGCCCTCGGCATGGGCCGCACCGCCGGCGACCAACAAGGCGGCTGCGACCGCCATTCCCAAAATACATCTCATCACCCACTCCATTTTTCTTGCTCTCATCGTGGGTGACCGCTGGGGCCGGAATGCGGCTGGCTGCGGTGCCGCGCTGGCAGAAACATGGGGGAAATGTGGCAGGGTTAACAAACTGCTAAACCGCGCCTGCCACAGCGCCCCGATGCTGCCAGACGCCCTTGTTTTCTTAATGCATCGCGATGTTTTTAATAAAAACACCTGAAAAGGCAGCGAAAATCCGACTGGCTTCGTTAAAGGAATACCTGCCGATTTCCTCTGCATTCCCGGTGATTTTGCTCTGTGGCGGTAACTTCGCGGCGCAAATGCGGCAAAAACGCGCCCGAGTCGCAGCTGCCTGGCACCGCCTGAAGTTGCAGCCGCCGCCCAATTGTTTAACGCCACCCACGCCACCCGACGTCCCGGCGCAGCCGCCCTGCATGGCGCGGCAGACGCACATGAAAAAGCCCCGGCGCGGCGGCCGGGGCTTGGTGTCCGTAACGATCTGCAAGCGTCAGCCGGCCGCGGTGCAGGTGGGCACCCCCCCGGCCGACGCAGGCGTGCCCTATGCTTCAGGCGCTCTCTTCTTCCAGGTGCAGTTTCATATCCAGCAGCACCTGCTGCAACAAAACGGTTTCGCGCAACAGGCGCTTGGCTTCGTTCACGGTGATAATGCCATCCGCGATCGCCTCCTGGTATTCGCTCATCAACTGGGCAAATCGCTGGCTCAACGCGATCACGTCGGCGTTCACCCCGCCACTGCGGCCAGTCTCTTCTGCGCTGCCGTTGCCGTTATAGGACAGGGTGATGTTCTTCAGATCCGCCAGCGCCGAGGTCACATGCGGATAAGAGGCCGCACCTTCCAGCCTGGCCACCGCGTCCACCGGCATGAACCGGTCCGCATGTTCCGCATTCTCAGAGTAATAGCGCCCCACAGTCGCCTTGGACTTGCCGGTGATCTGACAGGCAGCTTCGATGCCCACATCTTTCACCAGCGCCTCAGTGTGCTTTTTCAAATACGTCCCAATCTCAGCCATAAAAATCCTACCTGGCACGGTCGCGGCCCCCCAAAGGGGAACTCGGCGGTTAATTTCCCATTACCAAGTTGTAGAGGAATTGCGATACCTAATCCATCCCTCAGGTTTTCAGGGATTTAGCGAGTGGCATGGTGCAGACGCACCTGTTGTTCGGTGCGATGTGGGATGGGTGAGTGACATTCTGCAACCAGGGCAATTGTTCTGCCCGGAACTGTGCCTACCGGGGCAATTGACGATGGCACCTACAGGGGTTTTGTTCCACCCCGCCGCGTCAGCCCCGGCGGGCCTTCCGACCCCGGCCAGAAGCCAGCGCCAGCCCGCCACAGTCTGCTGCCAAATTCGCGATCCGGCCCAAGTTTTGGTTTTCCCCATCCGCCGCCGCGGGTAAACCCACGCCATGGCCAAGCTCTATTTCCACTACTCCACCATGAACGCGGGCAAGTCGACGGTGCTGCTGCAGGCCTCGCACAACTACCGCGAAAACAACATGGACACCTACCTGCTGACCGCCCGACTGGATGACCGGGCCGGCGCCGGCAGAATCGCCTCCCGCATCGGAATCGGCCAGGAAGCCGACACCTTCGCCGAGGGTGACGACCTCTTCGTGCGCATCGAACAGCGGCTGGCGCAGGGACCGGTGGCGGCGGTCTTTGTCGACGAGGCCCAGTTCCTCTCTCCCGCGCAGGTCTGGCAGCTGGCTTGCGTGGTCGATGACCTGCGGGTGCCGGTGCTGGCCTATGGGCTGCGGGTGGATTTCCAGGGCAAGCTGTTTCCCGGCTCCGCTACGCTGCTGGCGCTGGCCGATGAGATGCGCGAGGTGCGCACCATCTGCCATTGCGGCAAGAAGGCCACCATGGTGGTGCGACAGGACGATGAGGGCCGGGTGCTCACCGACGGCAACCAGGTCCAGATCGGCGGCAATGAAACCTATGTCTCTCTGTGCCGCCGCCACTGGCGCCAGGCGATGGCGGCGGACTAGACGTCTGCCGACCCGGGAACCCGGACCGGCCGTTTTGTGTTATACTTGGGCAACCGACACGTCCAAAGGAGGCCCACATGCCCGTCCGCGATCCACTTGCCGGCAGGCTGCGCTTTCACATAGCCAGCCTGGCAGGGGCCTGCATCGCAGGTACACTGATCATCGCCGCGTTCACATTGGGCTTTTATTCATGGCAATCCATTGCCGTGTGCGTCGCCATCGCCGCGCTTGCATCCTGGCCCGCCGGTGTCTGGATGACCCGCAAGATCAAGCGGGACGATCCAGCTTGGGATGAACGCCGCGACTAGCCCAAAGACGTCTGAGCGGACCGCTCAGACGCGGTTTGGCGGCACCGCGCCCGCCGCAAAGGCCGCGACGTTGTCCAGCGCCATATGGCCCATGGCGCTGCGCACCTCCTCGGTGGCGGTGCCCAGATGCGGCAGCAAGGTGACGTTGTCGAGATCACGCAGCGCTTGTGGCACCTCTGGCTCGAACTCATAGACATCCAGCCCCGCACCGCCGATCCGGCGCTGCTGCAGCGCGGCGATCAGCGCCGCCTCGTCCACCACCTCGCCGCGCGCAATATTGATCAGATGCGCATGGCCCGGCATCGCCGCCAGCACCTGCGCATCAATCAGATGCCGGGTCTCGGCGCCGCCGGGCACTGCCACCACTAGGAGATCGACCGCCGCCGCGAGGGCCGCGAGGCTGTCGGCGCGCGCAGCCGGAAACTCCAGCGTCTTGTCCGACCGCGCCACATAAGACACCGACATGCCAAAGCCAAAATGACAGCGCCGGGCAATCGCCTGGCCGATGCGCCCCATGCCGACAATGCCCACGTGTTT
This sequence comes from Leisingera sp. SA32, assembly GCF_056033425.1. Taxonomy (NCBI): domain Bacteria; kingdom Pseudomonadati; phylum Pseudomonadota; class Alphaproteobacteria; order Rhodobacterales; family Roseobacteraceae; genus Leisingera; species Leisingera sp. SA32. The sequence continues at coordinate 225,890 of NZ_JBVYHB010000003.1, read as the reverse complement.
ACCGGTCATGTGCAGCCCCAAGAGCTGGGTCGGATGCCAGCCCTGCCAGCCACCGCCGCGCACCAGCCGCTCCCCTTCCGAGGCACGGCGGGCCGACATCAGCATCAGCGTCATCGCCACATCCGCGGTGGCATCGGTCACGGCGCCGGGCGTGTTGGTCACCTCGACTCCTGCCGCCCGCGCGGCCTCGGCGTCGATATGGTTATAGCCAACACCGAAATTGGCCAGCAGTTTGCACCGCGGCGTGCCCGCTTTGGCAAAGATCTCCGCCGAGAACAGATCGCCCAGCGTCGGCACCACCGCGTCAAACTCGGCCAGCGCACGCAGCATGTCCGCCTCGCGCATGACCTCGGTGCTGTGACGGATCTCCACGTCAGCAAACGCCTCGCGCGCCCGCGCTTCAACAGAGGCCGTCATCGGCCGTGTAATCAACAGCTTCATCTCAATGCATCCTTCCGCCCAGCGGCACCTTGCCATCCGGCCCGGCCAGATAAATTTCACCCTCCGCATCGGGCAGGCCCAGCACCAGCACTTCCGACATGAACTTGCCGATCTGGCGCGGCGGGAAGTTCACCACCGCCAGCACCTGCTTGCCCAGCAAAGCCTCCGGCGTGTAATGCGCGGTGATCTGGGCCGAGCTTTTCTTGACGCCCAGCTCCCCCCCGAAATCCACCCACAACTTGATCGCGGGCTTGCGCGCCTCCGGGTAGGGTTCCGCACGCACGATCTCGCCCACGCGGATGTCGACCTTCATGAAATCATCAAAGGAAATCTCAGCCACGCGACAGCTCCCGCGAGCGGTCCGCCGCCGCCGCAACCGCGCGCTTCAGCAGCGCCGGGAAACCGTCGGCCTCGTCCATCAGCACCTCCAGTGCCGCCTGGGTGGTGCCATTGGGGCTGGTCACATTGACACGCAGCTGGCCGGGGTCTTCCTCCGCAGCCTCTGCCAGCGCACCGGCGCCCGCAACGGTGGCTTTGGCCAGCTTCATCGCCATCTCAGCGGGCAACCCCTGCGCCACGCCGGCCTCCGCCAGGGTTTCGATCAGGTGAAACACATAGGCCGGACCCGAGCCGCTGACGCCTGTCACCGCATCCATCTGGCTCTCGCTCTCCAGCTGTACGGTCTGCCCCACCGCTTGCAACAGCCCTTCGGCGCGTTGCAGATCCCTGGGGCCGGCATGGGCGTTGCCGATCAGCGCGGTGATACCACGGCCAACGGCGGCAGGTGTATTGGGCATCGCCCGCACGATCGGGGTCTCAGCCCCCAGGATGTTCTGAAATGTCGCGATAGAGGTGCCCGCCGCCACCGAGATGAACAGCGTCTGACCATTGCCATAGCTTTGCAGGGTGGGCAGCGCCTCGCCCATCATCTGCGGCTTCACGGCGATCAGCACGATGCCCGGTGCGGCTGGCAGTTCTCCATTGATGTGAACACCGGTGCCTTGCAGCCAGTCCGACGGGTTGGGGTCGACCACCCAGACCGCACTGGCAGGCAAACCGCCCTCCAGCCACCCGGCCAGCATTGCCGAGCCCATCTTGCCGCAGCCCAGCAGCACCAGCCCCCGCGCGGCAATCTCAGTCATGTCCATGGTGTAACCCCTCCCCTTGATTGTCAGGTTCGGGGCTAGGTTTACGCCCGCCCGTAGGCCTCTGCAATGGCGACCTGCAAGGCATCCGCCGGCTTGCGCTTGCCCCAGACCGCCAGCTGGATTGCCGGGTAATAGCGCTCGGCATTGGCCACCGCCGCCGTCAACATGGCATCAATCTGCTGCGGGCTCGGCATCTGGCCGCCCGCCAGCATCAGACCATATCGGAACAGCATCAGCTTGTGATCGGCCCAATAGGTAAAGCCGCCCTCCCAGCACTGGTCGTTCATGCAGTTGATCAGCTCATAAAGCCGCGGCAGCTCCGCCTCTGGCGGCTCCATCTCATAGCTGCACACCAGCCGCAGGCATTCCTCATAGCCGGACCAGGCGAGGGTCAGCGAATAGGTGCGCCACTGGCCTTCGACCGACATGGCGATCTGGTCGTCCCCGACCCGGTCGAAATCCCAATCGTGATGCGAAGCCAGGTGTTCGACGATGTCGATGGGATGGACGTCCTCTTCCAGCTGAAGCTCGGATAGTGCCATGTTTCCACCTCTCTTGATCCCTGACCCTGACGGGCGTGGCAGCGCCCCCTGCGGCCAGTTTTTATATTGAGGCTCGGGGAGGCATCCCCGCTCCCTACTAGATATGGTGGTTCGGAATGAGAGTTCTGGCAACCCTTTATTTGGGGGATAACTGCAATAACTTGTGGATGAACTATCCACAGCCCCCTAGATGCCGGCCAGAACTGGGAAATGCTAGCGCGGATCGCCGCCCATATCTTGCGCCTTACCCTAGGACAGCGCCCCGCTGACGGCGCCGGGCACGGAAAAACCCGCTACAGCCTGCGCCGCAGCGGGTTGATGGCAATCCGTAACGTCCGGCCCATGGGGCCTTGTCGGCTCCGGCAGCGTCGGCGACGCCAGGGGTCAGCTCTTGTCAGAGGCCTCCAGCGCGTCCAGCCGGGCCTTCAGCGCCGCGTTTTCCTCACGTGCCTTCTGCGCCATGGCGCGCACCGCGTCGAACTCCTCGCGGGTGACGAAGTCGCGGTCGGCCAGCCAGCGATCCAGCATGCCTTTCATCGCGGTTTCCGCCTCGTCCTTGGCGCCCTGGGCCACGCCCATCGCATTGGTCATCAGCTGGGAAATGTCGTCCAGGATCTTGTTGCGGCTCTGCATCGTCTTCTCCGTGACAGGGTTGCACCTTATATGGGCAACCATCGGCGCGGCTGCAAGCCGTTGACTTCCCCAACCGCACAAAGGCATTCATCCCGCATGCAGGCCCTGATCCCCTTCCCCGACCTCTCGCCCGAGATCTTTTCAATCTCCCTCGGCTCCTTCGAGTTCGCGCTGCGATGGTATGCGCTGGCCTATATCGTCGGGATCGTCATCGCCTGGCGGCTGGCAGTGGCCGCCCTGCGCCGCCCCGGCCTGTGGCCCGCCCAGCAGCCCCCGATGAAGCCCGAACAGGTCGAGGATCTGCTGACCTGGGTCATCCTCGGCGTGATCCTTGGCGGTCGGCTCGGCTCGGTGCTGTTCTACAACCCCGGCTATTACGTGCAGAACCCGGTGGAGATCCTGCAAATCTGGAAGGGCGGCATGGCCTTTCACGGCGGGCTGCTCGGCGTGGTGCTGGCCGCCTGGATCTACGCCGCCCGCCACAGGATTCCGCGCCTGCAAATGGCCGATCTGGTGGCCCATGTGGTGGCCCCCGGCCTGCTGTTGGGGCGGCTTGCCAATTTCATCAACGCCGAGCTTTGGGGCCGTCCCACCGATCTGCCCTGGGGCGTCGCCTTTCCCGGTCGGCTGGCCCAAGACTGCGGCCAGGCGCTGGGGCAGCTCTGCGCCCGCCACCCCTCGCAGCTCTATGAGGCCGCGCTGGAGGGTCTGATCCTCGGCACGCTGCTGCTGTATATGGTCTGGCGCCGCAATGCCCTGCACGCGCCGGGGCGCATCTTGGGCATGTTTCTGGCGGGCTATGGCCTCGCCCGGTTCGCGGTGGAGTTTGTCCGCCAGCCCGATGCCCAGTTCGTCACCCCCGGCAACCCGCTGGGCCTGGCCTGGCATATCGACGGCATTGGCCTCACCCAGGGCCAGGCGCTGTCGCTGCCGATGATTGCCATCGGCCTGTTCTTCCTGTTGCGTGCACGCCAACCGGAGCCCCGCACCGCATGAGCCTGACCGATCATCTCAGCGCCCGCATCCGGGCAGAGGGACCGATGTCGGTCGCCGACTACATGGCTGATTGCCTGCTGCATCCGCGCTTTGGCTACTACACCACTCGCGACCCGCTGGGGGCCAAGGGCGATTTCACCACCGCGCCGGAAATCAGCCAAATGTTCGGTGAACTGCTGGGCCTCGCACTGGCGCAAAGCTGGCTGGATCAGGGGGCGCCCGCGGCCTTCACCCTGGCTGAGCTTGGCCCCGGTCGCGGCACCCTGATGACAGATCTGCTGCGCGCCACCCGCGCCGTGCCCGGCTTTCACGCCGCAATGCAGCTGCACCTGGTGGAGGCCTCGCCAACCCTGCGAAAGGCACAGGCCGACGCGCTGGCGGGCTATGCCCCGCAATGGCACGACCATGTCGACGCCCTGCCCGAGCAGCCGCTGTTCCTGATCGCCAATGAATTCTTCGACGCTCTGCCCATTCGCCAGTTTCTCCGCAGCGGGAATGGCTGGTGCGAGCGCCGCATCGGCCTGTCCGACAGCGGCGCGCTGGCCTTTGGGCTGGGCGCCGCCACGCCGCAACCTGCGCTGACGGATCGGTTGGCGGACACGCAGGACGGCGATCTGGTCGAACTCTGCGAAGCCGCCGCCCCGATCACCGCCGCCATCGCGCGCCGAATCGCCAGCCACGGCGGCACGGCGCTGATTGTGGACTACGGCGATTGGCGGGCGCTGGGGGACACGCTGCAAGCCCTGCGCGCCCATGCCCCCGCCGAGGTGCTGGCAGATCCCGGCACCGCCGATCTGACCGCGCATGTGGATTTCGAAGTGCTGGCGATGGCTGCAAAAACCGCAGGTTGCGCCCACACACGCCTCACCCCGCAGGGCGTGTTCCTCGAGCGGCTCGGCATCACCGACCGGGCGTGCACACTGGCGGCCCCGCTCAGCGGTGAGGCGCTGGAGTCTCTGATCGCCGCACATCGGCGGTTGACGCACCCCTCGGAAATGGGAAACCTGTTCAAGATTATCGGCCTCTATCCGCCGCAGGCCGCACCGCCGCCAGGACTGAACCCATGACACTGGAAATTCTCACCTCTGATCTTCTTGGCCCGGTCCGCCACGGGTTCTTCACCCGTCGCGGTGGCGCCTCTTCCGGGGTGTTTCAGGGGCTGAACTGCGGTCTCGGGTCTACGGACCAGCGCGAGGCGGTGCATATCAACCGCGCCCGCGTCGCCGCCGCGATGGAGGTCGCGCCCGAAAACCTCTGCGCGGTGAACCAGGTCCACAGCGCCGATGTGCATGTGGTGACCGACGCCTCGGACGTGCGACCGCGGGCAGATGCGATGGTCACCGATACGCCGGGCCTGGCGCTGTCGATCCTGACCGCCGATTGCCAGCCGGTGCTGTTTTCCGACCCGCAGGCCGGCGTCATCGGTGCCGCCCACGCCGGCTGGCGCGGCACCCTCGACGGGGTGCTGGAGGCGACACTTGCGGCCATGGAAACACTCGGAGCGCAGCGCGAAAACACCGCTGCGGTCATTGGCCCCAGCATCTCGCAACGCGCCTATGAGGTCGGCCCGGAATTCTTTGACGATTTCATGTCCCGCGATGCGGGCTTTGCCCGCTTCTTTGCCAATGGCGCGGGCGGCCGCTACCAGTTCGACCTGCCCGGCCTAGGGCTGCACAAGCTGCGCGCGGCCGGTGTCGGCGCCGCCGAATGGACCCGCCACTGCACCTACGCCGACCCGGCCCGGTTCTATTCCTACCGCCGCGCCACCCACGCCAAGGAGGCCGACTATGGCCGCCTGATCGCCTGCATCCGGCTGTAGCGCGCAACCCCTAACCCGCGTTAACCATGTCAAATGTGGCCAAAGCTGAAAACTTCCGCCGCATTTCCCTGGCCCGCGCCCAAACGCCCAGCAAGCGGCTGAGATTTTACAATGTGAAATCAGCCCATTGACGACCTGACGCACAATGCGGTCGCAGGCGGCGGCGCTGTACGGCGGCTGGTGAAAAATGCCCTCGGCAGGCCATATTCGCGGCGCAAAGATTACCCATAAAGAGGTCAGACCAGACGTAATCGCAGCGCTGCCGCTGCCGGGCCACGGAGCTGACCATGAAGAGGAACACGCGTTTCATTGCCGCGATCCTGCGCGCTGCCGAACGCGAAGAGACCGCGCCACTGCCCTGGTCCGCCGCAGCCCGGCGGGCGCGGCAGACCGCAGGGCGCAAAACGGGTTAACGCCGGGGACGGGTGCCCCGGTGGCGGTTTTCCAACGGCGCTGTTGCGCCAGCGGAACAAACCGTCGCCGGGGCATCTGACCGGCGCTGAAACCTTCGCGCCGCAGCGCGCGTTACCGCAATTGAAAAAGGGTTTTGGCCAATCGGCCTTTTGCCCGACCGAATTTGAAAACCACGATTTACCCCGTCCCGCGCATCGGTGGGGGCCGATGCCGAGGACCATTCGCCTGAGGAGAGTCCTGCACGCCATGAGCATTCCGCATTCCTTGCAACAAGCTGCTGCCAACGCGGCTGAGGCCACCGCATTCCTGCAAGACCCTGCCGCATTGCGCGCCCATGGCAAGCCGCAGCTGCGCCGGTTCGAGGTCGCCTGCCTGCTGCCCGATGGCGGCATTGCCGAAACCCGCCACATCGCCCCGGCGCTGCCGCTGTTCGAGGAGGCCTTCGCCGCCTTTTCCCGTGGCTCGCAGGTGGAAACCACCGAAGGGCCGATCGCGGTCGAGGATCTGCTGCCCGGCGACCATCTGCTGACCCGCGACGGCGAGCCACAGACCCTGCTGTGGATCGGCCATACAAATCTGCTGCCCGGCCGCCCCGGCAGCAAAGGGCGCAGCCACCCGCTGACCAGCTTCATGGCCGACAGCATGGGATTGCAGAAACCCAGCTCCAGCCTGGTGGTCGGCCCGGCGGCCCGGCTGCTGCGCAGCACCGCCGGCGGCAGCCCGCTGCTAACCCCGGCGACCGAGCTTTGCGACGGGATGAACATCTTTGAAACGGCGCCGCCGACACCTGTGGACATGTACCACCTCTGCCTGCGGCGCCACGCGGTGATTACTGTCGGCGGACTGGAGTTTGAAACCTATCACCCCGGCACGGAGGCGCTGAAGCTGGCCAGTCATCCGATCAAGACATTGTTCTTGAACATGTTCCTGCACGCCGACAGCATCCGCGACTTTGGCCCGCTGGCGCATCCACGCGCCGACAAGGGCAACCGCAGCGGCTCTGCCATCCTGTAACGGCCGGTTGCACGGATCGCCCCCGACCGGTCAGCACCGGTCGGGGGCAGGGATATCTGCGGAACGGATCTCGGATCGCCCGGCGGTACCGCCGGAAGGCTCAGGCCTCGCGGGCCAGCCGCTCCTCCAGCACCTCAAACGGCACGCCCGGCTCATCCTTGGCGCCGCGGATCACCAGCGAGGTCTTGACGCTGGCCACATTAGGCGTGGTCAGAAGGTCGCTGGTCAGGAAGCTCTGAAAGGTCGACAGATCGGGCGAGACGCACTTCAGGATGAAATCCACCTCGCCGTTCAGCATGTGGCACTCCCGCACCAGCGGCCAGCTGCGGCATTTCTCCTCAAAGGCGCTCAGCTCCGCCTCGGCCTGGCTCTCCAGCCCGACCATGGCGAACACCTGAACCTCGAACCCCAGCTCACGCGCGTTCACATCGGCGTGGTAGCCATGGATCAGCCCCGCCTCCTCCAGCGCGCGCACCCGGCGCAGACAGGGCGGCGCGGAAATGCCGACCCGCTTGGCCAACTCCACGTTGGTCATCCGCCCATCTGCCTGTAGTTCCGACAGAATCTTGCGATCAATCGGATCGAGACGGGTTGTGACCATGGGGGAGACTCCTCTCAGCGTTTGCGTTTCTTATAGCACCGCCACAGGGCTGCGCAATTATCTTTCATCGGCGCGCAATAATCTTTGCCTGCCCAAGGTACAAGCGGCAATTGCAGCCCGGGCCGCGCGCCCCTGCGGCCCGCCCCGGCTGTCTGGGGGGTTTAAGCCTGCGATGGCGGGCGCTATATGCTTTGCCTGACGGCGGCCAGCCCGCCATGCTGCATTACGTGGGGAACACACATGAGCGAGACGCGCCACACCAAGGTCCTGATCATCGGCTCCGGGCCTGCGGGCTATACTGCGGGGGTCTATGCCGCCCGTGCCATGCTGGAACCGATCCTGGTCCAGGGGATCGAGCCCGGCGGCCAGCTGACCACCACCACCGAGGTCGAAAACTGGCCCGGCGACACCGAGGTGCAGGGCCCCGACCTGATGGTGCGCATGCAAGAGCACGCAGCGGCGATGGGCACCGAGATCATCGGCGACTACATCACCTCGCTCGACACCGCCCAGCGCCCGTTTGTGGCCAAGGGCGACAGCGGCACCACCTACACCGCGGATGCGGTGATCCTGGCCACCGGCGCACGCGCCAAATGGTTGGGGCTGGAGAGCGAAGAGAAGTTCAAGGGCTTCGGCGTCTCGGCCTGCGCCACCTGTGACGGCTTCTTCTACCGCGGTCAGGAAATCGTGGTGATCGGCGGCGGCAACACCGCCGTGGAAGAGGCGCTGTTCCTCACCAACTTCGCCTCCAAGGTGACCCTGATCCACCGCCGCGACGAGCTGCGCGCCGAGAAGATCCTGGAGAACCGCCTGCTGAAGAACCCCAAGATCGAAACCCTGTGGTTCCACACGCTGGAAGAGGTCGTCGGCACCGACAACCCGCTGGGGGTCGAGGGCGTGGTGGTCAAGAACGTGCAGACTGGCGAGCTGAAAGAGATCCCCTGCAAGGGCGTCTTTGTCGCCATCGGCCACGCCCCCGCGACCGAGCTGGTCAAGGACGTGCTGGAGCTGCACAACGGCGGCTACGTCAAGGTAAAGCCCGGCACCACCGAGACCTCTATCCCCGGCATCTTTGCCGCGGGCGACTTGACCGACCACAAGTATCGCCAGGCGGTGACCTCGGCCGGCATGGGCTGCATGGCAGCGCTGGACGCCGAACGCTTCCTGGCCGAAAAGGACGACTGACATACCGGCTCCCCCGCTGCCCGCCAGCGGGGGAGCCACTCCCTCCCGGCTTCGCGCCAGTAGTCGAATGCCGAGCCCGGTCACCTTGGAAATCCCCTGGCCTGAGCGGGCTTTAACCCCGCCTTAGCAGCACCTGCGGCACAACAGTGGCAAGCAACCACGTCCTGCCCGGGGGCCTCATGGCCATTCGCACGTTTCACGCCTATCCGGTCAACGCCTTGACCGTCGCCGCCAGCTCCCCCCAGCTGACGGCACGCAGCCCTGTGCGCGGCAACCCCCAGACACCCGACGGCACCGTTTTCGAATTTGACGCCAGCCAGCCCGCGCAGCAGATCCGCCTGCACGACAGCGCCGGACGCGCCAGCAGTTTCGAATCCGGCCTGACCGGCGGCCAGCACGTGATCGAGGGCGGCACACTGGTGCCCGCAGGCAGCGCCGTTTCCGCCCAATCCCTGATGCACCTGCAACAGCTTAACGCCGATGGCGACACCTTCGGCCCGGTCATCACCGTCAGCCTCTATGGCCGCGACACGGACGGCTCCGACATCCCCTGGGGCTTTGCCAGCACCGCCCCGCTGATGCACGGCGGCCGTTACGAGAAGCTGACGGGCAGCAACTACGGCAGTGGCGAGCGGCCCCGCTTTGTGCCCTGTTTCGTAACCGGCACCCGCATCGCCACCCAAACGGGCCTGCGGCCGGTGGAACGTCTGCGCCCCGGTGATCTGGTGCTGACCCGCGACAATGGCTATCAGCCCCTGCTATGGGTGGGCCTGCGCCAGGTGGGGGCGGACTGGATACGGCGCTGCCCGCACCTGCAACCGGTGCGCATTGCCGCGCACGCCTTTGGCCCCGGCTGCCCCGCGCGCGACCTTTGGGTGTCGCCGCAGCACCGGCTGCTGCTGGACGGCCCCGACTGCCAGATGCTGTTCGGCGAACCCGAAGCGCTGGCCGCCGCCAACCATCTGCTGTCGCAGGAGCGGATCAGCCGCCAACCGGTCCCCGCCACCACCTATGTGCATCTGCTGTTTGCTCAGCACCAACTGGTGCTGTCCGACGGCCTGTGGAGCGAGAGCTTCCAGCCCGGCGCGCGGCTCTTGGCCGACGGCGGCGCCGCCACCCGGCGCGAAATTCTGGAACTGTTTCCCGATCTGGCCCGCGTCGGCGGCGCCGGCTACCCGGCGGCGCGGATGCTGCTGAAACCGCAGGAAAGCCAGCTTCTGCATAGCCTGACCACCCGCCCACCGTCCACACCGCCAGCCTGAACGCCGCCTTGACCCCCGCGGCACCGCCCGGCACCCTGCCCTCCAATGGCAGCGCGATGGGGGACCCGGCTTGGCGAGCGCACTCTGGCAGGGCAATTGGATCAGCCGCACCCGGATCGTCACAGGTCTGGTGCTGTTCACATACGCCTTTTTCCACTTCATCAACATCGGCCTGGGGCTATTGTCGCCAGACTGGATGGCGCAGTTCCAAGACATCCGCAGGCTGGTCAGCCGCAGCCCTCTGGGCAGTCTGATCCTCTATGCCGCGCTGATCCTGCATGCGGGATTGGCGCTTTGGGACCTGGCCCGGCGGCACAGCCTGTCGATGCGCCGGGGCCAGGCGCTGCAAACCGTGCTGGGTCTCATGATCCCGCTACAGCTGCTCAGCCATCTGGTCTACACCCGCTACGCGCATGAGATCCACGACACCAAGGATGCAATGCCCTATGTCATCGTGCTTATGTGGAACTCGCCCGAGGTCTGGCAGCAGTCGGCGCTGCTGCTGGCGGTCTGGATCCACGGCTGCATCGGGCTGCACTACTGGCTGCGCCTGACCCGCTGGTGGCGACCGATGATCCCCTGGATGGCGGGGCTGGCAGTGTTTGTCCCCGGTTTTGCCCTTGCCGGGCTGCTGACAGAGGGGCGCCGCATCTATGGCCTGTTTGTCGAGGGCAGCCAGCGCGCCGCCCTAATGGCGGACTTTAACTGGCCCAGCCGCGACGCCTTTGCCCAGATGCTGAGGGTCGAGACCACCTGGCTGGCACTGTTCTGGCTGCTGCTGGGCCTCAGCGCCGCCACCTTCCTGCTGCGCAGGCTGCTGCGGCGGCGGCGCGCGGTGCGCATCCGCTATGTCCACGGCCCGGAAATCCGCGGTGGCCGCGGCATGACCCTGCTGGAGATGTCACGCGCCAACGGGGTGGCCCATACCGCCCTCTGTGGCGGCAAGGGGCGTTGCACCACCTGCCGCGTGGTGGTCGAAGACGGCGCCGATCAGCTGCCGCCGCCCGATGCCACAGAGGCCCGCAGCCTGGCGCGGGTCGACGCCCCCGCGAACATGCGGCTGGCCTGCCAGATCCGCCCCCAGGCGCCGCTGACGGTCGCCCGCGTATTTCGCCCCGATGGCCGTCCCGGCCGCGCCCACGCCAGCCAGGGCAGCGAACAGCAGCTGGCGATCCTGTTTCTCGACATGCGCGGCTTCACCGCCCGCACCGAGGGCCAGCTGCCCTATGATGTGGTGTTCCTGCTGAACCGCTTCTTCGACGCCATCGTGCCCGCCATCACCGGGGCCGGCGGCACCGTCGACAAATACCTCGGCGATGGGCTTCTGGCGGTGTTCAAGGCCCCCGGCCCGCACCCCTCGGCCCAGGCCGCGCTAGAGGCCGCCACCGCCATCGGTACCGCGTTGGAACGCTTCAACGCCCAGCTCGCCTCCGAGGGCGAAGGCCCGGTGCGCATCGGCATCGGCCTGCATCTGGGAGAGCTGGTCCTCGGCGAAATCGGCAGCGCCTCCCATGCCCCGACCACCATCATCGGCGACAGCGTCAACACCGCCAGCCGCCTGGAGGCACAGACCAAACCCTTGCAGGTGGAGCTGCTGGTCTCGGCCCAGCTGCTGGCGGCGGCGGGCTATGCGCCGGAGCGGTTCGCCCTGCAACAGATGCGCCTGCGCGGGGTCAGTGATTCGCTGGCGGCGCTGCCGGTGCAGCAGGCCGCCGCCCTGCCCCGGATCTTGGCCGCGGCCCGTTAACGCACCAAAAAAATCTTTGTGCTGGCGCGCGCCCCTGGCGTCGCGCCAGCGCCACTTCCGTCCCACGATCTCAGCCCCGGGCAGAATATTTTCCCACTGGCCGGGCTGCGCTGCGTTGCAGCCATGCAACGCGGCGGGAAATCGCCGAATGCGGGCAATTTCCCCTTTGCTCCGGCAGTATTCCATGCAAGAGCGTTCACCCGTGAACACACATTAACAGAGCTGCCGCCCGTGCCGATCCTTGAAACCCCATCCACCCCGGAAGAGGAAGACCTGCTCTTTCGACTGCTGCGCCAGCTGGATGCGGCGCCGGATGCGCCGCAGCGGGCCACCGCCGCGGCGCTGGGGATTTCGCTGGGACGGTTGAACACGCAGCTGCGCACCGCCGCCGAGGCCGGGCTGATCACCGTCTCCCACCGCCCCGGCCCGGATAAACGGCAGCGGTTTGCCTATACGCTCACCACCCGCGGCGCGACTGAAAAACTGCGGCTCACCGACCGTTTCCTCTCCCGCAAGCTCGCTGAATACTATGCGCTGCACGCGGAACTCACCGGCACCGCCAGCGGCCTGCCCCCCCTCAAGCACAGGACCCATCCAATGCAAAGCAACCTGGCTCCCATCCCTGAGCTCTATGTCTCCTACGAAAGCGCGCAGAAGCTGAAAGTCGAAGCCGCCGATCTGGTCAGCTGGGACCTGACCCCGCGCCAGATCTGCGACCTGGAACTGTTGATGAACGGCGGCTTCAACCCGCTCAACGGCTTCCTGACCGAGGAAGACTACAACGGCGTGGTCGAAAACATGCGCCTGGCGGACGGCTCCCTGTGGCCGATGCCGATCAACCTCGATGTGTCCGAAGACTTCGCGTCCAAGCTGGAAGTGGGCCAGGACATCGCGCTGCGCGACCAGGAAGGCGTGATCCTCGCAACCATGACCGTCACCGACAACTGGGTGCCGAACAAGGCCCGCGAGGCCGAGAAGGTCTTTGGTGCCGATGACGACGCGCACCCGGCGGTAAACTACCTGCACAACCAGGCGGGCAAGGTCTATCTGGGCGGTCCGGTCACCGGCATCCAGCAGCCGGTCCACTATGATTTCCGCGGCCGTCGCGACACCCCGAACGAGCTGCGCGCGCTGTTCCGCAAGCTGGGCTGGCGCAAGGTCGTGGCCTTCCAGACCCGCAACCCGCTGCACCGCGCCCACCAGGAGCTGACCTTCCGCGCCGCGCGCGAAGCCGAGGCCAACCTGCTGATCCACCCGGTTGTCGGCATGACCAAGCCGGGCGACGTCGACCACTTCACCCGCGTGCGCTGCTACGAGGCGGTTCTGGACAAGTACCCGGCCGCCACCACCTCCATGAGCCTGCTGAACCTGGCAATGCGCATGGCCGGCCCGCGTGAGGCTGTCTGGCACGGTCTGATCCGCGCCAACCACGGCTGCACCCACTTCATCGTTGGCCGCGACCACGCAGGCCCCGGCAAGAACTCTGCCGGTGAAGATTTCTACGGCCCCTATGACGCGCAGGAGCTGTTCCGCGCCCATGAGGAAGAAATCGGCATCAAGATGGTCGACTTCAAGCACATGGTCTATGTGCAGGAACGCGCCCAGTACGAGCCCGCCGACGAGATCGAGGACAAGGACAACGTCACCATCCTCAACATCTCCGGCACCGAACTGCGCCGCCGTCTGGCCGAAGGTCTGGAAATCCCCGAGTGGTTCTCCTTCCCCGAGGTGGTCAAGGAACTGCGCCGCACCAAGCCGCCGCGCTCCAAGCAAGGGTTCACCGTGTTCTTCACCGGTTTCTCCGGCTCCGGCAAATCCACCATCGCCAACGCGCTGATGGTCAAGCTGATGGAAATGGGCGGTCGTCCGGTGACCCTGCTGGATGGCGACATCGTGCGCAAGAACCTCAGCTCCGAGCTGGGCTTCTCGAAAGAGCACCGTGACCTCAACATCCGCCGCATCGGTTACGTGGCGAGCGAGATCACCAAGAACGGCGGCATCGCCATCTGTGCCCCGATCGCGCCCTATGCCACCACCCGTCGCGCCGTGCGCGAGGACGTGGAACAGTTCGGTGCCTTCCTCGAAGTGCATGTCGCCACCTCGATCGAGGAATGCGAGCGCCGTGACCGCAAGGGCCTGTACAAGCTGGCCCGCGAAGGCAAGATCAAGGAGTTCACCGGCATTTCCGACCCCTACGACGTGCCGGAAAACCCGGAACTGCGGGTCGAGACCGAAGGCACAGACGTGGACAACTGCGCCCACCAGGTGCTGCTGAAGCTGGAAAGCATGGGTCTGATCTCCGGCTGAGCCTGAACCAGACCACCAACACCATACCACACCGTTCCGCCCCTTTGGGCGGAACGGATTGCCGTCTGTCCCGCTTTTGCGGTAGGTCTGCCCCTTGCAGGCAAGCTGTTGGGGGGCAAAGCATGAAGCTGGCGACGTTATGGATTTCCGGGCGCATCCACAATCTGGGTGCGCTTTGCCTTGCGTCCTGGCTGGATCACGGGTTCGAGGTCGACCTTTATCATCTTGGCCCTCTGGAGAACGTGCCCCCCGGTGTGACCCTGCGCCCGGCCGAGGACATTCTGCCCGCCAGCCTGATCCCGCGCCTCAAGCCTCTGCGATGTGCCGAACGCGCCGAAATCCAGAGCATCGTCTCCTATTCGGACCTGTTCCGCATGAAACTGATGGAGCTGGGCCGCGGGCTGTGGCTGGACTGCGACGTGCTGCTGTTCCGCCCGTTCGACGTGGATCCGCAAAAGCCGTTCTTCGCCTGGGAGGACCGTCAGCGCATCGGCGCTTCGGTGTTCTATCTGCCGCCGGAGGCAGAGATGATCCGCGATTACAACCGGGTCTATGACCACCCGGATCTAATGCCGCACTGGTTGGGCTTTCGCAGGCGGGTGCTGAAGCCCGCGCTGTGGCGGCTGCAGGGCAAGCCGTTCTCGCCCCGCGATCTGGGCATCACCATCTATGGCAACGATGCCTTTTCCCGACTGATCAAGAAACACCGGCTGACCGGCCACGCCCTTGGCACCAAGCCGTTTTATTGTTGGAACGGCAATGAGACCACGCGTTTCTTCGACCCCGGTGCGCAGTGGCGGCTGGAAGAGGACGCGGAGATCACCGGGCTGCATGTCCACTACAAGACCCGCCCGAACCACCGTCCGGCACCGGACAGCCTGTATGGGCGGATGCTGGCCCGCCACGCCGCGCGGTTGCCTGCGGACATGGCCTGGCAGGCCTGACGCAACGCGCCGTCAGCCCGCCTGCGGCAGATCCACCGTGCCGCGCATCAGCACGAAGCCCTCCCCGGCCACCCGCACGCCTTCGATGGCATCCGGCGCGCCAACCCGTGCCACCCGCGCCTGGCCGGGGCGGCCCAGACCATGGCCCTGCTCTGCCGTGAACGCGGCCTTTTCCATCAAACCGTGATGCCAAAGATAAGCCGCCATCGCGCCAGTGGCTGAGCCGGTGAACGGATCTTCCGGCGGGCTCGGCGGTGCCATGATCAAGCGCGCAAAGGTGTCACCCGCCGAGGTCGCCCCCTCCAGCGTCACCAGAAACGGCTCCATCATGTCGATCCCGTCAGACCCCAACGACGCCCCCAGCTGCGCCAACGCCTCCAGGTTCAGCGTCGCCGCCTCCAGCGCGGCGCGGTCGCGCAGCACGGTGACGCAGAACGGCAATCCGGTCGAGACCTTCTGCGGACGCCCCACGATGGCCTCCCGCGGCAACGACACAGCAGCGGCCACCAGCTCCGGGTCGGCAAAGGGGCCGAACTGCGGTGCTACCTGGGTCATCTCGATCAGGTCGCCGTCCAGCGTCACCGGAACGATACCGGCGCCGGTTTCCAGGGTAATGCGATCGCCGGAAACCAGCCCGCGGTCGCGCAGCGCCGCCACCGTGGCAATGGTGGGATGGCCGGCAAAGGGGATCTCGCGGCTGGCCAGAAAGTAGCGCACCTGCACATCCGCCACCTGCGACGGGCCGGTAAAGGTGCATTCCACCAGCGAGGTTTCCCGCACATAGGCGGTGCAAACCTCCTGCGGCAGCGCCGCCCCACCATGCACCACGGCGCAGCCGTTGCCGCCAAAGGCACGGGCGGAAAACGCGTCCACCCAGTCAAAGTCATATAGCGCCATGGTCAGCTCCCTCAGCAGCGGTCAAGAAAAAAGGCGGGCCCGCGCCCGCCTTTGGCATCATGTGTATGGGCCGCCGCCTGTCAACATCCCGGCAGCAACGGCAAGGCTTAATGCACCGCCACCGGCGTCAGGTCGTTCTGCCGCGCCAGCACGTAGGCCATGCGCCGATCGGTCACCAGCGCCAGCTGGCCGCCCTGGGAATCATGCACGGCATAGAGCTGTTCATGCCCGCCCGCGCTTTGCTGTACATCCTCGGGCAAATCCGCCACCGCCACCGCCTTGACATAGACGGTCCGGCCGGAGCCCTGGCTGAAATCAAACGGTGTGTTCATTGCCTTACCCCTTTCTGATGTTGATGGTCTGAACCACGGTCTCGGGCCGCGCGCGGGTCAGATCCACGTGCAGCAGCCCGTTTTCCATCACCGCCTCACCGACTTCGACGCCATCGGCCAGCACAAACATGCGCTGGAACTGGCGCGCCGCGATGCCACGGTGCAAAAACACCCGCCCGTCGCTGTCGTCGCTCTGGCGGCCGCGGATCACCAGCTGGCGATCCTCGACGGTGATTGCGAGATCTTCCTCCGCAAACCCGGCCACCGCCAGGGTGATGCGATAGGAATGATCGGAGGTCTGTTCGATATTATAAGGGGGATAGCCTTCGTTGCCCGACTTCGCCGAGCGTTCCAGAAGACGTTCCAATTGCTCAAACCCCAGCATATGCGGGTAGGAGGCCAAGGTAAGTTTCGACACGTTCGTTCGTCCTTTATGCCAAAGCGACGGTAGGGTGCGGCCCCGGTCCCGGCAGCCGCCTCAACAGGAATATGGGAAGTTCCTGCTGGTTTCACAAGACCATGTGCGCATAGGTCTAGCGGAAAAGAGGTTAACGAAGTATCGTCACCTCCACTTCCTTCATCCGCAAAGCTTGAGTCGCCAATGAATGCACCCACAGATGTGTCGATGAAAACCGACGAGGTCCTGAAGGTTGAGCTGGAGGTATTCCGCAGGCAGCACCGCGATCTGGATGCGGCGATCAGCGCCCTCGACGACCGCGCTGGCAGCGACCAGCTGACAGTCCGCCGCCTGAAGAAGCAAAAGCTCATCCTCAAGGACAAGATCGCCCTGATCGAAGACCGGCTGACCCCGGACATCATCGCCTGATCCTTGCCTGCGCCGGCGCCCCGGCGCAGCCCAGCCCAGCCCCGCGCCAAAGTTGCCGGGGTGTGCGCCGCAGAACGCGGCATCACCATTCCAGAACCACAGCGGGTCGCGCCCGCCGCCGGTGCCGGGCAGCCGGCTGCCCGCCCGACGTTGGGCCCGGCAGCGCGCCTGCGGCGCGCCGCGGCCGTGCCAAGCGGCATGGGCCCCGCCCGCCGCGCCGGTCCACCAGAAAAACCTTGCAAATACCCTGCCGCCCTACCGCGACCCGGACCGTCCATGCGCTGGTCGGACAGGGCTTTACGGTGCAAAACCAAGGCTGGTCAAACCGCGCGCTTCTTTCTAGAACCCGCAAGGTTTTCCGCGCCGCCCGGGCTGGCCAGCAGGTGCCGGACGGAGCCAGACAACCACCAACCCACAAAACGACGACAGACAAGGAACGCCCGACCCATGACCGCCACGCGCGACCACGCCCCGGTGCCCGACGTGCAGGACACCGATTACATTTTCTCCCCCCGGCAGGCGCTGGCCGGCGCCCAGATGCTCTTTGTGGCCTTTGGCGCGCTGGTGCTGGTGCCGCTGCTGACCGGTCTGGATCCCAGCGTGGCGCTGTTTACCGCCGGGCTTGGCACGCTGATCTTCCAGATCGTGACCCGCGGCCAGGTGCCGGTGTTTCTGGCGTCCTCCTTTGCCTTCATCGCGCCGATCATCCATGGCGTGCAGACCTGGGGCGTCGCCGCCACCACCGGCGGCCTGGCCGCGGCCGGGCTGCTGTATGTGGCGCTGAGCGTTGCGATCCGCGCCTTCGGCAGCGGCTTCCTGCACCGGTTGCTGCCGCCCGTCGTGGTGGGGCCTGTCATCATGGTGATCGGCCTGTCGCTGGCGCCGGTTGCGGTGAACATGGCCACCGGCCTGGCCGGAGACACCCAGATCATGCCGCGCGACACCGCATTGCTGCTGGCCGCGATCTCGCTCGGCACCACCATGCTGACGGCGATCCTGGGCCGCGGCATCATGCGCATCGTCCCGATTCTAGCGGGCGTTGCCGCAGGCTACACCGCCGCCCTGGTGCTTGGGGCCGTGACCGGCGCCAGCCTGATCGACACCTCCGCGCTGGCCGCAGCGCCGTGGTTCGCAGTGCCCCAGTTCGTCGCACCGGAGTTCAACCTCGCGGCCATCCTGTTCATCCTGCCGGTCGCCATCGCCCCGGCGATCGAGCATTTCGGCGACATTCTCGCGATCTCCAACGTGACCAAGCGCAACTACATGCAAAAACCCGGCATCCAGAACACCATGCTGGGCGATGGCCTTGCCACCACTGCCGCCGGCCTGTTGGGCGGGCCGCCCAACACCACCTACTCCGAGGTCACCGGAGCCGTCACCCTGACCCGCGCCTTCAACCCCGCGATCATGACCTGGGCGGCGCTGATCGCGATTGCACTGGCCTTTGTGGGCAAGCTGTCGGGCGCGCTGGCGACCATCCCCATGCCGGTAATGGGTGGCATCATGATCCTGCTCTTTGGCATGGTCATCGTGGTCGGCCTCAGCGTGCTGGCGAAGCTGGGTGACGCCCTGTCCGAGGCGCGCAACATGGTGATTATCTCCACCGTGCTGATCATTGGCCTCGGCGGCCTGACGCTGGAATTCGGCGAGGGGTTCACCCTCGCGGGCATCGGCCTGTCCGGCGTTGTGGGGCTGATCCTGAACCTGATCCTGCCGAAACAGCGGGACTGATCTTGCCCTGCGCCACCCGCGCCGCGCATCCGCGCGGCGCGACGCCCAACCGCAGCGGCGGTGCAGCTTGGCTGCATCCCCGCGCGGGCGGGAGCCTCCCCCACCTGCGGCAAAGCGCCTGCCCCTGGATGATCGCCGCAAATGACGTGCGAATCCGCTGTCAGCCGGATTGCGCAAAACCCAACTTTGCCTATAGTGCGCGCTCCACAAGCCGTGACAGGAGCCAAGCCGATGGCCGACATCAAAGTAGGCATCATCATGGGAAGCCAATCTGACTGGCCCACCATGAAGGAAGCCGCGAATATCCTCGATGAACTGGGCGTTTCCTACGAGGCAAAGATCGTCTCGGCCCACCGCACCCCGGACCGGCTGTGGGACTATGGCAAGACCGCCGCAGAGCGCGGGTTGCAGGTAATCATCGCCGGCGCTGGCGGGGCGGCGCATCTGCCCGGCATGGTGGCCTCCAAGACCCGCGTGCCGGTGGTCGGCGTGCCGGTGCAGACACGGGCGCTGTCAGGGGTCGATTCGCTCTATTCCATCGTACAGATGCCCAAGGGCTTCCCGGTCGCCACCATGGCCATCGGCTCCGCTGGCGCTGCCAACGCCGGGCTGATGGCCGCGGGCATTCTGGCGCTTCAGGACGCCGAACTGGCGCAGCGGCTGGACAGCTGGCGCGACGCGCTCTCGGCCTCCATCCCGCAGGAGCCGATCGATGACTGACATGCTCTCCCCCGGCGCCACAATCGGCATCCTCGGCGGTGGCCAGCTTGGCCGGATGCTCTCTGTCGCGGCCTCCCGCCTCGGGTTCAAAACCCACATCTTCGAACCGGGGCTCAACCCGCCCGCCGGTCAGGTCGCCGACAGGGTGACCACCGCCGGCTACGAGGACGCCGCAGCGCTCAGCGCCTTTGCCGCCTCGGTCGATGTGATCACGTATGAGTTCGAGAACATCCCCACCTCCGCGCTCGACCTCCTGGAATCGCACAAGCCGATCCGCCCGGGACGCGAGGCGCTGCGCATCAGTCAGGACCGGCTGACCGAAAAGGCATTTCTGCAAGATCTCGGCCTGCAGACCGCGCCCTTTGCCGATATCACCGATCAGGCCAGTCTCGATGCCGCCCTCGCTGACATCGGCGCACCGGCAATCCTGAAGACCCGCCGGTTCGGCTATGACGGCAAGGGCCAGGCCCGCATCAAGGCCGCCGAAGACGCCGCCGAGGCGCTGGCGGCCATGGCCGGCGCGCCCTCGATTCTGGAAGGGTTCGTCGCCTTCAGCCACGAGGTGTCGGTGATCGCGGCCCGCGGCACCACGGGGGAGATCGCCTGTTTCGATCCCGGCGAAAACGTCCACCGCGAGGGTATCCTGCACACCACCACCGTGCCTGCGCGCCTCAGCAAGGGGCAGCGCATGGATGCGGTGCTGATGGCGGGCAAGATATTGAACGCGCTGGACTATGTCGGCGTTCTGGGGGTTGAGCTCTTTGTGACCCCGCGGGGGTTGATCGTGAATGAGATCGCGCCGCGGGTGCACAACTCCGGTCATTGGACCCAGAACGGCTGCACCGTGGACCAGTTCGAGCAGCACATCCGCGCGGTCGCGGGCTGGCCGTTGGGCGACGGCCAGAGGCATTCGGACGTGGTGATGGAAAACCTGATCGGCGATGACGTGGATCGCATTCCGGAGCTGGCCAGGGAAGCCAACTGCGCGCTGCACCTCTATGGCAAGGCCGAGGCCAAGCCGGGTCGCAAGATGGCGCATGTGAACAGGGTGGTCAAACCGCAGGAGTGACGGATTGGGGCTCTGCCCCAAACCCCGGAGTATTTTCGACCAGAAAGAAACGCAGGCGCGATATGGTCGTGCCTGTGAAAGCGGCCGCGCCGGTTTCACGCGCCGCAAAGAGGGCCATTCGGCCTGATGCGCGGCGCCCCTCCCCGCTAGCCGAGAAAGCGGCTTGCCACATCTCCCGACATATAGCTGACACGCCCGCCCGACAGGGTGGCGGCGACACGCTGGGTTGTCCTGTCCAGCACCACGATGTCGGCGCGTTTGCCCGCCTCCAGTGTGCCGCGGTCCTCCAGACCCAGCATCCGGGCTGGCCCGTCGGACACCAACCGCCAGGCGCCGTCCAGATCCAGCAGACCCGCGCGCGCCAGCATCAGCGCCGCGCGGCGCGGGCTGGGGTAGTGGTAGTCAGAGGCCAGCGCATCGCACAGCCCCATGGCAATCAGCTCCAGCGCCGAGGCATTGCCCTTGTGCGAGCCACCGCGCACCACGTTGGGCGAGCCCAGGATGATATGGTCGCCCCCGGCCCGCGCGGCTTCAGCCGCCTCCATCGTCTCGGGAAACTCCGAAATCCGCGCACCGCGAGCCCGCCACAGGCTCCGGTCCGCGGCATGGTGGTCGTCATGGCTGCCCAGCCGGACGTCCATCGCCGACAGATCTGCGCAGAGTGTTTCCATCGCCGCCGGGATCTCGTCGCGGCGCGCATGCATGTCCTTGAGCATCTGCCAATGCACGTCCGGATTGCGCCCCGCCTTCAGCGCCTGCCCGGTCAGCCGCGGCGGCTTCCTGCCCTCGGCCAGACGCGCATGCGGCAAGTGGTCGTTGAACACCACATAAGGGACCTGCCAGTCGGCCAGACGCGCCGGCAGGCTGGCGTAGTCGTCCAGCATGTGGATCTCCAGCCGCAGCTGCGGCATCAGATCCGTGACAAGCTGCGCGCGCACCGCCTTGATGCCCTCAAACACCTGTGCGGCAAACTCCGGCCCGCGCAAGCCCCCCTCCCAAGAGTAGAACTGCGCGAGAACGGCGGTGGTGATACCATTGGCGGCCAGCTCAGCCTCGGCGGCCACCACGCCTTCGGCCATCTGTTTCATCGCACCGCGCCGCGGCGCCAGGTGACGTTCGAACCCGTCGCCATGGGCATCCACGATCCCCGGCAGCAGCAGGTAGCCGCTGAGGTCGACCCTGCGACCGATCACAGCCTGGGAAATCACGCCGCCGCCGATGGCCAGCTCGCCCCCCTGCTCCACGCCGCCGGGCCGCAGCACATCGCCGCCCTGCATGGTCAGTTCCAAGGTCATTTGCCTGTCTCCTCCGTGCAACCGCCATTCAGCTGACAGGCCTCGGTGATGATTTCCTCCATCGCCGCCAGCCAGCCCAGATCCGGGTCGAACCGGCCGGTCTCGATGAAGTGCAGCGCCTGGGCCATCACCTGTGGGTTGTTCATCATGTAGGTATGGGTCACCGGCAGCGTCAAATGCGCGCGCATGCCCGCGACCTTGGTGCTGTCAACCGAGACCTTGCCGTCATCCGCGCCTGGGATCAGCGCGGAAAACAACGGGTTCAGCGTCTCGTTTCCCGCGATCACCCCCAGCGCGAAGTCAACAGGCGGCAATTGCCGCGGCAGACTGTCTGCGCCGGTGCCCAGCTGCAATCCGGCGGGTCCGTTCAGGAGGCCAAAGACCTCCCAGTCGCCCAATTCGTCAACCAGCTCGCTGCCCTGGTTCGGCGGCCCCATCATCACCACCCGGCCCAGGGTGTCGGGGTGGTTTTCCCGCACCCAGTGCCGCAGCAGAATGCCCCCCATGGAGTGGGTCACCACATGGGTTTGCTGCGCGCCGCAGGCGGCAAAGGCCTGAGGCAAGGTCGCCTCTGCCAGCACTTCCACCGGCGCTTCGGTGGAGGCATAGCCGGGGCGCACCACCTCATAGCCACGCGACTGCAACACCTGCTCCATCACGGCAAAGGAAGTCTCGGACCGGGCCAGCCCATGCAGAAGGATCACGCAGTCGGCCGCCGCAGGCAGCGGCAGCAGCGCGGAGACGGACAGGACAAGGGGTTTCAAAAGCGAGGTCATGCGCAGCAGATAAGCGGATTTGGCAGGCGGGAAAAGCCCCTGCCCTTACTCCGCCGCCGCCTGCCGTGCCTTTGGCGTGCGCCGCACCACCAGGGCAATGCCGCCCAGCACTGCAAGAGTGCCAAATACCAGCCGCAGGCCGATCGGCTCATGCAGCAGGGCAGCACCGCCGAGGATGGCGATGACCGGCACGCTCAGCTGCACCGTGGCTGCAACTGCGGGCGCCAGTTGCGGCAACACCCGGTACCACAGCGCATAGCCCATGCCGGAGGTAACCGCCCCCGACAGCACCGCCAAGCCCACGCCATAGGCGCTGACCACGGTGCCGCCGCCCGCCAGCAGCAGCACCGGCAGCATCATCACACTGGACCAGGCGAAATTCACCGCCGTCGCCGCCAACGGCTGCTGCGCGCCGCGCCCCAGCAGGCTGTAGATCCCCCAGCCCAATCCGCTGGCCGCCATCAGGAGCGAAGCCGTCAGCGGCACACCCGCGCCCTCTGCGGGCCAGACCACATAGGCCAGCCCGCCAAAGGCCAGCAAGGCCCCCGCCATCTGCACCCCGGTCACGGGACTGCCACGCATCGCGCCCCACAAAAACATCGACACTTGCACCACACCAAACAGCACCAGCGCCCCCAGCCCCGCATCAAGATCCTGATAGGCCAGGGTAAATCCCGCCATATAGAGGGTCAGCGCAGCACCGCCCCACAGCGAGGACCAGCGCAGGATCCGCGCCCGGCTCCAGGGCTGCAGCCCGCGAAAGGCGCACAGAACGCCCAGCATCGCAGCGCCGGAGACCAGCCGCCACAGGCCAAAGCCGGTGGCATCCATGTGCCCCCCCGCAATCGCGGCCCGGCCGAGGATGGAATTGGCCGCGAAGGCCAGCATGGTGAGGCAGACGAGGAGAAACAATCGCATAGGCTTGGGGCTACCCCGCGCCGCGCCGCAGGGCCAGTGAATTCTTTGTGTCGGTGAGCTGCGCCCGCATTTGCGGCGCAGAGGCTTACCTTGTGCCGCCGCCCCTTGCACCTGGCCCGCCGCGATGATCCGCCCGGGCCTCTTTCTGGTCAGAAATACGCCCGCCGGAGGCAGCCCCGCAAAGCGGGGCTTCGGCAGGCGCAGCCCTCGGGCAATGAAAAAGGGGCCGCCCTTTCAGGCAGCCCCCAAAGTCATCCGGTTGGATGGCGTGACTTACATCATGCCGCCCATGCCGCCCATGCCGCCCATGTCGGGCATGCCGCCGCCGGCAGCTGCGCCTTCTTTGGCGGGCTTGTCGGCAACCATGGCTTCGGTGGTGATCAGCAGACCTGCAACCGAGGCCGCGTCTTCCAGCGCGGTACGGGTCACCTTGGCCGGGTCAATCACGCCGAAGGAGAACATGTCGCCATATTCATCGGTCTGCGCGTTGTAGCCAAAGGCGTTGTCCGAGGATTCGCGGATCTTGCCTGCAACCACGGCACCGTCGACACCGGCGTTCTCGGCGATCTGGCGCAGCGGCGCTTCGATGGCCTTGCGGACGATGTTGATGCCGGCGTTCTGGTCGGCGTTGGCGCCTTCCAGACCTTCCAGGGCCTTGCCGGCCTGGACCAGGGCAACACCGCCGCCGACGATCACGCCTTCCTGCACGGCTGCGCGGGTGGCGTTCAGGGCGTCGTCGACACGGTCTTTACGCTCTTTCACTTCCACTTCGGTCATGCCGCCGACGCGGATCACGGCAACACCGCCTGCCAGTTTGGCAACGCGCTCTTGCAGCTTCTCACGGTCGTAGTCGGAGGTGGTCTCTTCGATCTGGGTGCGGATCTGGGCAACACGTGCTTCGATCTCGGCCTTCTCGCCAGCACCGTCGACGATGGTGGTTTCGTCCTTGGTGATTTCGACCTTCTTGGCGGTGCCCAGCATGTCCATGGTGACGGACTCGAGCTTCATGCCCAGATCTTCGGAGATCACCTGGCCACCGGTCAGGATCGCGATGTCCTGCAGCATGGCCTTGCGGCGGTCGCCGAAGCCCGGTGCCTTGACGGCTGCGATTTTCAGGCCGCCGCGCAGCTTGTTGACAACCAGGGTCGCCAGCGCTTCGCCTTCGACGTCTTCGGCAATGATCAGCAGCGGTTTCTGCGACTGGATCACCTGCTCCAGCAGCGGAACCATCGGCTGCAGCGAAGACAGTTTCTTCTCGTGCAGCAGGATCATGCAGTCATCCAGCTCTGCAATCATCTTGTCAGCGTTGGTCACGAAGTAGGGCGACAGGTAGCCGCGGTCGAACTGCATGCCCTCGACCACGTCGGTCTCGGTTTCCATGCCTTTGTTCTCTTCGACGGTGATGACACCTTCGTTGCCGACTTTCTGCATCGCGTCAGCGATCTGGCGGCCGATTTCAGCTTCGCCGTTGGCGGAGATGGTGCCAACCTGCGCAACCTCGTCGGAGTCTTTCACGGCGCGGGCGGAGGCTTTGATGCCTTCGACAACCTTGGCGGTGGCCAGGTCGATACCGCGCTTCAGGTCCATCGGGTTCAGGCCCGCTGCAACCTGCTTCAGGCCTTCTTTGACGATGGCCTGGGCCAGAACGGTTGCGGTGGTGGTACCGTCACCGGCTTCGTCGTTGGTGCGGGAAGCAACTTCCTTCACCATCTGGGCGCCCATGTTCTCGAACTTGTCTTCCAGTTCGATTTCCTTCGCCACGGACACGCCGTCCTTGGTGATGCGCGGTGCGCCGAAGGATTTGTCCAGAACCACGTTGCGGCCTTTGGGGCCCAGGGTCACTTTCACGGCGTCAGCCAGAATGTTGACGCCTTTCAGCATACGGTTGCGGGCATCGGTGTCGAATTTGACGTCCTTAGCAGCCATTGTTCACTCTCCTAGAGAAATTCTGTGGTTGTCAGCGAGATTTGGGATCAGAGCAGCCGGGCGGCTTACTCGATGATGCCCATGATGTCGCTTTCCTTCATCATCAGCAGCTCTTCGCCGTCGACGGTGACTTCGGTGCCGGACCATTTGCCGAACAGGATCTTGTCACCCTCTTTCACGGCCATGGCGATCAGCTCGCCGCTGTCCTTGCGCGCGCCTTCGCCGGTTGCGACGACCTGGCCTTCGCTCGGCTTTTCCTTGGCGGAATCAGGGATGATCAGGCCGCCTGCGGTTTTTTCTTCGCTCTCGGTGCGACGCACCAGCACGCGGTCATGAAGCGGTTTCAATGCCATCTTTGCAGCTCCTTAAAGGCTCAAAGGTTGTTATCTTTTGCACCCCGATGCGCCCGCAGTATGGGGCGGCGACCGGAGCCGTTATCACTCACACCCGGTGAGTGCTAACGAGGGGAAGCTAGGAATGCACCCCGGCCTTGTCAACACGGAATCAGCAGAAAAAATGCATCCCTTCACTGCGGGATCGGGGGGCGCGGCGGATCAGTCGTCCTCCCAGCTGCCCGCCCAGTCTGCCAGCCCCTGCCGCCCGCCGTCCGTCAGCTGGTAGATGCCGGTGGCCACCCGCTCGAACCAACCGTAGTGGTTGCTGGCCATCAGCCGGGTGGCGCGGGCGACACCGGTGGCGCGGGCGACCTCCGCCCCCTTGCAGGCACCGACCGTGGCCAGATGGGCGGCACAGGCCAGCGCATCCTGACGGTAGGCGGTGACCAGCCCGTGCCGGGTGGCACCGCCCGCGTTGGGGTCGCCGCGCAGGGTCTGAAATTCGCGCAGCAGGCGCTGCTGTTTCTTCTTGGATTTGCGCGGACTGTAGGGGCCGGGATCGCAATGCACCTCGGCGCGGCCATCGGCCAGCACAGTAATCAGCCCCAACCCCAGCCGCCGGCACAGGGCCAGATTGTCCTTGAGCATCCGCCGCGCCTGCCGCCCGCCGGGGCGCGGCACCGCGATATAGACGTGATCGCTCACCGCCAGCCGGGCAATTGCCTGATGGAACAGCGACAGCGAGAACCGCAGCTTCAGCTCGACAATCACCGGCGGCTCCTCGCCGCGCACAGCCATCACATCCACCGCGCCCACCTCGCCTTTGACGGCATAGCCCTGGGCTTCAAGCAGCGCCTTCACCGGCGCATACAGCTGATCCTCGCGTTCCATGCGCCCTGACTGGCAGGATGCCGCGCGATTGGCAATGCGGCGCGCGTCGCAAAGGCACCGCCCTGCCCGGTCGCTTACCAGTACCCGGCGCCGCTGCCGCGGGCCATGCGCCATTGCGCCAGCAGCCACACCAGCAGATCGAACCCCTGCCCGGCCAGCAGTTTTGCCAGCCGTCCGGGCCGCAGCGCCCCCGGCGTTTGCAGCAGCGCGGCGCTGCGTTTGACCAGAAAATGCACCGGCACCCAGCCCCAGGGCGCCCGCGGCAGCGCGGCTGCCAGCATGTCATGCAGCCAGCCCGACTGCGCTGCCGCCTGTCGCAGGGTTGCGGGGCGCTGATCGCGGGGCAGCTGGCGCAGGTGGTCAAACAGCGCCAGATTGACCGCACCGCCGATAACGATGCGGGTCTGGTGCCGGATCAGGGCGGCCAGGGTCCGCTCGCTTTCATAGATGTGCCAGACAGCCGGGCTGGCATCGATGCGGGACAGATCCTCCGGCGCGGTGAAGTTTCGGGTCAGCAGCATGGCGCGCAGATAGCCGTCCTCCACTGGCAGGCCAGCGGGCATATGGACCGCGCGCACCGCCTCGGCGCGGGCGACATAGCACTGGCCGCAGATGTGGCTGCGCACATCCTCGGGTCGGCTGCCGCCGGAAACGATCAGCTTTTCGACCAGCGACAGGCGGCGCTCGGCCAGCGCCAGATCCTTGACCGGGAAGGAACTGCTGGCGGCCAGCTGCGGGTTGGCCTGCATGAAGTCGGCCAGCTGCTGCAAGGTGGAGGCATCGGCAAAGCGGATGTCGGCGTCGCAATAGATCAGCAGATCCGCCTCCTTGCGCGACAGATCATGGGTGAACCGGTTCCAGGTGCGGCTCTTGCCAGGCTCCGGCAGGTCCAGAACCTCCGCCCGGCCCGCCAGCGCGCTGGCGGCGATGGCGGCGCGCGCCTGTGCAACGGTGTCATCGCGGCAGCCATTGGCCAGCAGCAGCAGGCGCACATCCGCGCCGCCCTGCAGCAGCGATTGCTGCGCCAGCCCGTCCAGCATGGCGGCGATGCCCGCGCCCTCGTCATGGGCAAAGAGACCGACGTCGATCTTCAGCGCCTCGGATGTCTGCACCATGTCTGCCCCTGCCCCGTTTGCGTGCGACCCTAGGCCCAAGCCCGCAGCGAGACAAGCGGCGGCAAATCGGCGCTGCATTGCGGCACATAAGAGTTATGGGATGACACCGGCGCGCAGCCTTTCTATAAGGCGCGCAAATCTCCCCTATTTCATGTCAGATGAGTGAACAGGACAGCCCATGACCATTCAAGTTTTCGGCCATAAATCCCCCGATACCGATTCCACCGGCTCCCCGATTATCTGGGCCTGGTACCTGAACGAGGTGAAAGGCGTCGCCGCCGAGCCCAAACTGCTGGGCGAGCCGAACACCGAAGCGGCGTTCATGCTGGAGCGCTGGGGCTTTGAGAAGCCCGCGATCATCGAGGACGTGGCCGATGACGCCGCGGTCGTGATCGTCGACACCAACAACCCGGCCGAGCTGCCCGCCAACATCAACGGCGCCGACGTGCAGGCTATCATCGACCACCACAAGCTGGTCGGCGGCCTGGAAACCAAAGGCCCGATCGACATCACCATCCGCCCGCTGGCCTGCACCGCCACCATCATGGTGGACCTGATGGGTGACGACGCCGCCAAGATGCCCGAGGCGATCAAGGGTGCCGCCCTGACCTGCATCCTATCCGACACGCTGGAGTTCCGCTCGCCCACCACCACCGCGCATGACAAGGCCGTGGCCGAAAAGCTGGCGGCGGATCTGGGCATCACCATTGCCGACTATGCCGCCGAGATGTTTGCCGCGAAATCCGATGTGTCGTCCTTCTCCGACGCAGAGCTGCTGCGCATGGATTCCAAGGAATACGAGGTCGACGGCACCAAGTTCCGTGTCTCCGTGCTGGAAACCACCGCGCCGGCCGTGGTGCTGGACCGCAAGGCCTCGCTGATGGAGACGATGACCACCGTGGCGGCCGAAGACGGCGTCGATCAGGTTCTGCTGTTCGTGGTCGACATCCTGAACGAGGAAGCCACCCTCTTGGTCCCGAACGATCTGGTGAAGAGTGTGGCCAAGAAATCCTTTGACGCGGACGCCGATGGCGACACCGTGGTGCTGCCGGGTGTGATGTCACGCAAGAAGCAGATCATCCCGAACCTGAAGGTCTGAGCGGCAACCGCCGCCACCTGAGGCAAAGGGCACCCCGCCGGGTCAGCCCTTTGCAGGGCTTGACGCAGCCCGCGACGATACCAGTTCTGCGTGCGGCAGCATGTTGAGCCAAGGCTCCCGAAGCAATCTTCGGGAGCCTTTTTTAAACGTCCTCTCAGCGGGAAAAGCGGAAGTGCGCTTCTGATTTGTCCCAGCTTTGGTCTTGGCAGCACTCAGGCTCCAGCGTGATCCCGCCGCGATTGGAGCGCGAGCATGACAAATCCCATCACACTAGCCATTCCGACATGCCCGATAAAAGAAGACTGCGTGTAGGCGCCGAAACCCATCATGAACGTGCGCCCGACGACTGGGGCAAGAAGACCCTGGGCCACAAACCACAGAATAAACCCGGCGATTGCACCTGACAGGATAAGGTTGGTCCGCGACACAAGATGCGTCAACCACACGAACGCTGCAAACCCGGCGGCACCGATCATGAAGTGGACGAGGAATCCGACCCAATACGGCACAGTGGCTCCCAAAGCCAACTTAATAAGGGCAACAACCAGGTTCGCAGGAGCAAGAGAAACACCGAACAACAGTGGCGAGATCAGCCATGCGTAGATCTCGAACGAAATTTCGCCGGCCAAACCGGCCAACATCAGGTTTCTGAAGAAGTGAGGTGTCATCATGCCGTTGTGTTCTTTCTGATTTTCTCGCGAGGCTGCGATGCGGGTCAGCTTTGCTCTTAGGCTAGAGTTGGCGACAGTCACCGCACGCCTCTTGGCCCGCACATAAGGTGCCCGTGAATGCGTGTAGGGGATGAAACGGCTCCGGTGCCGCAGCACGGTCTCTAGCCTTTATTGAGTGTTCGCTCAAAACACTTAGTTTAACGGCCAATCAAGAATCGGTGTCCTCGCGGCGCGCATCGCGGTCGGCTGTGCCACCATCTGCAAAAAGGCGCCCCGCGGGGCGCCTTTACTCAGACTGCGTTATCGGCCTCTCAGCGGTAGCGCCCGCCCGCCTGCAGCACCTCGATCTGGTAGCCGTCCGGGTCGGCGATGAAGTAGAACTTCGCCAGGATATTTTCCCCGTCAGGCTTGAATTCGACGATGTCGCGCGGCGCGTAACCGGCCGCCTTTGCCGCGGCGTGGGAGGCTTCGAGGTCCTCGACCGCAAAGGCCAGATGACCATAGCCGTTGCCCAGCTCGTAAGGCGTCTCCTGCCCCTTGTTGACCGTCAGCTCCAGCTCAAACGGGCTTTCGTCGGTCGCGAGGTAGATCAGGCTGAAGCTCTCGAAATCGAACCGGTCGCGCAGCTCCATGCCGAATACCGCCTTGTAAAAGGCCAGTGCGCGCGTCTCGTCCAGCACGCGGATCATCGAATGAATTGGTTTTGCCATCATGTTTCTCCGGTTGCCCCGGCGGGGCGGTGGTCTCTCCCTGGCATGGGTTTAGCGGCAATGCGGGTGCGGCGAAAGCGGTTGCCCCATGGCATTGCGGGCGCGGCTCGGGCATAAGCGGGGGAAACCGCCTCAGGAGATCGCCCATGACCCAGATCATCAATTCCCTCGCCGACGTCTCCAGCCGTTACAAGGCGCTGTTCGTGGACCTGTGGGGCTGCGTGCACAACGGTATCACCGCCTTTCCCGAGGCTGTCGCGGCGTTGCAGGCCTACCGCGCGCAGGGGGGCATCGTGGTGTTGCTGACCAATTCGCCCAAACCCCGCGCTGGCGTGGCCGCGCAGCTGGGAGAGTTTGGCGTGCCGGACGATGCCTATGACACCATCGCCACCTCCGGCGACAGCGCGCGGGCGGCAATGTTCACCGGCGCGGTTGGCAACAAGGTTTACTTCATGGGCGAATGGGAACGTGACGCAGGCTTCTTCGAGCCGCTGAACGTGATCCACGACCCGGTGGAGATCACCCGCGTGCCGCTGAAGGAAGCCGAGGGCATCGTCTGCTGCGGGCCGTTTGACACCCAGGCCCACCCGGATGTGAACCGCCCCGATTTCCTTTATGCCAAGCAGATGGGACTGAAGCTGCTCTGCGCCAATCCCGACATCGTGGTGGACCGCGGCGAGACGCGCGAATGGTGCGCCGGCGCGCTGGCGCGGCTGTACACGGAAATGGGCGGCGAGAGCCTGTATTTCGGCAAACCGCATCCGCCGATCTATGACCTGGCACGCCGTCGCCTGGCGGATCTGGCCCATGACATCGCGGATGGCGACATTCTGGCCATTGGTGACGGCCCGCACACGGATGTGGCCGGCGCGATGGGCGAAGGCATCGATTCCCTGTTCATCACCGGCGGCCTGGCCGCGCGGGAGACCAAGACCGACACGCAGCCCGAACCCGATGCGCTGGAGGCGTTCCTGGAGAAGGAGCAATCCGCCCCGACCTATGCCATTGGTTTCCTGCGGTAATACCGCAGCGCGTCACGAAAACGGTCAGACTTCCCCGCACCCGCCGCAACTGGCGGGGGTTTTGATTTGAGAAACCCCTTGATTTTCTGCAACTGCAAAGTAATAAAGTTGCGCAGGCGAGCAATTTTGCGCGCAAATATTTCAACACGCCTGCGGCCACAACGGCACCCGGGCGGGACGACGGGAGGACCGGATGTTGGACAACATGCCGCGCGGCACCATCTGCATTGAGGACATCGAGATGGGGATGGTGCGCTATCTGCGCAAAACCATCACCGACGAGGACATCGAGAAATTCGCGCAGGTCTCCACCGACCGCAACCCGGTGCATCTGGATGACGCCTATGCGCAGGACACCATCTTTGAGGGCCGCATTGCCCATGGCATGCTGACCGCGGGGTTGATCTCGGCGGTGATCGGCGAGCAGCTGCCCGGCCATGGCACCATTTACATGAGCCAGTCGCTGAAGTTCCTGGCCCCGGTGCGCCCCGGTGACATGGTGCTGGCAGAGGTCGAGGTCACCGACATCGTGATCGACAAGCGCCGCGTCAAGCTGAATTGCCGCTGCATCGTCGATGGCAAGAAGGTGCTGGAAGGCGAGGCCATGGTGCTGGCGCCGTCGCGCAAGTTCGACTGAGCCGAAGCGCCCGTCAGTCGGCTGGTCGGGCGCAGCCGCCGCCAATCGGGGGCGTTGCCCCCTCGGCCCGTGCCGGGCCTCACCCCCAGAGTAGTTTTCACCAGAAAGAAACGGCCCTGGCAGCCGTTCGGGTGCCTGCACGCATCAGTTTCGTCCGCCGGGGGGCCATTGGTCCCGGGCGGTTTTGCGCATCTGGTCTGCGCCATTTCAAGCTGTGTGCGCGGATCCCGTGAAGGATGGCGGCGCCGCCGGGTGGAGGTGGACAGACCCCTCGGGGCCTGCTCGGACAGGAGTTCCTGAACGACCCCCTTTTTATCGGGGCCGGTCTCCGGGTGATACGCGGGCGGCCACACAGTTCGCCCTGCGCTTGGTATCATGGCCTGCGGGCCATGGCGGGTGATCGATCGGCAGGCAGTATGGCTCTGCCGCGTAAGGATCGCGTGAAGGCCGCGTTCGGCGGCGGCGCAACACCTAGCGTCCTGGACCGATCCGCCCGGCCCGCGTCCTGCGCCGTCACTGGCCGCTTGAACCGGCGGGCGGCTGCGGATAGGCATGCGCCATGCGTATCGTCAGAGATTATCAATTCGTCGAAGATCAGGACCGGGGCGCCACCGTCGCCATCGGCAACTTCGACGGCGTGCACCTGGGCCATCAGTCGGTGATCGAGCTGGCCCGCAAGGCGGCCCCCGATGCGCCGCTTGGCGTGATGACCTTTGAACCCCATCCGCGCGAGTATTTTGCCCCCGACAGCCCGCCGTTCCGGCTGATGCGTGCTGATGCGCGGGCGCATCGGCTGGAGAAGCTGGGGGTGGCGCGGCTATATGAGCTGAATTTCAACACCGCCCTGTCCAGCCTGACACCTGAGGAATTCGCCCGCGACGTGATCGCCAAGGGGCTCGGTCTGCGCCATGTGGTGGTGGGGGCTGACTTCTGCTTTGGCAAGGCGCGCGCAGGCAATGCCGAGGATCTGAAACGGTTCGGCGAACAATACGGCTTTGGCGTCACCATTGCGCCGCTGATGGAGTATTCCGAACATGCGGTCTCCTCCACCGCGATCCGCAATGCGCTGAGCGAGGGGCGCCCGCGCGACGCCAAGGAGATGCTGGGCCATTGGCACCGCATCGAAGGCATGGTGATTGGCGGCGAGCAGCGCGGCCGCGAGCTGGGCTTTCCCACCGCAAATATGTCGATCGACGGGCTGCATCAGCCGCGCTTTGGCGTCTATGCGGTGCTGGTTGACGTGCTGGACGGTCCGCACAAGGGCAGCTACTTTGGTGCCGCCTCTGTCGGGGTTCGGCCGATGTTTGGCGGCGTGGTGCCCAATATTGAAACCTATGTGTTTGATTTCTCAGGCGACCTATATGGCGCCACCCTGTCGGTCGGGCTGGTGGAGTTCCTGCGCCCCGAGCTGAAGTTCGACGGGCTGGATGCGCTGATCGAACAGATGGACGCGGATTGCGCCCGCGCCCGCGACCTTCTGGCAGCGCTATGAAACGGGGCAAGGACGTGATCGACCGTTCCGGTCTGAGCCAGCGCTTCTGGGAGAAGAAGCCGCTGGACAAGCTGAACCAAGAGGAATGGGAAGCGCTGTGCGACGGCTGCGGCAAATGCTGCCTGAACAAGCTGGAGGACGAGGAGAGCGGCGACGTGGCGCTGACCCGTGTGGCCTGCCGTCTGCTGGATGACAGCACCTGCCGCTGCTCGCAGTATCCGATCCGGCATCAGTTCGTGCCGGAATGCATCGTGCTGAAGCCCGAGAACCTCGACACCCATGCCTATTGGATGCCCGAGACCTGCGCCTACCGGCTGCTGTGGCAGGGCAAGCCGCTGCCCGAATGGCACCCCTTGCTGACCGGCACGCCTGAGAGCGTGCATGAGGCCGGTGTTTCGGTGCGTGGCTGGACCGTTTCCGAGTTTGAGATTTCCGAGGATGAGTGGGAAGACCACATCATCGACGAGCCAACCTGATTTCAGATCACGCCTTATACGCAAGGAGTATGTGCCATGCATTTCGCCTCTGACAATTCCGGCCCGGTGCCGCAGCAGATCCTGGATGCGCTGGCTGCGGCCAACCAGGGCTATGCCATGGGCTATGGGGCCGATGTGCAGATGGAGCAGGTCACCGCCCGCATCCGCGAGATTTTTGAGGCCCCCGAGGCGGCCGTCTATCTGGTGGCCACCGGCACTGCCGCCAATGTGCTGGCGCTGTCGGCGCTGTGCCAGCCCTGGCAGACGATGTTCTGTACCCGGCAGGCGCATATCAACGTGGATGAATGCAACGGGCCGGAGTTCTTCAGCGGCGGGGCCAAGCTGACCACCGTCTGCGAGGCCGACAAGATGACCGCGCAGGATCTGCGGGCCGCACTGGAGGGCGAGGAAAACCGCGGCGTGCATGGACCGAAACGCGGCCCGGTGTCGCTGTCGCAGGTGACCGAGTTTGGCACCGTCTACACGGTTGAAGAACTCAACGGGCTGGGCGATGTCGCACGCAGTTTTGGCCTGCCGGTGCATATGGACGGCGCGCGTTTTGCCAATGCGCTGGTGTCATCGGACTGCACCCCGGCGGAGATGACCTGGAAGGCGGGCGTCGAGGCAGTGTCCTTTGGCGGCACCAAGAACGGCTGTTTGGGCGTGGAGGCGGTGGTGCTGTTTGATCCGGCCCGCGCCGAGGAGTTCGAGTACCGCCGCAAGCGCGGCGCGCATCTGTTCTCCAAACACCGCTATCTGTCGGCGCAGATGCTGGCCTATCTGAGCGATGATCTGTGGCTGCACAACGCCCGCGCCGCCAATGCCAAGGCCGCGCGGCTGGCCACGGGTTTGGCCGCGGTGGGGGCCGAGTTTAGCCACCCGGTGCAGGCCAATATGATCTTTGCGGCCCTGCCCCGCGCCACCCACCGCCGCCTGTTCGAGGCCGGTGCTGCCTATCACCTGTGGGATGGCGGCATGGAGGGGCCGGAGGACGAAATGGTGACCGCGCGCTTTGTCTGCGACTGGTCTGTGCCGCATGAACAGATCGACACCTTCCTCGCGCTGCTGTAGCCGTCAGGTGGCGGTAAAGTTGCGCGCCAGTCCGGCCGCGAAACTGTTTCTGCGATAGCCCAGCCCCACCTGCCGGGTGACCGGCTCTGCCAGCGTCAGCGGGGTGACGGTGATGCCGGGGTGCGCCTGGCCGTGCGACACCGGCACCAGCGCAATGCCCAGACCCGCCGCCACCAGCTCCAGCAGCTGGGCGTCATGCACCGCCTCGGCGGCGGTGGCGAACAACCCCTCCGCCTGGCGCAGTGCCTGATCGGCAGCGGGGCAATAGGGCCGGGCGATCAGCGCCTCATTCCCCAGATCCTGCGGCGTCAGCGCCGCCTGCCCGGCCAGCGGATGGCCCAGCGGCAGGGCCACACCATAGCTGTCCTGCCACAGCGCGCGAAAGGCAAAACCGCGCGGCAGGCAGTCCTGTGAACACATCAGAAGATCGGCACGCGCGGCCTCCTCCGTGAACTGCAGCGTCACCGCCCCTTGCTGCCGCAGCGCTCGCAGACCGGGCTGGAACCGCGCCGGGAAGATGTCGGGCTGGCAATGCACGCGCACCAACCGCGCCGCCCGCCCCGCCATGTGCTGCTGCATCCGGTGCAACTGCGCCAGCACCGCCGCCGATTGCTGGTACAACTCATGCCCCAGCGCCGTCGCGGTCAGCCCGTCGCCGCCGCGCAGGAACAGCTTGCCACCATATTGCGCCTCCAGCCGGGCAATGGCCGCGGACACCGTCGGCTGGCTGACCCGGCTCAACCGTGCGGCAGCACTGAAGGTGCCGGCCTCATAGGCGGCGTGAAAATAGCGCAAGGGAGCGAGATCTGTCATAGGTCATGACTATAGCGATTATAGTCACTACAGCAATTCTATATAGCCAGAGGAACTGGCAGCCTGCGGCGGCAACTGTTGAGGAACACACCATGACTGAGACTGCCCCCGCACTGACGGCACCCGCCGCCGAAGCGCCGCTGATCGACCGCCTGCTGCGCCTGTTCGAGGCCGGAGACCCGGCGCTGATGGCACTGATCGCGCCGGACGTCGATTTTCGCATCGATCACTACCGCGACGAGGCCGACACAAGCTGGCAACAGGCGCGGGATCTGCACGGCTTTGGCGCGGTGCTGGCCCGGCTGGGCCAGGAGGTATTTCCACAAGGCACCACCATCACCGGGTTGGACAGCACAGCACTGGGGGATGGCTGGCACCAGACCCGGTTTCAGCAGCGGTTTCACTATGGGCTGCGCGGCTGCGAGGTGCAGAGCGAAACCTTCATCCTGTCGCATGAGACGGGCGGCAAGATTGATTTCTTCCGCGAGGTGGTGACCCGCACCATCAATTGCTGACGCCGCGCCCGGCTCCTTGGGCCGGGGGGGCGCGCTGGCGGGCCTTAGGTCCGCCAGAACCGGCGCAGAAGCGACGCCGTCTGTTGTGGGTGGGTCACCGGCAGCATATGCCCTGCCCCGGGCATCGCGGCGCATTGTGCCTGCGGCAGACGACGGCTGAGCCCGCGGGCGATCACCGCCATCACCGCAGGACTCTTGCTGCCGTAGATCAGCTGCACCGGCATCGTTACCGGCTCCAGCGCGCCGGGGGCGAGGGTGCCGTTTTCGTCGTCATAAAGGGTTGCGTGGCTGGCCGGGATCACCGGCATCGCCCGCATCATTGCTGCTCGCGAGGTCTCGGGCAGGTCCGGCCACTTGGGATGGCCCGGCCCCCACATGCGGTTGAACAGCCGCGTGGCGCGCTCCAGCTCACCCGCAGCAAAGGCTTCATCGAAGGGTCGGCTCTCGGCCTCGGTCGCGGCCAGCAGTCCCGGATCGTCGGTACGGGCCACGGCAAACAATACCGGTTCGATCAGGGTCAGGCTGCGCACCAGGTCGGGCCGCGCCATTGCCATGCGCAGCGCCACCGTCGCGCCAAAGGAATGGCCGATCACGTCCACTGGCCCCGCCTGCGCCAAGGGCTCGAGCTGTGCAAGGCCCGCTGCCACATTCAGCAGCTGGTAATTGCCCTGCCCGTCCCAGTCCGGGCTGCGCCCGTGGCTGAGCATGTCATAGGCGGTCAGGGTCACCTCCTGCTCCATGACCGCGGCGAGGCCGCGCCAGGCACCGGAATGGGCCAGCGAGCAATGCACCGCCAGCAAGGGTCGCGGCCCCTGCCCGAAGGTGCGCGCAAAGATCCCCTGCGGCATATCCTTCACGCTGCCGCTCCGGCCAGATGCGCATCCAGTGCCGCCAGCCGATCCTGACCCCAGAAGCGCGCGCCGTCCGCCGTCACCCAGAAGGGCGCGCCAAAGACGCCAGCGGTGACTGCATCCTCGAGGTTTTGCGCATAGGTTTCCGCGCCGGCCAGGAGCCCGCTGTCCGCCAGCGCAGGGTCAAAGCCGGCGCCTTCAAGGCACGCGCGGATCACCGCGTCCTCGGCAATGTCTTTTTCCTGCGCCCAGCAGGCCGCCAGGATCGCGGTGACCAGCTGCGCCAGATCGCCGTTGCCCGCCGCCTGGGCGGCGATGATCGCATAGGACGACGGGGCGGCATTGGTGGGCCAATGGGCCGGTTTGAGCGTGATCGGCATCTCCAGGGCGGCCGCCTGGCGCTGCATTTCGATCATGCGGTATTCCTGTCGCGCCGGGTGGCGCTGCGCGGGCGGGGTGCCGCCGGTGCGCGGAAACAGCGCTAGAATGTCCAGCGGCTTGAGATTGAGCGTCACGCCATGGCGCGCGGCAATCTCCCACGGGCGCCTGCCGGCCAGATAGGTAAAGGGCGACAGGGTTGAGAAGTAAAAATCCACGGCTGCCATCGGTTGTTTCTCCCGGTAATAACTTTGCGCGAGGGTAAGTGCATGATAAGCGGGGTTCAATATCACGAATCTGACACATTGCCATTGCTGCCTGGGGATCACAGCCAATGCCGACCTTGAACGAACCCAAGCTGATTGCTGGGAACGCCAATCTTCCTCTTGCCCAAGCCATCACCCGCCGGATGAGCATGCACCGTGGCGTTGACCAGGGTCTGGTCGATGCCCGCGTGGAGCGGTTCAACGACGGGGAAATCTTCGTCGAAGTTTACGAAAACGTCCGCGGCGAGGACATGTTCATCATCCAGCCGACCTCCAACCCGGCGAATGACAACCTGATGGAGCTGCTGATCATCTCCGATGCGCTGCGCCGGTCTTCGGCCCAGCGGATCACCGCGGTGATCCCCTACTTTGGCTATGCCCGTCAGGACCGCCGCACCAAGGCGCGCACGCCGATTTCGGCCAAACTGGTGGCAAACATGCTGACCGGTGCCGGCATCGAGCGGGTGCTGACCATGGACCTGCACGCGGCGCAGATCCAGGGCTTCTTCGACATTCCGGTGGACAACCTCTATGCCTCGCCGATCTTTGCGCTGGATGTGAAAAACCAGTTCAAGGACCGCATGGACGAGCTGATGGTCGTCAGCCCGGACGTGGGCGGCGTGGCCCGTGCGCGTGAGCTGGCCAAGCGGATCAACGCGCCGCTGTCGATTGTCGACAAGCGTCGCGAAAAGGCCGGCGAAGTGGCTGAAATGACCGTGATCGGTGATGTGAAGGACAAGATCTGCCTGATCATCGACGACATGTGCGACACCGCCGGCACGCTGTGCAAGGCCGCGCAAGTGCTGCTGGACAACGGTGCCAAGGAAGTGCACGCCTATATCACGCACGGCGTCATGTCCGGCCCGGCAGTGGAGCGGGTGACCAATTCGGTGATGAAGTCGCTGGTGCTGACCGATTCCATCCAGCCGACCGAGGCCGTGGCCGCCGCGCCCAACATCCGCATCTTGCCCACCGCGCCGCTGTTCACCCAGGCGATCCTGAACATCTGGCACGGCACCTCCGTGTCGTCGCTGTTCGAGGACAAGACGCTGGTGCCAATCTACGAGAGTCTTTACAGCAACGGCGGCTGAGGCTGCCCGCAACGAACGCTCTTGCAAAGCCCCGCAGATTTGCGGGGCTTTTTCGTTGTGTATGGGGTGTCAGGCAACAGCGCCGCGGCGGCGGCGGCGGCGGTGCAGCGCAGCCAGGGCCGCGCCAGCCGACAGCAGCGCCGCCACGCCCGCCGCCGCGGCGAAGGTACCGCCATAGCCCCACTGCCCGATGGCAGGCGTGCTGGCCACGGGCGACAGGAACTGCCCCAGAAACACCGAGCCGGTCAGGATCGCCCCGGCAGTGCCGCGGCGGCGCGCAGGTGCCAGCGCCAGCGCAATGGCCACAAAGCCGGGTGACACGGTGGCATATCCGACCCCCACCACCATCGCCCCGAGCAGCGACAGCCCCGCACTGCCCTGCTGCGACAGCACCAGCAGGCCGCAAGCCAACGCGGCATACCCCATGGCAAAGATCGCCGCATGGGAACACGCTCCCTTGAACCGGCCGTAAAACAGCGCCGCGAGGCCACCGCACAGCGACAGAAGCCCCAGCGCAGCGCTGGTCATCAGGGCACTGTTCAGCCCCTGCGTTTCAAAAAAGAACGGCAGCTGCGTCGGCATCATGAAGAACAGACCATTGGTCAGCATCTGGAGCGCCGAGACCCCCAGCACCAGCGCCAGCCAGGCCGGATGGCCTGCCGCTTCCCCTTCAGCCGGCGGCGCTTGGCTGCGGGTCGGTTCGGCTACGTGGCGCCAGACCGCGTACAGGCAGACCAGCGCCAGCGCGTAAATCAGGAACGGCAACCGTGGTGACGCCGTTGCCGCCAGACCCGCAAGACCGATGAACAGCAGCCCGCCGAAATTGCGCGCCGAGATCTGCAATCCGGTCAGCGCGTGCCGCCGCGCGCCGGTGAAATAATCGCCGATCAGCGCGGTCTGCGCGGTCATGATCAGAGCCACCGCGATCCCCAGGCCAAAGCGGCTGACCAGAATCGCATACAGCCCCGGCAGATAGGCGCCGGCGGTGCCGCAGAGCACAAACAGCGCCACCCCGGCCAGCAACACCCGCCGCCGCCCGGCCCGGTCGGCCAGCCACCCTGCCAGCGGCGCCATCAGCACCACCGCAAGCGAAGGCGCGGTGACCAGCAGCCGCACCAAGAGACCCGCATCTGGCCGGGCGGCAAATTCCCGCTCCAGCCCCGCCAGCGCCGGGCTGATGGTGGCATTTGCCATCACCGTCAGGCTGGCCGCCATCAGCAGCGCAACCGCACGCGGATCGCGCCAAAGCGCACCGTTTTCCGTCGTCATCAGGGAGTTTCCTTGTCCTTTTCCGTGAAGGCTGGCACTCTGCCAATTCAAGTTAGCTTGAGGTCAAGGATGAAACTTCTGGATATTGGCGAGGTCAGCAAGCGGTCCGGCGTGGCCCCCTCGGCCCTGCGGTACTACGAGGAGATCGGATTGATAACCGCCGCCGGGCGCCGCGGGCTGCGGCGTCAGTTCGGGCCGGAGGTGCTGTTGCAGCTGTCGCTGATCACCCTGGGCAAGGCGGCGGGGTTTTCGTTGCAGGACATTGCCGGGATGTTCGGAAAGAAGGGCCAGCCGGAGCTGCCGCGCGATCAGCTGCGCGCCCGCGCCGATGCGCTGGAGGCACAGATCGAGGAGCTGGCGATCCTGCGCGATGCGCTGCGGCATGTTGCGGAATGCCCGGCGCCAAGCCACCTGGAATGCCCCAAGTTTCAAAGGCTTCTGCGCGCGGGACGGCTGACGGCGGTGGTTTAATCGACGTCCCAGTCGTCCGCAAAAGGCAGATCCCCAATTGCCATCCAGGCGGCACGCAGCCGGGCGGCGCGGCTGTCGGCCCAGGTGCGGAAGACGATGTCAAAACCGTCGCGGGTGATGTCCTCTGCCACCAGTTCCGCCCGGATCGCCGCCGACGTGTCCATGTCCCACATCGAGACGGAGACCTGCACGGCGGGCGGGCTTGCGAAGCTCTCAGAAAATTGCACCCGGCATCGCCGTTCACGCGGGCCGGTGCCGGTCCACATCTCTCCGCCGTCCTCGAAATCGGAGAACACCACCGCATCCCCCTGAAGGATCCCCGTCCGGGGATTTCGCAATCTCTTCATTCCACGTCTCGACCACCACACCTGCCCCGGCATGCTAGCCTGTCGTCCGGCGAAAATCAGCAGGAATACGCGCAGCGGTAAAAAAGGTGTTGCCATGCGCCGCAGTTATCCGCTGCGGAGCCCGCCGCCTTTGGCGGTGGCGCGGCACCTGGGGCTGGGACGCTGTCAGCTCTCCTCAGCGCTGAGCGCGGTGCTGAGCTGGGTGATTTCCTCCAGCCGGGCGGAGATCCGGTCCTGGAACTGGCCCAGCTCATCAATGATCGAGTTCAGCGACTCGCCGACGTTGCCCAACCGCGCGCATTCGATCTTGCACAGAACCCGCGTGGTGGTCAGCGCCATGAAATGGCGGTGCAGCGTCAGGCAGGCCTTCTGGATGCGTCCGGCCTCGAACCGCACGTCGCGCAGGCTGCTGCCGGCCTTTTCAACCTGCTCCGCCGTCAGTTGCGCCAGAATTCCCTGTTCGCGGGCAATGTCGATGGCGGTGGCGGTGGCGGTGGCATTGTCTTCCTGGTCCAGCTGGCGATCACATTCGGTCAGTATGCGGGCCAGCCCCTCGACAAAGATGGCGGCAGTGACCGTGCCCTTGATGGCACGGAAATTGCTGTCCTTGCCCCAGACATGCGCCTCGAACCAGCTGGCCATCTCACGCGACATGGCGCTGTAGTTCTGCGACAGCACGGTGACCGGTCCACCCGCAGGCTCAATCCGCGAGGCGATCACACGCAGGTTGTGGGGGATGGTGCGCATGGATTCGAAATCCTGCACCAGACCTTCGGTTTCCTGCACCAACCTGTCGGCGGTGGCGAACATGGCGCGGCGTTCGACGATGCGCTCATCCGCGGGGCGGTTCAGCCCGGCGTCACGGGCCACCAGCTCCTCGGCCAGGGCGTGACCGGCAAAGTCATTGTAAGTGGCATAGCCCAGCTCCCGCAGCCGCGACAGCAACCGGTCGGCGCTGTCCTTGGGTTCCAGGCCTTCGCTCTGCTCGGCGCGGCGCAGCTGGGCGTACTCCTGCTGCATGGTCTTCAGCAGCGGGCTGGAGGGTTTGATCCGGGCCGACAGGTAGCCCCCTTCGCAAGGGGTGATGACGGCAAACACCCAGTAATAGCTGCCGTCGCTGGCCCTGTTCTTGACATAGGCGCCAACGGTGCCGCCGTCGCGGATGGTGTCCCACAAGAGCTGGAACACGCCGCGCGGCATGTCCGGGTGGCGGATCAGCTTGTGCGGCGCACCCAGCATGTCCTCCAGCGCATATTTCGACACCCGGCTGAACACCGTGTTGCCGGCCAGGATGACACCACGGGCATCGGTTCGGGAGAAAAACACTTCATCCAGGGCAAAGGCGGCCTCTCGGCCTCTGGTTTGCGGGGCCAGCGTGCGATCTTCAAAGGACACGTTTCGGTTCCTGTCAGTGAAAGGGTCTGCGCAAACCTGTCTAGCGACGACAGATTTTCAAATTGCTAATGCCGCAGGCCCGGGCTCCGCCGGGCCTGCGAGGCCGGTTCAGGCGGCTGCGCTGGTGGCCTGGCCGGTGGCTGTACCCGGTGCGTCCAGCGTCACCCCCAGACGGGTCAGGATCGGCAGGCGGCGGGCCGCAAAATTGCCGGCGCGGGCGCGCAGCAAGGCGAGGTTTTCCGCGTCGCTTTCCAGCACGCGCCCCTCATGTTGCAGGCGCTGGCCCTGCGGGGCCAGGATACGCCAGACCAGCGCGGCCCAGTCGGAGGGGGTCTGCTCGCCTTCGCTGCGGGCCAGCAGGAACAGCTGTTCAAACCGGTCCAGCGCCACCCCGCCGCCGGTGACAGGCGAGGCCAGAAAGCGCAGGGTGTCGCTGTCTACTGCCCGTTTGCACACCGCCATGTTGAAGCGTTGGCAGCTGGCGCCGCGCTGTGCCAGATCGTCCTGCGGCAGGCAGGGCGCCAGACAGCCGGTGCCAATCAGGACTGTCAGCATACGGCAGATGCTGCCCCATTCCATGGTGCCGAACACCCCCTGATCCAGCAGAGCGCGCACGGTAGCCGGCCCCTGCGCCAGAGCGGTGAGGACCGGCGCGTAATTTGCAGGCTCCAGCGCGAGGGTCTGCCCGCGGTGTTGGAATTCAAGCTTGCCGCCACTGTAGCCGCGGGTCAGCGCCAGCGGGGTTTCGAACCAGCCGCCGATTTCGCCACGCGGCGTATGTGCCAGCTTGCCCTTTACAAAAATGTCGGTGCGAAAATGCTCGTTCAGCAGCAGGTCGCGCAGACCCTCGCGGCGCGTCGGGTCGCCCTCGGCCGCCAGCAGCGCCTGCTGATCTGCGGTGAAACGGACATCGTCGCGGTTGTCGAGCGGGCTGGCGGCGCCGAGGAACTCAAGCTTGGCCTGGCCCATGGCGGCGCTGAGATCCTCGAAATAGAAGGGTGACCAATCGGCATTGAAGTATTCATGCGCCAGGTAGTTGACCGGCATTTTCTGCATCTGCGACAGGCGTTTTCCCATCTGCCGGTTCTTGGAAAACACCCCGGCCCCGACTTCCTGCAACTGGCGCGCGTGCCTGAGCGCCTCCTGGATGCGGGCGGGCAGCGGGCCGCTGGCTTGTTCCACATGGCCGAGCAGCATCTGGCGCAGCGGCAGCGCCGCCGCCCAGCCCGGCATCGCGTTGTAGCTGACATAGACCAGTCCGCCCGGTTTCAGCCGATCGGCGATGAATCGCAGGATGTGTTCGCGGTTCTCGGCCGAGACCCAGCTGAACACCCCGTGCAGCGCGATGACATCAAAGCTG
Source organism: Leisingera sp. SA32 (assembly GCF_056033425.1). Classification (NCBI taxonomy): domain Bacteria; kingdom Pseudomonadati; phylum Pseudomonadota; class Alphaproteobacteria; order Rhodobacterales; family Roseobacteraceae; genus Leisingera; species Leisingera sp. SA32. The sequence continues at coordinate 182,072 of NZ_JBVYHB010000003.1, read as the reverse complement.
GCCGGCAAGCCTTCAGTCTCCGCGAAGTCGGCAAAGCAGCGTTCATGGAACTGCACGTTGTCCAGTGCAGCTTCCTGCGCCAGTTCACGGGCGCCGGCGATATGGGCGGGGCTGAAGTCCATGGCGTGGAAATCGATATGCGGATTGGCCGCAGCCAGCAGATTGGCGGAAAACCCCTGCCCGCAGCCCAGTTCGCAATAGGCCAGCCGCGGCTGGCCCAGCCCATGGCGATGGCCCTGCGCGGTGGCGCAGAAGGCGAGGCCCGCGGGTGTCAGCTGGCTGTGGAAGTCGTGGGTGTAGTCGATGTCGGCGACATAGCCGGAGGTCCAGTCGGTCACGGAGAATCCTGCATCTTGGGAGCATATGTTGCAGGGTAATTTTTAGAAAATTGATGAGAATTGCGTTAAAGGTTCGAAAATATACGGGGCATGGGAGCCTTGGCCTACCACCGCGCGGAGGCTGCGCTGTTCGTATGATGCAACCGGGCAGGAAAGCTCCCGCCCGGTTCTTTGGTCCGCAGTTCAAATTCAGGGCTGCAGTCTCGAACGGATAACCGAAATCATCCACATCGCGCCGGGTCCCTTCCCTGAAACCGAAGGAGGTGCAGAAACGCACTGCCTGTTCGTTGCCGGTGTAGACCTCAAGCGAAGGCCCACCTTCGCGCTACAAGGCGCGCGCGATGAGCTTGCGCCCCACGCCCATGCTCTGCCGGGTCGGGGACACGAAAAACCCGCCGATATGACCACCCAACAGACTGTTGAACCCGATGGGTTGGCCGGCACTTTAGGCGACCGATGTTTCCGAGCTCGGAAGATATTCTTCCTCGATCAGCTCGCGCTGCGCCAGTAGCCGCAGCTTGCCTATGAATGGATGCGCCTTCAAGGATGCGTCGAGCCAGATGCCCGAGAGTCGCTCCATGTCCGTTCCTGCGTCGAACGGACGGATCACGATATTTAGATTTTCCATGATACTTCCATAGAAAGAATGCAAAGAGGTTCGGCAGTGACGGTGCCAAGCGATACCGCTGCCTGCGGTTCAATCGAAGCCTCTGTGCATTGGTCTCCTTCTACGGGTGCCTGAAGAATGAGATGGCGCCCAGAAATCGTCAATGATCGCAAAAAGCCGGCTTAAGGTTCGCCGGACGGGCAGAATTTGGCCACGGAAACACAGCGCATCGGCCAGCCCACCGACCAACAAAAAAACCGGCCCCCTTGCGGGAGCCGGTTTCAGAATCGTCCAATCCGCGCTGGATCAGAGGGACATATGGGTGCCCAGGGCTTCCATATCGGCCAGCAGCTTGGCTGCGTCCTCGACCAGGCCGTGGGGCTGGTCTTCCTCTTTCGCGGTCTTGTACATCTCGCGGGCTTCCTCGATCAGCGCGTTCATCTGATCGCGGTCCATCTCGGCCATCGGGATCGCGCGTTCGGCCAGAACCGACAGGCTGTCGCCCGCGATTTCGGCAAAACCACCGGTCACCAGATACTCCGAATTGCCTTCCGGGCTTTCGACCTTCAGCACGCCGGGGCGCAGGGTGGTGATGGTCGGCGCATGCTGTGGCATCGCCGTCATGTCACCCTCGGCTCCGGGGATCAGAACCGCGCTTGCCTGCAGCGAAGCCAGGCTCCGCTCCGGGCTCACGAGGTCGAATTGCATCGTTTGTGCCATTTGGGCCTCCTTTCAGGGTTCCCCCGCCCCCGGCAAAGGGCGCGGGGGAAAATCCATTCTTAGGCGGCTTCCGCAGCCATTTTCTCGGCTTTGGCGATCACTTCGTCGATGCCGCCAACCATGTAGAAGGCGCCTTCGGGCAGGTGGTCGTATTCGCCGGCCACAACTGCCTTGAACGAGGCGATGGTGTCTTCCAGGGAAACCTGGACACCGTCGGAGCCGGTGAAGACCTTTGCCACGTCGAACGGCTGGGACAGGAAACGCTGGATCTTACGCGCACGCGCAACGGTCAGCTTGTCCTCTTCCGACAGTTCGTCCATGCCGAGGATCGCGATGATGTCCTGCAGCGACTTGTAGCGCTGGAGGATCTGCTGAACGTCGGAAGCCACTTTGTAGTGCTCTTCGCCAACGATCTGCGGGTCCATCAGGCGCGAGGAGGAGTCGAGCGGGTCCACAGCGGGGTAGATGCCGAGTTCCGAAATCGCACGGTTGAGAACGGTGGTCGCGTCCAGGTGGGCAAAGGTGGTTGCCGGGGCCGGGTCGGTAAGGTCGTCCGCGGGAACGTAGACGGCCTGGATCGAGGTGATCGAGCCGTTCTTGGTGGAGGTGATGCGCTCCTGCATCGCGCCCATGTCGGTCGCCAGGGTCGGCTGGTAGCCCACCGCCGAAGGAATACGGCCCAGCAGAGCCGACACTTCGGAACCGGCCTGGGTGAAGCGGAAGATGTTGTCCACGAAGAACAGAACGTCGGTGCCGGACTGGTCGCGGAACTGCTCGGCCAGGGTCAGGCCGGTCAGCGCCACACGGGCACGCGCCCCCGGAGGTTCGTTCATCTGACCGTAGACCAGGGCCACCTGGGATTCTTCCAGGTTGTCCGGCTTGATCACGTTGGATTCAATCATTTCCCAGTACAGGTCGTTGCCTTCACGGGTCCGCTCGCCAACACCGGCGAACACGGAGTAGCCCGAGTGCACCTTTGCGATGTTGTTGATCAGTTCCATGATGAGAACGGTCTTGCCCACGCCGGCACCGCCGAACAGGCCGATCTTGCCGCCCTTGGCGTAAGGCGCCAGCAAGTCGATGACCTTGATGCCGGTCACCAGAACCTCGGATTCGGTGGACTGGTCGTTGAATTCCGGTGCGGGCTGGTGGATCGCACGGGTTTCGTCGGCGTTGACCGGGCCTTTTTCGTCAACGGGTTCGCCGACGACGTTCAGGATGCGGCCCAGGGTGGCGTTGCCGACCGGGATCGAGATCGGCGCGCCGGTGTCTTGCACCGCCTGACCACGGACCAGACCTTCGGTCGCGTCCATCGCGATGGTGCGGACGGTGTTTTCGCCGAGGTGCTGAGCCACCTCGAGAACGAGGGTCTTGCCGTCGTTCTCGGTGTGCAGCGCGTTCAGAATTGCGGGCAGTTGGTCGTCAAACTGGACGTCCACAACGGCGCCGATGATCTGGGTCACCTTGCCTTTTGCTTGTGCCATTTGTTGGTCTCCGGTTGTCTCTTAGAGCGCCTCAGCGCCCGAAATGATTTCAATCAGCTCGTTGGTGATCACGGCCTGACGGGAACGGTTGTACTCGATGGTCAGCTTGTCGATCATCTCGCCCGCGTTGCGGGTCGCGTTGTCCATCGCGCTCATCCGTGCACCCTGTTCGGATGCACCGTTTTCCAGCAGTGCCGAGAAGATCTGGGTCGCCACGCCACGCGGCAACAGGTCCGCAAGGATCTGCTCTTCGCTTGGCTCATAGTCATAAAGCGCGCCCGTGCCTTCTTCTTCCGACGGCTCGAAGGTGGCCGGAATGATCTGCTGTGCGGTGGGGATCTGGGTCACGACGTTGACGAACTCCGCGTAGAAGATCGTGGCAACATCGAATTCATCCGCATCAAAGCGGGCGAGGATCCCCTTGGCGATGTCCTGCGCATTGGCGTAACCAACCCGCTTGACCTCGCTCAGGTCCACATGGCCGATGAAGTCATCGCCCAGGTCGCGTTTCAGGGCGTCGCGGCCCTTTTTGCCAACGGTCAGGATCTTGACCGTCTTGCCCGCGGCCTTCAGCTCCGCCGCCTTCTGACGGGCGAGCTTGGCAATGTTCGAGTTGAAGCCGCCGCACAGACCGCGCTCGGCAGTCATCACGACCAGCAGCTGCACCTGATCCGAGCCGGTGCCGCGCAGCAGCTTGGGCGCGGTATCGCTGCCACCAACCGAGGCCGCCAGCCCCGCCATCACGGCATTGAACCGCTTGGCATAGGGACGGGAATCCTCGGCAGCCTCCTGGGCGCGGCGAAGTTTCGCCGCGGCCACCATTTGCATGGCTTTGGTGATCTTGCGGGTCGATTTGACCGACGCGATCCTGTTTTTAAGGTCCTTGAGATTCGGCATAGCCTCATCCTCCCCTTAAGCGAAGCTAGCGGCGAACTCGTCCAGCGCAGCCTTGATCTTGTCAGCCAGCTCGCCCTTCACCTTGCGATCGTTTTCGGTGATGTCGGCGAGCAGGTCGGCATGTTTGCCGCGCAGGTGGCTCAGCAGGCCAGCCTCGTAGCGGCCCACGTCCTTGACGTCGACCTTGTCGAGGTAGCCGTTGGTGCCGGCAAAGATGACGCAGACGATTTCCGCGTTGGTCAGCGGCGAGTACTGCGGCTGCTTCATCAGCTCAGTCAGGCGCGCACCACGGGCCAGCAGCTGCTGGGTGGCGGCATCCAGGTCGGAGCCGAACTGGGCAAAGGCCGCCATTTCGCGGTACTGGGCCAGCGACAGTTTCACCGGGCCGGCCACGGAGGACATCGCCTTGGTCTGGGCCGAGGAGCCAACACGCGACACCGACAGACCGGTGTTCACGGCGGGGCGGATACCCTGGTAGAACAGTTCGGTTTCCAGGAAGATCTGACCGTCGGTGATCGAGATCACGTTGGTCGGAATAAACGCGGACACGTCGCCGCCCTGGGTTTCGATGATCGGCAGCGCGGTCAGCGAACCACCACCAAAGTCTTCGTTCAGCTTGGCCGAACGCTCCAGCAGGCGGGAGTGCAGGTAGAACACGTCACCCGGATAGGCTTCACGTCCCGGCGGGCGGCGCAGCAGCAGCGACATCTGACGATAGGCCACGGCCTGTTTGGACAGGTCATCATAGATGATCAGCGCGTGGCGGCCATTGTCGCGGAAGAATTCCGCCATTGCGGTTGCGGCATAGGGGGCCAGGAACTGCAGCGGTGCCGGGTCGGACGCGGTTGCGGCCACCACGATGGAGTAGTCCATCGCGCCGGTTTCTTCCAGCTTCTTCACCAGCTGCGCCACGGTGGAACGCTTCTGGCCCACGGCGACGTAGACGCAGTACAGTTTCTTGGACTCATCGTCGCCAGCAGCGTCGTTGTACGACTTCTGGTTCAGGATGGTGTCGAGCGCGATCGCAGTCTTGCCGGTCTGACGGTCGCCAATGATCAGCTCACGCTGGCCACGGCCAACGGGGATCATCGCGTCGACGGATTTCAGGCCGGTCGCCATCGGTTCGTGCACCGATTTACGCGGGATGATGCCCGGCGCCTTCACGTCGGCAATGCCGCGGGTGACGTCGGTGATCGGGCCCTTGCCGTCCAGCGGGTTGCCCAGACCGTCCACAACGCGGCCCAGCAGACCGTTGCCAACCGGCACGTCCACGATGGAGTTGGTGCGCTTGACAGTGTCGCCTTCTTTAATGTCGCGGTCGGAGCCGAAGATCACGATACCGACGTTGTCGGCTTCGAGGTTCAGCGCCATGCCCATGATGCCGCCGGGGAATTCGACCATCTCGCCGGCCTGAACATTGTCGAGGCCGTAGACACGCGCGATACCGTCACCGACGGACAGCACGCGGCCGATTTCCGCCACTTCGGCTTCTTGACCAAAATTCTTGATCTGGTCTTTCAGGATCGCAGAAATCTCTGCTGCTTGGATACCCATTTATCCGACCTCTTTCATTGCATTCTGTAGGGAGTTGAGCTTGGAGCGGATCGAGCTGTCGATCATCTTCGAGCCCACTTTAACGACAAGTCCGCCGATGATGGAGGTATCGACGGTGGCATTGATGGTGACTTTCTTGCCCACGCGCGCCGCCAGAGTTTTGGCCAGCTTTTCACTTTGGGCTTTGGTCAGCGCCTTGGCGGAGGTCACCTCGGCGGTGACTTCACCGCGGGCGTCAGCGAGCCGGGCACGCAGCGCGTCAAGCAGCGCGGGCAGCACGTGCAGGCGGCGTTTGTCGGCCATCAGCGCCAGGGTGTTGCGCAGGACGGGGTCCAGCCCCATCTTGTCTGCCACGGCGGTGATCGCGGCGCCCTGCTCCTCGCGCGAGATGAGCGGAGAGCGGATCAGGCTATTGAGGTCGTCGCTGTCAGCCAGCGCGGCTGCCAGATCATTGATGCTGGATTCAAGGCTGTCGAGCGCCTTGTTCTCTTCCGCGATGTCGAACACCGCGGTGGCATAGCGCGCAGCAATGCCTGCAGAAATCGAAGCTGGTTCGGACACGTCCACCCTTCCGATATGTTTTTGGCCCCGGTTGGCATGCCTGGCAACAGACGGCGTCCGGGGGCGTGAGTCAGCCCGCCCTAGGCAGCGGGGCGTTGAAATCAGCGTGGGTCTAGCAGAGCGGATGCGACCTATCAACTGTCTATAACGGTATTGAAAGAATGCGAGTTCCCCAAGTTTTCAAACACTTGCGGCGAGTGCGGCCCTTTGACCGCAATATATTCCGCAAAAACTGCCACGGAACCTCAGCAATTCGCGATTCCGAACGGCCGAATCCGCCGCAAAATCGTTACACCAGCGCCGCCGCAGCCCCGCGTCAGCCCCCCTTTCAGAGCAACGCGGATTTTGGGAAACCAAATCGGGGCAGGTTCAGGCCGGTTCCGGCAGCGGGTTCGACAAGCCCTCCAGCACCCGGATCGGGTTCGGCGCGCGCGGGCGGACAATGTGGCCCTTTTGCGGGTGGGTGTGCTTGCTGACCTCCACCATGAAGACGCCCCCCGCCAGCATCGCGGGCAAACGGTTGCCCATGCGTTCCAGCATCGCGCCGGACTTCAGCCAGAAACGTCTGTTGCTGGGCAACCGGTAGAGCGCGGCGGTGTGCTGTTCGATGGTGAAGTCGTGATCGCGCAGCTGCCCCTCCAGCTGGCGCAACGTATAGGGGCGGCCAAAGCCGAACGGTGTCAGGTCCGACCGCGCCCACAGGCCCGCCCGGTTGGGCACGATGAAGATCGCCCGCCCCCCTGGCCCCAGGACCCGACTGCATTCTTCCAGCAACTTGCCCGGCCGCTCCGAGGTCTCCAGCCCGTGCAGCAGCACCAGCCGGTCGATGCGGCCGGTCTCCACCGGCCAGCTGGTTTCCTCGCACAGCACCGAGACATTGGGCTGACCGGCCGGCCATTGCATCACCCCCTGCGGGCCCGGCATCAGCGCCATCACCCGGCGCGCCTCGGGCAGGTAAGGACGCAGGAGCGGCGCGGCAAAGCCGAAGCCCGCCACCGTCAGCCCGGCGGCCTCTGGCCACAGCTGTTGCAGACGCCCACGGATCGACGCCTGCGCCGCCCGGCCCAGCGTGCTGCGGTAATAGAAGTTCCTGAGATCCTGAACATCAAGATGCATTGCGGGCGCCTGCTGCTTCGGCCAATCTGAGGTCAGTTTAGCAATGTAAAGGCGAATGACCATGCCTCTTGAGATCATCACCCTGCCCTGCCTGTCGGATAACTATGCCTTTTTGATCCATAATCCCAAGTCGGGTGAAACCGCATTGGTCGATGCGCCCGAGGCTGAGGCCGTGAAGGCGGCCTTGTCGGCGCGCGGCTGGGGGCTGGACTGGATCCTGCTGACCCATCATCATTGGGACCACGTGGACGGGGTGGCGGCGCTGCGCGAGACCTATGGTGCCAAGGTGATCGGTGCCAGCGCCGATGCCCACCGGCTGCCGCCGCTGGACCAGATGGTGCGCGACGGCGAGAGCTTTTCGCTGATGGGGGAGACGGTGCATGTCTGGGACGTATCGGGCCACACGGTCGGCCATGTGGCGTTTTACCTGCCCGGCACTGAGGCCGTTTTCACTGCCGACAGCCTGATGGCACTGGGCTGCGGCCGCCTGTTCGAGGGCACGCCTCAGCAGATGTGGGCCAGCCTGTCGCGACTGGCAGCACTGCCGCCGCAGACCATGGTTTATTCGGGCCACGAATACACCCAAGCCAATGGCGCCTTTGCCGCGACGATTGATGCCGGCAACCCGGCGTTGCAGGCCCGCCTCGACGATATCGCCACAGCCCGCGAGGCAGGCCGCGCCACGGTGCCCTCCTCGCTGCAACTGGAACTGGACACCAATCCCTTCCTGCGCCCGCACGACCCCGCGATCCGCGCTGCATTGGGCATGGAAGCTGCTGAAGACGCAGAAGTTTTTGCAGAGATTCGCAAACGCAAGGATGATTTCTGACAGAAACAGGCGGTATCCGCGCGCAACAGGGCCAAAATAAATGTGACCGCAAAATGAAGAAAAGACCTTGAAGCCGGCGCTCTATCAACCAAACTCTAACCTTATAAGCACATGGTTGAACTGAGGAGTTGGTTAATACCGCTCCACCGGCCAACCCAAGATCAGAGGAGCACGCCCGTGCCTTCATTCTCGAGCACCCTGGAACAGGCCATTCACGCAGCGCTGGCGCTGGCGAATGAACGCCGTCATGAATTCGCAACCCTGGAGCATCTGCTCCTGGCCCTGATCGACGAACCCGACGCCGCCCGCGTGATGCGCGCCTGTAGCGTCGACCTGAGCGAATTGCGATCCGCGCTGGTGGAATTCGTGGATGAGGACCTGGCAAATCTGGTCACCGACGTGGATGGCTCCGAAGCCGTGCCCACCGCCGCCTTCCAGCGGGTGATCCAGCGCGCCGCCATCCATGTGCAAAGCTCCGGCCGCACCGAGGTGACGGGTGCCAATGTTTTGGTCGCCATCTTTGCCGAACGTGAAAGCGACGCGGCCTATTTCCTGCAGGACCAGGAAATGACTCGCTACGACGCGGTCAACTTCATTGCCCATGGTGTGGCCAAGGATCCCGCCTATGGCGAGGCGCGCCCGGTTTCCGGCGCTTCCGAGCCGGAGGACGACGGGCTGACCGCCACCACCGAGGGCGAGAAGAAAGAATCGGCACTGGCGAAGTACTGCGTTGATCTGAATGCAAAATCGCGGGACGGTGACATCGACCCTCTGATCGGTCGCGACCAGGAGGTGGAGCGCTGCATTCAGGTGCTGTGCCGCCGCCGCAAGAACAATCCGCTGCTGGTGGGGGACCCCGGTGTCGGCAAGACCGCCATCGCGGAAGGGCTGGCGCGCAAGATCGTGGCTGGCGAAACGCCTGAGGTTCTGTCGGAAACCACCATCTACTCGCTCGACATGGGCGCCCTGCTGGCCGGCACCCGCTACCGCGGTGATTTCGAGGAACGCCTGAAGGCCGTGGTCACCGAGCTGGAGGACCACCGCGACGCGGTTCTGTTCATCGATGAGATCCACACCGTGATCGGCGCCGGTGCGACATCCGGCGGTGCGATGGATGCGTCGAACCTGCTGAAGCCTGCGTTGCAGGGCGGCAAGCTGCGCACCATGGGCTCCACCACCTATAAGGAGTTCCGCCAGCATTTCGAGAAGGACCGCGCCCTGTCGCGCCGGTTCCAGAAAATCGACGTGAACGAGCCGACGGTGGAGGATTCCATCGAGATCCTGAAAGGGCTGAAACCCTATTTCGAGGACCACCACGGCATCAAGTTCACCGGCGATGCGATCAAGACCGCGGTGGAGCTGTCGGCGCGTTACATCAACGACCGCAAGCTGCCGGACAAGGCCATCGATGTCATCGACGAGGCCGGCGCCGCGCAGCACCTGGTGGTGGAGGCCAAGCGCCGCAAGACCATCGGCGTCAAGGAGATCGAGGCCGTGGTCGCCAAGATCGCCCGCATCCCGCCCAAGAACGTGTCGAAAGACGACGCCGAGGTGCTGAAGGATCTGGAGAAATCCCTGAAGCGCGTGGTGTTTGGCCAAGACGATGCCATCACCGCCCTGTCCAGCGCCATCAAGCTGGCCCGCGCGGGCCTGCGCGAACCGGAGAAGCCGATCGGCAACTACCTGTTTGCAGGCCCCACCGGTGTCGGCAAGACCGAAGTGGCCAAGCAGCTGGCGGACCAGCTGGGCGTGGAGCTTCTGCGCTTTGACATGTCGGAATACATGGAGAAGCACGCGGTCTCGCGCCTGATTGGCGCGCCTCCGGGCTATGTCGGGTTCGACCAGGGTGGCCTGCTGACCGATGGTGTCGACCAGCACCCGCACTGCGTGCTGCTGCTGGATGAGATCGAGAAAGCCCACCCGGACGTCTACAACATCCTGTTGCAGGTGATGGACAACGGCCAGCTGACTGACCACAACGGCCGCACGGTGAACTTCCGCAACGTGATCCTGATCATGACCTCCAACGCCGGTGCGTCGGATATGGCGAAAGCCGCCATCGGCTTTGGCCGCGACCGCCGCGAGGGTGAAGACACCGCCGCGATCGAGCGCACCTTTACGCCGGAGTTCCGCAACCGTCTGGATGCCGTGATCTCCTTCGCTCCGCTGGGAAAAGAGGTGATCCTGCAAGTGGTCGAGAAATTCGTGCTGCAACTGGAAGCCCAGCTGATGGACCGCAATGTCTCGATCGAGCTGACCCGCAAGGCCGCCGAATGGCTGGCCGACAAGGGGTACGACGACCGCATGGGTGCGCGCCCGCTGGGCCGGGTCATTCAGGAGCACATCAAGAAGCCGCTGGCCGAGGAGCTGCTGTTTGGCAAGCTGACCAAGGGCGGCGTGGTACAGGTCGGCATCAAGGACGGCAAACTGGAGCTCCGTCTCGAAGGGCCGAGCAAGCCGCGCATTTCCGGTGACAAGCCGCCGCTGCTGACCGCCGAGTGATGCGCCTGACGGCATTGATCGCAACTATGACGCTCGCCGCGCCTGTCGCGGCGGGCGATTTCCGTTTGCAGTTTCCGGTGGACTGCACCTTGGGCGAGGATTGCCACATCCAGCAGTTCGTCGACCATGACCCCAGCCCCGAGGCCACCGATTTCACCTGCGGCAGCCTCAGCTATGAGGGGCACAAGGGCACCGACATCGCCCTGCCCTACCTGTCTGACATGCAGGCGGGTGTTCAGGTGCGTGCGGCAGCGGATGGTGTGGTGCGCGGGGTGCGCGACTCGATGGCCGATACCTATGCCACGGATGAAACCGGGGCCGCCATCAAGGGCAAGGAATGCGGCAACGGCGTCGTTCTGCGCCACGCCGACGGCTGGGAGACCCAGTACTGCCACATGAAACGCGGCTCGATCCGGGTGCAAAGCGGCATGAAGGTGCGCGCGGGCGATGTGCTCGGCGCGGTTGGGCTGTCGGGCAAAACCCAATTCCCCCATCTGCATCTGTCAGTGCGCCGCGATGGCGCTGTGGTGGATCCGTTTGCGCCCGCCAGCCCGGACCGCTGTGGCGCGCCTGCGCAAGGCACGCTGTGGGCGGAGCCGGCGCCCAGCTATCAGCCCGGCGGAATGCTGGGGACCGGTTTCAGCAGCGCGGTGCCGGAGTATGACACGATCAAGCAGGGCGACGCCGATCAGACCCCGCTGGCCGCGGATGCGCCTGCGCTGGTGTTCTGGGCCTATGCCTACGGGGGCCGCACCGGGGACAGGCTGGTGCTGTCCGTGACCGGTCCCGCTGGTGCGCTGGTCGATCAAAGCGCGACGCTGAACCGCAACCAAGCGCAATTCTTCCGCGCCGCCGGACGGCGGCTGCGCGGCGGCAGCTGGCCTGCGGGCCACTATACCGGCACCGCCCGGCTGCTGCGCAACGGGCAGGTGATCGACAGCGTCACCCACAGCATGGACATCCCACCGCGCTGACCCGCGCCGCGGCCACGGTATGGCACCTCCGCAGCCGCCGGGGCGCAAGCCCCGGCGGCTGCGCGGCCCAACAGGCAAATCGGCCCGATCAGGGTCGTGCGCCTGGCGGGAGCCCACGGCAAAACCGGAAGCGCACCCCTTGCGCCGCAGATTTGCTTCCCCTGGAAAACGCAATAGATCTAGACATGCCCTGCTGCCCGGCGGGGCCGCAACCCGTGTGTAACTAGTGTTCTGTCTCCGCACCGGAGCAGTCTGTCTCCAACAGTGAAGCGGGTTGCACCCCGCGGGGCAGTGCGCCGCGCGCCCGCTGATGTGCGCCAGTGATTTTCGCCCGGTGATTTTCACCAAATGGTTTGCTGCCGAGTTTTCCCTCCTGGCGCGCCAATCGGCCCGTCCCGTCGGTCCGCGGCGCAGCCACTCGGAGTCGGCGCGCTATTTCTCGGTGAACTTCAGTTCGATCCGACGGTTCTGGGCGCGGGCCTCGGGCGTGCCTGCCGTGTTCACCGGCTGATATTCCCCAAAGCCGTTCGCCGCCAGCCGCGACGGCGGCACCCCAAGCGCCTCGACCATGTACCGCACCACCGACAGCGCCCGCCCTTGGCTCAGTTCCCAATTATCGGCAAACTTGGGATGCGTGCCCAGCGGCGTGTCATCAGTGTGGCCGTCCACCCGGATGATCCAGTTGATCTCCGGCGGGATCGCCGCCACCACGCTTTGCAGGATCGACACCACCTTGGCTATCTCTACCTTGCCGGCCGGTGACAGGGTGGCACTGCCCGGCGCAAACAGCACCTCAGAAGCAAAGACAAAGCGGTCCCCCTGGATTTGTACGCCCTCCTGATTGCCCAGAAGGTCCCGCAACCGGCCAAAGAACTCAGAACGGTAGCGCTCCAGGTCCTGCGCCTTGCTGGACAGCGCCTCTGCCTCGGCTTCCAGGCGTTTGCGTTCGGCCTCCTCCAGAAAGCGGCGTTTGCGCTCTTCCGATGCGGCGCGGGCCAGCGCTGCGTTCAGATCCTGACCGAGATTCTGCATCTGCACCTGCTGCGCCGCATCGCGGTCCTGATAATCATCCAGCAGCGCTTGCAGGCTGCCCAACTGTTCACGCAGAGCCGCCACCTGCTGGTTCAGCAGCGCAGTTTCGCGGCGCGCCTCCTCGGACACGGCTTTTTCCTGCGACAGGGTCTCGCGCGCTTGCGCCAACAGGGCTTCACGTTCCTCGGCACGACTCAGGGTCTCTGCCACGCGGGCCTCGGCGGTCTCTTGCGCCGCCACCGCATCCAAGAGCCGCTGGCGCAGCACGTCCAGCTCATCCACGTCGGCCTCTGCCACCGACAGGGCCGCCCGTGCCTCGGCCAGATCGGCGGACAGCTGCGCCACCTCACTGTCGGCTGTCGCGCGCGCGGCTTCCAGCTGCGCCAGCTGCGCGTCCAGCTGTTTGCGCGCGGCCTCAGCTGCTGCCAGGAGGGTCAGCGTGTCCTCCGCCTCCTGCCGCTGCGCCTCCAGCGCCAGGGTCATCGCCGTCAGCTCGGCATCGGCGTCCTGCAATTTTTCGCGCAGGGCCTCGGCGGCAGCGGCTTCCAGCAACCGGGCGGATTCGGTCGCGTCGAGCCGCTCCTGCAAGCCGCTGATCCGTTCCGACTGCTGCGCGCCTTCGGCTTCGAGGCTGGAGATCAGCGCCTCCATTGCCTCGCGCTCAGAGGCCGCCCGGCGGGCCGCTTCGGCCTCGGCGTCGAGCTCATCGCGGGCCTGGGCCAGCGCAACGTTCAGGGCGTCCTGTTCGCTCAGCAATTCATCGCGCGCCGCCTGTAGGCTGTCGCGTTCCGCGCTGAGGTCCGCAACCCGCGCCTGCACCGCATCGCGGCTGGCAATCAGCGCCGCCACCTGCGCCTCAAAATCAGTGATGCGGGTTGTGGCCTCGGCCAGCTCCTCCGCCTGGCGGTCGCGTTCGGCGGACAGCGCCGCAATTCGACCCTGCGCCTGTTCCAGATCCGTCTGCGCGGTGTTCAACGTCGAGGTCAGCGCCCCCATCCGCGCCTGCAAGCGCCGGTTTTCGCGTTCTTCCAGGCCCAAGGCAGCAGCCAGTGCGCTCACCTCTGCCGACAGCTCATCCAGTTGGCTTTCCTGGCCGGTGATGGTCTCGCGCAGCACAAACTGCACCACCATGAAGATGGTCAGCACGAACATCAGCACCAGAAGCAGCCCGGTCATCGCATCCACGAAGCCGGGCCAGATCGACGCCTGAAACCGCTGTCCTGTGCGCCGCGACAGGGCCATGGATCACTCCCCCGCGCTGCGGTCGGAGACACCGCCGCGCGACAATCCGCGCGGGCGGGCAAAGGCCTTGATCATCAGGTCGATGTCCTTGCGCAACTCCGACAGGCTTTCCTGACGACCGGCCGAAATCTCTTCGAGGATGCGCAGCATCTGCACATCGATGGAGCGCAGCCGCATGCGGCTTTCGGCGTCGATGCCGCCCTGCTCGCTCTGCGCCCGCAGGATTTCGGTCAGCGCCTCCTGCCCCACTGCCACCCGGTCCAGCGCCGCAGTAACGGAGCCGGTCCGTTCCTGGCGGCGGTTCATGTCCTGGATGGTGTCCACCAGATCGCCCAGCTTCTGATCCACCGCCGCGCGCCCTTCGGAGGTTTCGGCAAACATCGCCTGCAACGCGTCCATCTGCTCGGCCATGGTGTCCAGCACCTGTGAAACCACGCTGCTGTCACCCGCCCCGTCCTCGCCCGAGGCAAAGCTGACGCGGGTGATCGAGGACAGCCATTCCTCCAGCTCACGGTAGAACCGGTTCTGGCCGTGGCCGGCAAAAAGTTCGAGCAAGCCCACGATCAGCGATCCTGCCAGCCCCAACAGGGACGACGCAAAGGCAACGCCCATGCCGCCCAGCTGCGCCTCGAGGCCAGTCATCAGGCGGTTGAAGACCGTCAGCCCGGCCTCCCCCTCTTGGGGCGCGAGGCTGCGGATGGTGTCGACCACCGCCGGCACGGTGGTGGCGAGGCCGTAGAATGTGCCCAGCAGGCCAAGGAAGATCAGCAGGTTGACGATATACCGGGTGATCTCGCGGTCCTCGTCGATGCGGCTGGCGACCGAGTCAAGAATGGAGCGGGTCGAGGCCGAGCCCAGCTGCATCCGCGCGCTGCGCGTTGCCAGGAGGGAGGCCAGCGGCGCCAGCATCGACGGCGGGCGGCGGTGCTCCTGGCTGTCGCCCGACGCAAATCGTTCGATCCAGCGCACCGAGCCGATCAGCTGCACCACCTGCCAGAAGCAGGCCAGCACGCCGATCACAAACACAAAGACGATAAAGCCGTTGAGCCAGGGGTTGGCCTCAAACACCGGCAGTACCCGCGGCAGGGCGACAAAGGCGCCGAAGCCCGAAAGCCCCAGCGCGATCAGCATCATGATGATCTGCCGCACCGGCTGTGAGAATTGCGGCCGCGTCTTGCGGTCTGGCTGCGCCATCGTCCTAGGTCCTGACCGGTTGTCTGCTCTTGTCTCGCTTGCAGCCTATAAGCAAAGTGCTTGCAGCGCCAAGGCTTTATGCGGTGATTTCCCGCACCCGCCGGGCCAGCCAGTCAAGGTCGACGTCATGCAGGCCGATTTCGGACAGATGGTCTGCGGTATTGTACAGGTATTCGGTGTTCGGCCCACGCCCGCCAACCGCATGGGCGATGATCCGGGCCTGCTCCTCCAGCCCCATGCCGCCGCAGTACTGCACGTGATCGGCATCGATCACATAGGTCACCGCCGTCACCCGCCTGCCATCGGCCAGTTCGACCTCCAGGTTTCGCTCCACATAGGCGGAAGAGATCAGCTCGCGTTCGCGCAGGTAGGTCAGGGTCTGCGCCTCCTGGCCCGGTTCCACCGCCATCGCCAGCCCCTTGCAATGCGCGCCCCGGACCTCATCCAGCGCCAGCACCAGGCCCGGATGGTCCTCGGTGCCGCGGTGGTGGATCGAGCTCATGCAGAAGGAGCGCGCGTAGCCATGCAGCACCGCCACCTCGCGCCGCGCCACCGGAAAACCGGGATTCCAAAGAAGCGATCCGTACCCGAATACCCACATCGTCATGCTGTCTGGCCCTTTCTGCTCTGCCCCTATAAACAGCAATCCCACTCCGGACAAAAGAGGTTAAGCAATGCGCCTGATGAAACTGCTGCTTGCCGGTTTGTTGCTGTGGAGCCTGTATTGGGCGGTGGCGGGCTGGGGCCTGCGCGCGGGGCTGGGCGCGTGGTTCGAGGCGCGGCGGGCACAGGGCTGGCAGGCGGAATACGCGACGCTGGATACGGGCGGCTATCCGTGGCGCCACAGCGCCCGGATCAGTCGGCCCGTGCTGGCCGACCCCGGCACCGGCACAGCGTGGCGCGCGGACTGGCTGGCGCTGGACAGCCCGGCGCTGTGGCCGGGCGCGCTGACTCTGCGCTTTGCGGACACGGCGCAGCGGCTGTCCTATCTCGATCAGACGGCGGTGATTGTGGCGCAGGATCTGACGGCGCAGCTGCATCTTGCGCCCGGCACGGCGCTGACGCTGGAGACGCTGGGGCTGACGTCCGGGCGCTGGCAGGTCACGATGGACGACCACAGGCTGCTGGCGGCGCAAACGCTGAAGCTGCGGATGGTGCAGACCGAAAGCCCTGAAACCTATCAGGTGCAGGCGCATGCCCGCGGTATGGTACCCGGCGAACACTGGCGGCGGCGGCTGGCCGCCGGACCGGAGCTTCCGGAGGCGCTGGAGACTCTGACGCTGCAAGCGGCGGTGACGTTTGACCGCCCCTGGGATCGCAGCGCGCTGGAACAGCGACGGCCGCAACCCCGCCGCATCGACCTTGCGCTGGCAGAGGCCCGGTGGGGCGCGCTGCGGCTGAAGGCCAGCGGCGCGTTGACGGTGGACGCGCAGGGTGTCGCCACGGGCGACATCGCCTTGCGGGCAGAAAACTGGCGCGAAATCCTGTCGTTGGCGGAACGCGGCGGCGTGCTGCCACCGGCGCTGCGCCGTTCGGCGGAGCGGGTGCTGGGCCTTCTGGCGCAGGCCGGTGGCAACCCGCAGCATCTGGACATTACCCTGGGCTTTGCCGACGACCAGGTGATGCTCGGCCCGCTGCCGCTGGGCCCGGCGCCCCGTCTGATCCTGCGCTGAACCGCCCGGCTGTGGGCGCAGCCCCGCCGCAAGCGGACAGGCGCGCGCAGCGCGCCGGGCCCAAGGCTGTAATAGGCCCGTCAGGGCATCTTCAGGCGCGGGAGCGTCCCCGTGGGTGCGCCGGTTTGCAGTCCCAGGGATCCGAGCTTCTGCTTCGCGCGTCGGGATATTTCGGCAAGAGGACGCCCGAGACCTAGCGGCAATAGGCGCCACCGCGGTGGCGGGCCACGTCGAGGTGGAAGTGATCGCGGTGGTAGCGGTCCGCCTCTGGCCCCAGCACGGTGCTGAAGGGACCGCAGGCGGCGCGCCAGATCTTCCTGAGCTTGCGGCGGGTCTTGCGCTTTTGCCAGCCGCGCAGCACGGTGATCGTCTCGCCGCTTTCCAGCGTGAAGCCGGAGATGTCGATCGCCCGCCCCCGGCCATGTTCCGAAATCTTCGCGCCGGGGCGGTTGTTGCGGGTGCGGCAGGCGTAATGGGCCGCCACCCGCAGGCCCACCACCCTGTTGCGACGACCAAAGGCGGTGGCCACTTCGCGGGTGATCCAGGTCTTCAGCGCGCGGGCCGTATCGCAGGTCATCAGCGACGCCTGGCTGAGCCGGACGCCAGAAATGGCGCGCACCCGAACCGCATCCTTGGCGCCGCAGCCGGGCAGCGCACCGGCCACTTCGCCGAAGGCGTCGCCCTGTATCTCCACATCGCCGCAGACCGACCCATCGCGCCGTTTCTTGCGGCCGAACAGCACCTCCGTTACATGCGCAACCTGCGGCATCGGCGCCGCGGCGGGCTGCGGCTGCGGGTCCGCGATTGCGGCGGGCGCCAGCAGCAGCGCCGCCAGCAGCGCGCCCGCGCGGATCATTTCTTCTGACCCCGGCCAAAGTCCGGCGCGTCGGTGTCCTGTCCCGCCTCGATGATGCCACGGCGGATGGCACGTGTGCGGGTGAAGTAGTCGTGCAGGTGCGCGCCGTCCCCGGTCCGGATGGCGCGCTGCAGGGCAAACAGCTCCTCGGTGAAGCGGCCCAGGATTTCCAGCGTTGCGTCCTTGTTGGTGAGGAATACATCGCGCCACATGGTCGGATCGGAGGCGGCGATACGGGTAAAGTCGCGGAAACCGGCGGCGGAGTATTTGATGACTTCGCTGTCGGTCACACGGCGCAGATCGTCGGCGACGCCCACCATCGTATAGGCAATCAGATGCGGTGTGTGCGAGGTGACTGCCAGCACCAGATCGTGGTGATCGGCGTCCATCTCATCGACGTTGGCGCCTATGCCCTCCCACAGGGCCCGCAGGCGGGCGGTGGCTTCGGGATCGGTGCCCTCCACCGGGACCAGCAGCGACCAGCGGTTGTCGAAAAGTTCGGCAAAGCCGGATTCGGGGCCCGAGTGTTCGGTGCCTGCCAGCGGGTGAGCGGGGACGAAATGCACGCCCTCGGGAAGGCGCGGCTGCACCGCGTCGATGACATGGCGTTTGACCGAGCCCACATCGGACACCGTCGCGCCCGGCTTCAGCACCGGTGCGATGTCGTCCATCACGGCCCCCATCGCCCCCACCGGCACACAAAGCACCACCAGATCGGCATCCTGCACCGCCTCGCGCGCGCTGTCGCAGACGCGGTCGCACAGGCCGATGCGGCGGGCTGTCTCGCGGGTCTCGCTGCTGCGGGCGAACCCGGTGACCTCGCCCGCAAGGCCAGCGCGCTTCATCGCCCAGAACATCGAGGAGGCGATCAGCCCCAGCCCGATCAGCGCGACACGGTCGTAAACCTGGTCGCTCATGCCTGACCCTCTTTAAAGGATTTCACGGCGGCGGCCACACGGCGGCAAGCGGCCTCATCTCCGATGGTGATGCGCAGTGCGTTGGGCAGCTTGTAGCCCGCCACCCGGCGCACGATCAGACCCTGCGATTGCAGATAGTCGTCGCAGGCCTCTGCTTCGTCCTGGCTGCCGAAGCGGGCGAGAATGAAGTTGGTGCTGGAGACATCCGAGGGCACCCCGAGTTCCGCCAGCGCATTGGCCAGCCAGCTCCGCCATTTGGCGTTCTCGGCGCGGCAGTGGACGAGGTAGTCGGTGTCGCGCACCGCGGCCTCTGCCCCGGCCAGTGCCGTGCTGGAGACGTTGAAGGGGCCGCGCAGGCGGTTCAGCACGTCGATGATCTCACGCGGGCCATAAGCCCAGCCAATGCGCGCACCGCCCAGTCCGTAGATCTTGGAAAAGGTGCGGGTCATCACCACATTGCTGCGCGCGGCGATCAAAGATGCGCCGCCGTCGAAGCCTTCGACGTATTCGGCATAGGCGCCGTCCAGCACCAGAAGCGCGCCCGCGGGGATGCCATCGGCCAGCCGGGCGACCTCGCCCGCGCTGATCATGGTGCCGGTGGGGTTGTTGGGGTTGGCGATGAACACCAGACGGGTGCGGTCTGTGCAGCCTTCCAGCAGCGCATCCACGTCCGTCACGCGCTCGTGCTCGGGCACCTCCACCGGGGTGGCGCCAGCTGCCAGCGCGCTGATGCGGTACATGGCAAAGCCGTGTTCGGTGAACAGAACCTCATCCCCCGGTCCGGCATAGGCCTGGCAGAGAAAGGCGATGATCTCGTCGCTTCCAGCGCCGCAAATGATCTGCTCGGGCGCCAGCCCGTGAACCTCGCCGATGGCCTGGCGCAAGGCTGCATGATCCGAGCTGGGATAGAGGTGCATATTGGCCGCCGCGTCCTGCATCGCCTGCACCGCGCGCGGGCTGGCGCCAAGCGGGTTCTCGTTCGAGGAGAGCTTCACCACGTTGCTCACCCCCGCCACATGGGCAGCCCCGCCCTGATACAGAGCAATATCCATGATGCCGGGCTGCGGTGTGAGTTTGGTCATAATACGGGCTCCGATAATTCCTGCCCGTCATAACGGGCCAAGGCGGGCTGGGGAAGCACCAAGATGCCGCCCCTCCGCCCCGGCCCGACCGCCACCGTCAGGCGACCCGTGCCTGAAACCGCGCCGTTTCGGGATCGGCACCATAGCGCGGCGCGATGTCGCCCGCGCGCGCGCTCAGCGCGTTGACGCTGTCGATGATGTATTGCGCGGTCTCTTCCGACATCAGGTAGGAAAAATTCAAGCGCACCCAGCCGGGCTTCTTCATTTCCTCACCCGCCTGAAGATCGTTGAACAGGGCGGCAGATTCGGCCTCGCCTATGCCCAGAAGGCGGTGCGCATATGGCCCGGCGCAGGCGCAGCCGCCGCGCGCCTGGATGCCACAGACATCGCTGAGCATGCGGGTGAAAAGCTGCTGGTGCACCGGCGTCCCTGTGGCGTCCGTCACCAGGAAGGAGAAAATCGGCAACCGGTGCGCCGCGCGGGGGCCAAGGATGCGCAGCCGCGGATTATCGGCCCAGCCGTCCCAGGCCATCTGCGCATAGCGTGCTTCGCGGGCTTCGATCTCGGGCTTGCCGACGGCCTCCTTGACCAAAAACGCCAGGGCCGCCCGGATGTCGCCGATCACATTGGGGGTGCCCGCCTCTTCCCGCGCGGCAAGGTCGCGGCTGTACTCGTGATGCCAGGGCGACACGAAGCTGACGGTGCCCCCACCGGGCCAGGACGGGCAGCGGCGGCGCACCGCGGCGCTGTTGACGACGAGCACGCCAGAGGCGCCGGGGCCGCCGGGAAACTTATGCGGAGAGACCACCACGGCATCCTTGCGCGCGGCACCCTGCGCGCCCATGTCGATCGGCAAATACGGGCCGCCACCGGCAAAG
Organism: Leisingera sp. SA32; assembly: GCF_056033425.1. Lineage (NCBI taxonomy): Bacteria > Pseudomonadati > Pseudomonadota > Alphaproteobacteria > Rhodobacterales > Roseobacteraceae > Leisingera > Leisingera sp. SA32. Next base: position 161,616 of record NZ_JBVYHB010000003.1, on the reverse strand, counting down.
TCCCAGACTGCCAGCGCGCCGTGTTCGTGCAGCAGGCGACTGACGGGATCCGGGTCGGTGAGAATACCGGTGACATTGGAGGCGGCAGAAAAACTGCCAATTTTCAGATCGCTGTCAGCATGATCCAACAGCGCGCGCGTCAGCGCTGCCAGATCAACACCGCCCTCCGCGGCCTCGGGGATTTCGACAACGGTGGCTTTGCTTTCCCGCCACGGCAGAATGTTGGAGTGATGTTCATAGGGGCCGACGAAGACCACCGGGCGCACCGCCTCGTTGACACCGAGCAGGCTGACCAGCCGGTTCAGCCCGGCAGTTGCGCCGGAGCCGGTGAAGATCACCGCGTCCTGCTCCATGGCGCCGGTCAGGCGGGCGATCTCGCTGCGGGCCGCGCGGCGCAGGCGGGTCATGTGGGAGCCGCAGTAGGAGGCCTCTGTGTGCGAATTGGCATAAAAGGGCAGCACCGCGTCGGCGACGAAATTCTCAACCTGGCGCAAGGCGCGACCTGAGGCGACGTAATCGGCATAGACCAGCGGCACCTCGCCATCGAGACCGGGGATCATCGTGCCCTCGCCGATCAGCCCCTGCGCGAGGCTGCCGTCCTGTGCGGCGGTTACGATGAGGTGCTTGAATGCGGACAGGGTCATGTGGTGCCTCCGTTGTGCTGCGGGGACATCATGAACGCCGGAAGGCGGAAAAAGTTTATCAATCTCTGAGTGGCTTGCTTCAACTATGTGTCGTATGATCTACAGATGAGTCAAACGATAGATCAAATTGACCGCAGCATTCTGCGGGCACTACAACTGGACGCCAGCCTGTCCCAGCGCGAGCTGGCGGAAAAGGTCGGGCTGTCGCAGAATGCCTGCTGGCGACGACTGAAGGCGCTGAACGACAGGGGTCTGCTGCAAGGTTCCACCGCGCGGATCGACCGGGCGGCGCTGGGATTGGATCTGGTGGTGTTTGTAATGCTGCGCACCCGGCACCATTCGGCGGACTGGTTGCAGCGCTTTCGCCGCCACGTGCTGACCATTCCCGAAGTGGTGGATTTTCACCGCATCGGCGGCGATTACGACTATCAGCTGAAGGTGGTGACCCAGGACATGGCCAGTTATGACAGGGTGTATCAACGCCTGATTGCGGGCGTCGAACTGGACAGCGTGACGTCTTATTTCGCGATGGAAGCGATTGCTGAGGCGCGACCGCTGCCATTGTAGGCAGGGATGGGGGCGCTGCCCCCGCGGCCTGCGGCCGCTCCCCCGGAGTATTTCAAACCAGAAAGAGGGTGCGGCATCGAATGTCGTTCGGCGCGCGCCGATCAGTGACCGAAGGCACTGTCCTTCATCCATGACGGGCGCTTGCCCTTGGGGCCCATGCGCATGTGAAGGCAGGCGGTACCGAGCCGCTGAAAGTACAGGATGTCCACCGGATACCAGCCCGCCGCTGGCACCTCGACCTCGGTCTGGATGGTGCTGTCGCAGGATTGGCGGCCGTCGAACTTTCCGACCACCTGGCCGCCGATGCGGGCCAGCAGCCCGTCGTTGGTCAGGAAATCGATGGTGTGAACCCCTGGCTTGTCCAGCCGCACGTAGCCGGTGATGCGCGCCGCCACATGCATCGCGCGTTTGGAGGTCAGGGTCGGCTCGCCCTCGGCGGTGTCGCGATTGTCGAGACCGGCAATGGGGCGGCCGGGCTCGCCATAGGATTTCAGCGCCCATTCCGCCTGCGCCAGGGATTTCACGTCCTGCGGGTAGGCATAGGTCACCGCCAGCCCTGGAGAGACCGACCCGGGCTGTGGGCTCGCGGGCGTCAGCTTTAGCGGGGCCGCAAAGGCAGCGGCGGCGGAGAAGGCGATTACGGCGGCCGAGACCGCCCCTGCAATGAATTTCATCCTACACTCCCGGTCTGGTTTTGACCCAAGCGTAGAGCCATCCGCCGCGGCCCACCATAAGAAACTTGCGTTTCGCCACGTTCCGGCGCGTTGCCGCCACGAAAAAGGGCCGCCCCGCAGGACAGCCCTTCCAGCCAGATGCCCGATGGGGCAGCAGCTTAGTTCTTGGCGTAGAATTCGACGACCAGGTTCGGTTCCATCACGACCGGGTACGGCACGTCGCCCAGACCGGGAGTGCGCACGAAGGTTGCGGTCATCTTGGAGTGGTCGGCTTCCAGGTAATCCGGCACGTCACGCTCTGCCAGGCCCACGGCTTCCAGCACGACGGCCAGCTGCTTGGACTTGTCGCGGACTGCGATCACGTCGCCCTCTTTCACACGGTAGGAGGGGATGTTGACGCGCTTGCCGTTCACGGTCACGTGGCCGTGGTTGACGAACTGGCGGGCGGCAAAGACGGTGGGAACGAACTTGGCGCGGTAGACGACCGCGTCCAGGCGGCGCTCCAGCAGGCCGATCAGGTTTTCACCGGTGTCGCCCTTCACACGCTCGGCTTCGCCGTAGATGCGGCGGAACTGCTTTTCGGTCAGGTCGCCGTAGTAGCCCTTGAGCTTCTGCTTGGCGCGCAGCTGGATGCCGAAGTCGGACAGTTTGCCCTTGCGGCGCTGGCCGTGCTGGCCGGGGCCATATTCACGACGGTTCACCGGGGATTTGGCGCGGCCCCAGATGTTTTCGCCCATACGGCGGTCAATTTTGTACTTGGCAGACGTGCGTTTGGTCACGGCTGATCTCCTTCTTTAGGGGCGTTGCAGCTGTTTCCGAAAACCGGGTCCCACTGTCCGGGCTGCAGCTGCTTTCGCCGCCACGCCGTTTGTGTTCGCCTGTTCCAGGAGCCTCTGCAACAATCGAAGGGCGTTGTCCTCTTGCTCCGCATCCAGGATCCGGGCATGACAGGCATCCCCTTGCGGGGGCCACCAACACCAATGAAGCCGCGCTTATATAGGGGGCTGGGGCAGAGTCAACATCCACCTGGCCGGATTTGGCGAAAAGTTCCCTGCCCGCCCGCCGCGTCCGTGGCAGCCCCGCCTGCTGGTAGGGTTTCAGTCCTGCGCCGGGGCCGCGCCGTACAGGGTTTGGGCGGTGTCGCGCACAACCTCTGCCACTTGGGTCAGCTGCCGCGCAAGGGGGTTGCTGCGGCGCCAGATCATGCCGATGGTACGCGCAGGCTGCGGATCGGCAAAATGTGCAACCGACACCGCCGCCGAGCGGGTTTCCACCGGGATCGCCATTTCGGGGATCAGCGTCACGCCGATGCCAGCGCCGACCATCTGCACCAGCGTCGACAGCGAGCTGCCGTCGAGCAGCTCTCGCGGGGCGACGGACTGCATGTTGCAGAACGACAGCGCCTGATCGCGAAAACAATGCCCCTCTTCCAGCAGCAGCAGTCGCATTTCGCGCAAGCCTTCCGGGCCGGGAACCGGCTGTTGCGCGTCGCGGTCCGGGCGCACCAGTACGAAACGCTCGCTGAACAGCGCCACCTCCTCAAACGCCGGCTCCGAGACCGGCAAGGCGACTATGGCGGTATCCAGCCTGCCCTCCCCCAGTTCCTTGAGCAGTTTCGGCGTCACAGTCTCGCGTATGCGGATGTCGGCTTCGGGGTGGTCACGGGCGAGCGTGGCCACGATGGCCGGCAAAAGATAGGGCGCGATGGTCGGAATGACCCCGATCCGCAGCCGCCCCGCCAACCCGTCGCGCGAGGCCCGCGCCAACTCTCCCAGCTCATCCACCGAGCGCAGGATGCCGCGCACCCGTTGCACCAGATCCTCCCCCAGGCTGGTCAGCCGCACCTGACGCGCCCCCCGCTCCACCAGCTGCACGCCCAGCATTTCCTCCAACTCCTTGATTTGAACCGACAGGGCAGGCTGCGACACGGCGCAGGCGTCCGCTGCGCGGCCGAAATGGCGGTGCTGGGCCAAAGCCTCGAAATAGCGCATCTGGCGCAGAGTCACGTTTATCATAGGAAATACCTATCACTGCGATGAGAAAATGCAACTTAGTCCAATCGACTTCCTCTGCTAGTGTCTCTCCAGAACGTCGCACAGGCTTGGGATAGTAGCGGATCCGCCGCCTGACACGAATCGCAACAAGAAATGCAGCCACGATCGGAGACTAAAATGGACGGCAACACCCCCGCAGGAAAATGCCCGGTAATGCACGGCTCGGCGCATAACACCGCCCGCGGCGGCGGCACCAGGAATCAGGACTGGTGGCCCAACCAGCTGGATCTGCGGATCCTGCATCAACACGCGGCGAAGTCGAACCCGATGGGCGCCGACTTCAACTACCGCGAAGAGTTCAAGAAGCTTGATCTGGAGGCCGTGAAGAAAGACCTGCACGCCCTGATGACCGACAGCCAGGACTGGTGGCCTGCGGATTACGGCCATTACGGCGGTCTGTTCATTCGCATGGCCTGGCACAGTGCCGGCACCTACCGCAGCGCCGATGGCCGGGGCGGCGGCAACACGGGCAACCAGCGGTTTGCGCCGCTGAACAGCTGGCCGGACAATGGCAACCTCGACAAGGCGCGCCGGTTGCTGTGGCCGATCAAGCAGAAATACGGCAACCGGATCTCCTGGGCGGACCTGATGATCCTGGCGGGCAATTGCGCGATCGAATCCATGGGCGGGCCGGTGTTCGGTTTTGGCGGCGGCCGCGCGGACGTCTGGGAACCGGAGGAGGACATCTACTGGGGCTCGGAGACCGAGTGGCTGGCCACCAGCGACAAACCCAACAGCCGGTATTCCGGCGAGCGCGAAATGGAATACCCGCTGGCGTCGGTGCAGATGGGGCTGATCTACGTGAACCCGGAAGGGCCGGACGGCAACCCGGATCCGATCGCCTCTGGTTTTGATGTGCGCGACACCTTTGCGCGCATGGGCATGAATGACGAGGAAACCGTGGCGCTGGTGGCCGGTGGGCACACCTTTGGCAAGGCGCATGGGGCTGGCGACGCCGGTCTGGTCGGGGTTGAACCCGAGATGGCGGATGTCGAGCACATGGGCCTGGGCTGGATCAACACCCACGGTGTCGGCAACGGCAGTGACACCACCACCAGCGGCATTGAAGGCGCCTGGAAACCCAATCCGACCAATTGGGACATGGGCTATTTCGACGTGCTGTTCGGCTACGAGTGGAAGCTGGTCAAAAGCCCGGCAGGCGCGCATCAGTGGGAAGCGCAGGACGTGAAGCCGGAGCATATGGTGGTCGACGCCCATGACCCCAACAAGATGCACCCGCCAATGATGACCACCGCCGACATGTCGCTGCGCATGGACCCGGTGTATGAAGAGATCTCGCGCGATTATCACGCCAACCCGGAGAAGTTCGCCGATGCCTTTGCCCGCGCCTGGTTCAAGCTGTGCCACCGCGACATGGGGCCAAAAGCGCGCTATCTCGGCGACGAGGTGCCGAGCGAGGATCTGATCTGGCAGGATCCGCTGCCTGCTGTCGATCACGCGCTTGTGGATGACAGTGACGTGGCGGAACTGAAGACCCGCATCCTGCAATCCGACCTGACGGTGCCGGAGCTGGTTTCAGTGGCCTGGGGTGCGGCCTCGACCTTCCGCGGCTCGGACTATCGCGGCGGCGCCAATGGCGCGCGTATCCGCCTGGCGCCGCAAAAGGACTGGGAGGCAAACCAGCCCGAACAGCTGGCCCGTGTGCTGGATGTCCTGGAGCAGATCCAGAGCGATTTCAACGCCACCGCCACGGCGGGCAAGAAAGTCTCGCTGGCCGATCTGATCGTGCTGGCGGGCAGTGCCGCGGTGGAAGAGGCCGCACGTGCGGCAGGCCACCCGATCGAGGTGCCGTTCACACCGGGCCGCACCGACGCCAGCCAGGAGCAGACCGACATTGAGGGGTTTGCCGTGCTGGAGCCGGAAGCGGACGGATTCCGCAACTTCCAGAAGGGCACGTACAGCATCCCGGCGGAAAAACTGCTGGTCGACCGCGCCCAGCTGCTGGGGCTTGGCGCGCCGGAAATGACGGCGTTGCTGGGCGGGCTGCGGGTGCTGGGCGCCAACCATGGCGACAGCCGCCATGGGGTGTTCACCGATCGCGTCGGGGTTCTGAGCACCGATTTCTTTCGGGGCATCGTCGATATGGGCACCAAGTGGCTGCCCACGGAGGACGGGCTGTATGAAGGCCGGGACCGCGCCACCGACACGCCGAAATGGACGGCAACCCGGGCCGATCTGGTGTTCGGCTCCAACTCGCAGCTGCGCGCCCTTGCAGAGGTCTATGCCCAGGATGATGGCGTCGGCAAATTCGTGCACGACTTTGTCGCTGTTTGGGTCAAGGTGATGGAGGCGGACCGCTTCGATCTGGCGGCCTGATCCGGTGCGGCCCCGCCGCGGCGGGGTCGGCAAACAACCAGGGGCGCATCGGATCGACCGATGCGCCCCCTTTTTCTGTGCTGCGGTTGCGCCTTGCCAGCATAAGGGCGCATCAGCCGCGCAGCCTAGCCCGACAGTTTGTCCAGCAGTCCGCGGGTGGAGCCGTCCTTGCCCTCGGCCGACGCCCCCTGCACCATCGGCAGCAGCGAATTTGCCAGTTCTTTGCCCAGCTCGACGCCCCATTGGTCAAACGCGTTGATGCCCCAAATCGCGCCTTCGACAAACACCCGGTGCTCATAAAGTGCGATGATCTGGCCCAGCACAAACGGCGTCAGCTTGCGGTACGCCAGCGTGACAGAAGGCCGGTTGCCCGGAAAGCTGCGGTGACGGGCCAGGGTTTCGCTGTCGATGCCGCCTGCGGGCGTCGCGTTGGCGGCAAGCGCGCGGGCCTCGTCCAGCGACCGGCCGCACATCAGCGCTTCGGACTGGGCGAGGCAATTGGCCTTCAACAGGTCGTGGTGGTGCTGAAGGTCCGGTTCATGCGCTTCGGCAGCGATCAGGAACTCGGCGGGCACGATCTGGGTGCCCTGGTGCAGCAGCTGATAAAACGCGTGCTGACCATTTGTACCAGGCTCCCCCCAGACAATCGGACAGGTCGCACGGTCGACGGTTTCGCCATTGATCCTGGTGCGCTTGCCGTTGCTTTCCATCTCCAACTGCTGAAGATAGGCGGGCAGCCGTTCCAACCGCTGGTCATAAGGCAGCACCGCCCGCGAGGCATAGCCGCAGATATTGTTGTGCCAGATCCCGACCAGCGCCATCATCAGCGGCAGGTTCTGCTCTGCCTCAGCGGTGCAGAAATGCCGGTCCATCGCCGCGCCGCCCGCGAGGAAGTCGCGGAAATCTGCGGCCCCGATGGCCAGCATGATCGGCAGCCCAACTGGCCCCCACAGCGAATAACGCCCGCCGACCCAATCGGCAAACCCGAATACGCGGTCTGCCGTGATGCCCAGCTCCGCCGCCTTGTCCGGCGCCGAGGAGACGGCCGCCAGGTGGCCGGACGCCTGCTGGCCCACCGCGCCTTCCAGCCAGCGGATGGCGGTGGCGGCATTGGTCATCGTCTCCACCGTGGTAAAGGTCTTGGAGGCGATGATGATGAGCGTTGTTTCCGGGTTCAGCCGATCCAGCGTGTCGCGCACATGGGCGCCATCGACGTTGGAGACAAAATGGCAGCGAGGCCCGTCGTGATAGGGTGCCAGCGCGCGCACCGCCATCAGCGGGCCGAGGTCGGAGCCGCCAATGCCGATGTTGATCACATCGGTGAATTTACGCCCCGCCGGGGTCGCGATGGCGCCCGTGCGCACGCCTTCGGAAAACTCTTCCAGCCGTTGCAGCATCTCCGCGATGTCGGGGCGCACATCCGCGCCGTCGACCGGCAGCGGATCGCCGCCCTGCGCGCGCAAGGCGCTGTGCAGCACGGCGCGGCCTTCGGTGATGTTGGCAATGCCACCGGCAAACATCTGGTCGCGCTTGGCAGCGACATCCGTCGCCGCGGCCAGGTCCAGCAACGCGGCACGGGTGGCCGCGTCGATGTTGGTCTTGGAGTAGTCCAGCAGCAGCCCGTCTGCCTCGGCTGAAAAGCCGTCAAAACGCCCGGCGTCGGCATCGAACAGCGACAGGATCAGACGCCCCGAGGCGGCGGTATGCAGCTGTTCCAGCGTGGTCCAGGCGCCGGTCATGAGTCGCGGCCCAGCTGGCTGGCCTCAGCCGCCAATTGCTTGATGGCGTCCCAGTCACCGGCCTGCACCAGATCCTTGGGCGCGACCCAGCTGCCACCGGCGCAGACCACGTTGGGCAGGCTCAGGTAGCTGTCGGCATTGGCCGGGCTGACACCGCCGGTGGGGCAGAAGGAAATCTGTGGCAGCGGTGCGCCGATCGCCTTGAGCGCGGGCGCTCCACCCGACGCCTCCGCCGGGAAGAACTTGAGCATGCCATAGCCGCGCGCCAGCAGGCGCATCGCCTCGCTGGCGGTGGCAGCGCCGGGCAGGATCGGCAGGCCGATCTCCTCGCAGGCGTCCAGCAGCGCATCGGTGGCACCGGGAGAGACGCCGAACTGCGCGCCCGCCGCCTTGGCGGCCTCGGCATCGGCGGGGGTGACCAGCGTGCCAGCCCCGACCACGCCGCCGGGCACCTGCGCCATCTCGCGGATCACGTCCAGCGCCGCCGCCGTGCGCAGGGTCACCTCCAGTGCGGGCAGACCGCCCGCGACCAGCGCCTCTGCCAGCGGACGGGCGTGGGCGGCATCATCAACCACCAGCACCGGCATGATCGGCGCCATGGCACAAATTTCGCAGGTCCGCAGGCTGGCTTCTTTCGCGGTCATGACCATTTCTTATACTCCAAATACGCTTGCGCCTTGGTCGGCCGATGCGACCGAGCGGCGGAAAAGAGAGAACAGCTCCCGTCCGGTGCCGTGCTGATAAGACGACAGATCGGCAGTGACAGCCTCGCGCTCCAGCACGGTCGGGTCGAGGATCTCGAGGCTGCCGGTCTTGGCATCCACCCGCAGCATGTCACCATCGCGGATTTTTGCAATCGGTCCGCCATCCAGCGCCTCCGGCACCACGTGGATCGCCGAAGGCACCTTGCCCGACGCCCCGGACATGCGCCCGTCGGTGACCAGGGCCACCTTCTGGCCGCGCCCCTGCATGATGCCGAGGAAGGGTGTCAGGCTGTGCAGTTCCGGCATACCGTTGGCCTTTGGCCCCTGGAAACGCAGCACCAGGATCACGTCGCCCGTTGCCAGCTCGCCTGCCTTGAAGGCGGCCTTGGCCTCCTCCTGATCGTGGAACACCCGCGCGGGCGCTTCGACCACGTGATGTTCAGGAGCCACCGCCGAGACCTTCATCACCGCGGTGCCGAGGTTGCCGGTCAGCCGCTTCAGCCCGCCGGTTTTCTGGAACGGATCCGAGGCCGGGCGCAGTACCTTGTCGTTGAGGCTCTCCTTGGGGCCAGCGCGGAAGGTCAGCCCCTCGTCGCCCAGGAAGGGTTCCTGCACGTAATGTTCCAGCCCCTCGCCCGCGACGGTGCGGGTATCGGGATGCAGGTAGCCGGATTTCAACAGCTCACCGATCATGTACCCCAACCCGCCTGCGGCGTGGAAATGATTCACATCTGCCAGCCCGTTGGGATAGACTCGCGCCAGCAGCGGCACCACGTCCGACAGCTCTGCAAAATCCTGCCAGTCGAGGATGATGCCCCCGGCCCGCGCCATGGCGATCAGGTGGATCAGCAGGTTGGTGGAGCCACCCGTGGCCATCAGCCCGACAATCCCGTTGGCATAGGCCTTTTCGTCCAGCACATCGCAGACCGGGGTGTAGTTGTTGCCCAGCGCACTGAGCGACAGCGCGCGTTTTGCGCCCTCCACTGTCAGCGCCTCGCGCAGGGGGGTGCCGGGATTGACAAAGGAGGCGCCGGGCAGGTGCAGGCCCATGAACTCCATCAGCATCTGGTTGGTGTTGGCGGTGCCGTAAAATGTGCAGGTGCCGGGGCCATGGTAGGCGGCCATCTCGGCCTTCAGCAATTCGGCGCGGCTGACTTCGCCGGCGGCGAATTTCTGGCGGATCTTGGCCTTGTCGTCATTGGCGAGCCCGCTGGTCATCGGCCCCGCCGGCAGGAACACGGCCGGCACATGGCCAAAAGCCTGCGCGCCGATCACCAAGCCCGGTACGATCTTGTCGCAGACCCCGAGGTAGACCGACGCGTCAAACACATTATGGCTGAGCGCAACACCGGTGGCCATGGCGATGGTGTCGCGGGAAAACAGGCTCAGCTCCATGCCGGCCTCGCCCTGGGTGACGCCATCGCACATCGCAGGCACGCCGCCAGCCACCTGTGCGGTGCCACCCGCCGCGCGGATCGCGTCACGGATCAGGGTGGGATAGGTTTCAAACGGCTGATGCGCCGACAGCATGTCGTTATAGGCGGTGACAATGCCCAGATGGCCGGTGGTGGCCTCCGCCAAGGTAGACTGGTCCGGGCCAGCGGCGGCATAGGCGTGCGCCTGCCCCGAGCAGGACAGATGCGCCCGCGCCGGGCCTTTGCGCCCCTGCGCGCGCATCCGCTCCAAATAGGTGCTGCGGGTCTCTTCGCTGCGCCGGATGATACGTTCCGTGACCGCGGCCAAGGTGGAGTTCAAGCTCATGTCAGATGCCTTTCCGGTGTCTGTCCTGCTGCGGGTGTTCAGTTGCCGATGCTACGCCAGCGGCGGCCGTCGCGGTGGATCAGCAACAGCGAGTCATCGGGACCGGCGCTGCCGCTGTCATAGGGTTGCGGCGCCTCGCCGCGGTCTTCCCAACCGCCGATTATGGGATCTGCCCAGGCCCATGCGGCCTCGACCTCGTCGCCGCGCATGAACAGAGTCTGGTTGCCGCGGATCACATCCATGATGAGACGTTCATAGGCGTCCTGCGGGCGACCGGATTCCGGCAGTTCCTCGGCGAAGGTCATGTCCAGGTTGGCCCCTGTCAGCCGCATGCCGCCCGGGCCAGGATCCTTGATGGTGGTGCGCAGGGTGATGCCCTCGTCCGGTTGCAGGCGGATCACCAACACGTTGCCATCCACCGGGCCGGAGCCTTCGAAGATGTTGTGGGGCGGGTCGCGAAAGAACACCGCGATCTCGCTGACGCGCTCGCGCAGGCGCTTGCCGGTGCGCAGGTAAAAGGGCGTGCCCGCCCAGCGCCAGTTGGCGACCTCGGCCTTCAGCGCGATATAGCTTTCGGTGCGGCTGGCCGGGTTGCCTGCGTGGTCGCGGTAGCCGTCGCCTGCGCCGCCATCGCTGCGGCCGCGGTATTGGCCGCGGGCGATGCTGGTCTGTGGTACGGGGCGCAGCGCCTCGATCACCTTGACCTTTTCGTCCCGTACCGCGTTGGGGGTGAACCGTGCGGGCGGCTCCATCGCGGTGAGGCACAAGAGCTGCATCAGGTGGTTCTGCACCATGTCCCGCATGGCGCCGGATTTATCGTAATATTCGCCCCGACCTTCGACGCCGATACTTTCGGCGACGGTGATCTGCACGTGGTCGATATGCGAGGAGTTCCACAGCGGCTCAAACAGCGAGTTGGCAAAGCGCAGCGCCATCAGGTTCTGCACGGTTTCCTTGCCCAGATAGTGGTCGATCCGATAGATCTGCTGTTCCTGAAAATGCGCCCGCAGCGCCGCATTCAGCTGCTGCGCCGAGGCCAGATCATGGCCAAAGGGTTTCTCCAATACGATGCGGCTGTCCGGCGTTGCGATGCCCGTCTCGCTGAGGCGGCGGGCGATGTCGGGGAACAGAGACGGCCCCACCGACAGGTAAAAGGCCCGCACCGCATCCTCGCGCAGCTTTTCGTGGATCTGATCCCAGCCACCGGTGCCGCGCGCGTCGACGGCAACATAGTCCAGAAGCTGGGTGAACGCGTCAATCTCCGCGGTGGAGGTTTCCACGTCCTGGCCGAAATCCCGGATGGCCTCCGCAGTCTGGCTGCGAAACTCTTCGCCGCTCAGATCGCTGCGGGAGGTGCCAATAATGCGGCAATCATCGCCGAACTGGCCGATCTGAAACCGGTGGAACAGCGCAGGCAGTATCTTGCGGCGCGCCAGATCACCGGTGGCGCCAAACAGCACCAGGTCAAAAGGCGCAACGGGAATGACACGCGAAACCATTGATTCAACCTCTGTCAGCCCTGGCGGGTGCCCCGGTTGGCGGATGCCTGCAACCCGGCGCGTCGTCCCGGCTGATTGTGACATGCCTCCGCCGGGAAACCAATGCAAGCGGGCAGGTGTTTACGTTACCGATAACGGTATCGATAACGCTCTCTCAAGTCAAGCCGTCGACACCGCCGTGCTGCGCGGGCATCTTGCCGCAGGGCCGCGCAATTGCAACCACCTGCAGTCGTGCGGTGCGCAAACTCCGGCCACAGGTCCGCAGTCAGCCCAGCACCCGGACCGAGGAAAGATCGCCAGGAATCCGGATGAGGTCCGCGGACCGGCCCGGCAGCAGCCGCCCGACACCGGCCAGCCCCATGACATCGGCAGGCACGCTGGTTGCGGCGGCCAAAGCCTGCTCCAGCGGCACGCCCGCTTCGGCCGTCAGCACCCGCAGGGCCGTGGTCAAGTCCAGATCCGCGCCCGCCAGCGTGCCATCCGCCAGGGTCAGCCGCCCGTCGCGGCGCGAGATCCTGCGCCCGGTGAGTTCAAACTCGGTCTGGTCGGTGCCAGCGGGCGACATCGAGTCGCTGACCAGGAATATCCGCCCCGGACCACGTTTGGCCGCCCAGGCGGCACGGATCACCTGCGGGTGCACATGGATGCCATCCGCGATCAATCCGGCGTTCAACCCCGGTGTCGCCAGGGCCGCGCCGACCAGGCCCGGCTCGCGGTTGCCCAGCTGGCTCATGGCGTTGAACAGATGGGTGACGCAGCTTGCCCCTGCCTTGGCGTAGGCCACACAGGTATCAAAACCGGCATCGCTATGCCCCAGTGACACCACAACTCCGGCGGCCACCAGCCCCCGCACCTGCGCCGCGGAAACGCTTTCGGGGGCCAAGGTCATCTTCAGCGCGGGCAAGGCCTGTGCGGCGGACACCAGCATGTCAACGTCAGCATCCTCCATCGGCCGCACCAAAGCGGCCTCATGCGCGCCCTTGCGGGCGACCGACAGATGCGGTCCCTCCAGATGCAGCCCGACGATGCCCGGCACCCCCGCCGCGATCGCCGCCTTGGTGGCGGCAATGGCAGCGCGGGTCTTGTCCACCGTGTCGGTGATCAGCGTCGGCAGGATCGTGGTCGCCCCAAGCGAACGATGTGCCGCTGCCATGCGCGCCAGCGCCTCCACCGTGGGCTCAGCGTTGAACAGCACACCGCCGCCGCCATTGACCTGCAAATCCACATAGCCCGGCGCCAGGATATCGCCGCCGAGATCGACGACCTCACTCTCCCCCACACCGACCTCCGGCCCGAGCGCGGCGATGCGGCCTGCCGCAACCCGCAGCGCGGCGTCCTCGTGGAACCGGACGCCATCAAAGATCCGCCCGCCGCGATAGAGGATAGCCTGTGCGCTCATACCGTTTCCGTCACTTTCTTGAGGTGGCGCGGCGCATCCGGGTTGATGCCACGCTGCGCCGCCACCTGTTCCACCATGGCGTAGAACGATACGACCGCCGCAATCGGATCCGCCAGCCAATGTCCGGTGCGCACATGCGGCAGCACCTGCGCCTGCTGGACCTTGTCACTCACCGCAAAAACCTGCGCGCCCTTGGCAGCCAGCGCATCGGCGACCTCCGCCAACAGCGGCTCAGCCGCGTCAGCCGCCGCAAAAGCAATGACCGGGAAGCCGCCCTCAACAATGCTGACCGGGCCGTGCAGCACCTCGGCGGAGGAGTAGCTTTCGGCGTGGATCTGGCAGGTTTCCTTGAACTTCAGCGCCGCCTCGTTTGAGATCGCCAGGCTCGGCCCGCGCCCGAGCGTGAACAACGAACTGCCGGTGATGGAAGCTGCCGCCGCGCTCCAGTCGCAGCGGGTGGCGGCATCCAGCTGCTCCGGCAACTTATGCAGGGCCACCAGCAAGTCCTTGTCGCCCTTCAGCTCGGCAATCAGCCACAGCCCGGCAATCAGGGAGGTGACGAAAGTCTTGGTTGCGGCAACGCTGCGTTCCGGTCCGGCGTGCAGCTGCAAGGTGGCTTCGGCCGCGCCCGCCAGCCGCGATTTGGGATCATTGGTGATGGCCACGGTGCTGGCGCCGGCGGCGCGCGCGCTTTCGGTCAGCCGCACGATGTCCGGGCTCCGCCCCGATTGCGAAATCGACAGGCACAACGCTCCCGCCACGTGCAGATCCGCGCCGTAAACCGAGGCCACCGACGGGCCGACCGAGGCCATCGGCAGCCCCAGCACCAGCTCGCTGGCGTATTTGAGGTAGGTGCAGGCATGGTCGGAGGAGCCGCGCGCGACCGACATCATGAACCGCATCCCGCCCGCGCGCGCCACGTCGGCTGCGGCTGCAATCGCCGCGCCGCCACCAGTCAAAAGCCGCTCTGCGGCAACGGGGATTTCTTCGATCTCCTGACGCATCAGGGTGGTCGTCGAGGTCATTTTGGCAGCCTTTTCATCAGATTTTCGGATCAGGGGGTGAGCCTCAGCTCCGCCACGAAGTCATAGGCATCGCCGCGGTATAGCGAACGTGTGAATTCGGCCACGCGGCCACTGTCGAGAAAGGAGATCCGCTGGATGCGCAGACCGGCATCCCCTTCGGCCACGCCCAGCAGATCCGCATCCTCCGCGCCGAGATTGACGGCAGAGATCTTCTGAATGGCGCGCACCGGGCGCAGGCCACCTTGCTCCAGCAGCTCATAGAGCGAATCGCGTACCGCCAGCGGGTTGGCCAAGATGTCCAGCGGCAGCGCCGCGCGCTCCACCGCCATCGGGCGTCCGCCGGCCTCCCGCAGGCGGCAAATCCGCGCGACCTGGGCCTCCGGCTCCAGCCCAAGCGTGACAACCTCCTCTGCGGAAGGCAGAAACACGCCGCGCTCCAGCCACTTGGAGCTGACCTCCATGCCGCGCTGCCGCATATCTTCGCTGAAGGATGTAAGATGCGACAGCGACTGTTCGACCCGCGGCGCCGATTCCCGCACAAAGGAACCGGAGCCCTGCCGCTGCACGATGGCACCGCGCTTGACCAGTTCCTGGATGGCCTTGCGCACGGTGACCCGCGACAAGCCGGTGATCTCGGCCATTTCGCGTTCAGGCGGCAGCGAGGAGTTCGGCGGCAGGATGCCGGTTTCGATCCCCTCCTCCAGCCGTTGACGCAGCCGCACATAGCGCGGGCCGCCAGCCTCATTGAGCCAGGTATCGGGCGCCAGAAAAGCGGCGGCGCTCATGTCTCCTGCTCCGCGGCAAAGGCCTGCGCAAGAGAGATCGCACCGTCCAGCGGCACCCCTTGGGGCTGGATCAGCGCGGCGCGCGCCGCGTCCGGCAGATAGGGTGCATACTGCGGCCCGATGCCCCCGGTCAGGCACAGGGGCAGATCCGGGGTCCAGCCCATTCGCGTCAGCACCTCCAGCAACTGCGCGACGGCATCCCGCAACAATGCAGTGGCCACTGCATCGCCCGCCTCTGCCGCGGCGGTGACCTTGCGGGCGATCTGACCGATTTCATGAGGACGCGCCTGCCCGGCAAAAGCGACGATTCCGGCCGGACCGTCAAATTCGCGCAGCAGCTCCGTGGTCAGGTCGGTCCCCTTTGCCACCCCATCCACAACAGACAGCGCAGCCGCCAGCGCCTTGCGCCCGACCCACTGCGCCGAGGCCTCATCGCCCAGCACCGCCCCCCAGCCGCCGGCAAAGCGTTGCACCGCCTCATGTTGCAGCGCCAGAAAGGAGCCCGTGCCGCAATGCGCGATGGCCCCGTCCGCGCCCGCATGCGCACCAACCAGCGCCGAGCGGCGGTCATCCTCCACCCGCAGCACCTTCAGGGGCAATGCCGCCGCAACCCGCGCTGCCATCTGCTCACCGGTCACCCCCGCCAACCCCAGATAGGCAGGCACGTCGCACAGCGCCTGCAAGGGCTGTCTCGCCTCGCGCGCCAACGCCTCCAGCCCGGAAGCGATTCGCGCCGTTGCCCCGTCAAAATCACTGGCGACATTGGCAGGCCCGACGCCCACGACATGGCGCTGCCCGCCCGCGCAATAGGCAATGCGGCAAGTGGTACCGCCACCATCCACGGCCAGAATTGGAGTGATTTCACAAGTCAACATGCAATACCTTTATAATACCTTTAACGCCAATGGAAGGCCGAAATAACCCAGAACGACCTCAGTTACCGCCAACATCGCGAGATTCCAGCAAAAATGACGCAGAAAAATTAACCGTGGACAAATGGTATTGTATAGGTATTTTATTCAGCAACAAGGAGGATCTCCCGTGCTGCCACAGACCACCGAACAGCTGCACCCGCAGGCAGAAGACCTGGACACCCGGCCGCTGCCTGCCATTGCCGCTGCCCTGGCCGAGTGCCAGCAACAGGCGGCAGGCACCCCGCAGGCCACACTGGTTGAGATCAGCGGCGGTGCCCGGGCGATGGCCCGCAGCCTCGGCGGCAGTGGCGACCTTTATTATGTGGCGGCCGGCTCCTCTGGCCTAATGGCCGCAGCGGATGCGATGGAGCTGGGCGGCACCTTTGGCATTGACGAAGCGCGGGTGCACATCCTGATGGCGGGCGGGCTGCCGCAAAGCGCCCATATGCCCGGTGCCACCGAGGACGACACCGCCGACCTGACCGGTCAGCTGGCCAATCTGAACAACGCCGACACCGTCATTGCCGTCTCGGCCAGCGGCACCACCCCCTACACGCTGGAAGCGGCACGAATTGCCCGCAGCGTCGGCGCGGCGGTGGTCGGCATTGCCAACAACCCCGGCAGCCCGCTGCTGGAGCTGAGCGACCACTCCATCCTGCTGCGCACGGCACCGGAGCTGGTCTCCGGCTCGACCCGGATGGGAGCGGGCACCGCGCAGAAAATCGCGCTGAACATGCTGTCGACCCTGATGGCGGTTGAACTGGGTCATGTACATGACGGCATGATGGTCAATTTCCGCGCCGAGAACGCCAAGCTGCGCAGCCGCGCCGAGGCGGTCGTGACGCAGATCACCTGCGCCGGGCAGTCGCAGGCCCGCGCCGCACTGGAGGCGGCGGGCGGCGCTGTCAAACCGGCCATCCTGATGTGCGCGGGCGCCGCCACACTGGCGCAGGCCACCAAAATGTTGTCGGCAAGCAGCGGCAGACTGCGCCCGGCACTGGAGCAGCTGACGAAACCAACCACCTGAACCAACGAAAAAACAACTGGGAGAAAACAATGAACCGCAAGTTCCTGATTGCCATGCTGGCCACCTCCGCGCTCTGCGCCCCGGCGGCTTTTGCCGAGGATGCAACGCTGACCATCGAAAGCTGGCGCAACGACGACCTGGCGCTGTGGCAGGACAAGATCATCCCCGCCTTTGAAGCCAAGCACCCCGGCATCAAGGTGAAGTTTACCCCCTCCGCCCCGGCGGAATACAATGCTGTGCTGAACTCCAAGCTGGACGCAGGCTCGGCTGGAGACCTGATCACCTGCCGCCCCTTCGACGCTTCGCTGGCGCTGTACGAGGCGGGTCATCTGACCAACCTCAGCGATATGGAGGCGATGGACAACTTTCCCGATGTGGCCAAATCCGCCTGGCAGACCGATGACGGTTCGGCCTCCTTTTGCATGCCAATGGCCAGCGTGATCCACGGCTTCATCTACAACAAGGAGATCTTCAACGAGCTGGGCATCGAAGAGCCGCAGACAGAGGAAGAGTTCTTTGCTGCGCTGGAGACAATCAAGCAGGATGGCAATTATATCCCGATGGCGATGGGCACCAACGACCAGTGGGAAGCCGCCACCATGGGCTATAACAACATTGGTCCGAACTACTGGAAAGGCGAGGAAGGCCGCTTGGCACTGATCGCGGGCGAGCAGAAGCTGACCGACGAACAATGGACCGCTCCCTTTGCGACACTAGCGAAATGGGCCGACTATCTGGGCGACGGCTATGAGGCGCAGACCTATCCTGACAGCCAGAACCTGTTCACCCTAGGCCGCGCTGCCATCTATCCGGCGGGCAGCTGGGAGATCTCCGGCTTCAACGCGCAGGCCGATTTTGAGATGGGCGTGTTCAACCCGCCGGTCCAGAATGCAGGCGACACCTGCTATATCTCGGATCACACCGACATCGGCATCGGCATGAACGCCGCCACCGACACCCCTGAGGCGGCGCGGACCTTCCTGACCTGGGTCGCCAGCCCAGAGTTCGCGGAAATCTTTGCCAACGCCCTGCCCGGCTTCTTCCCGCTGTCCAGCGCGCCGGTTGAATTGCAGGATCCGCTGGCACAGGAATTCCTGAGCTGGCGCGACACGTGCGAAAGCACCATCCGCTCGACCTATCAGATCCTGTCGCGCGGCACGCCGAACCTGGAAAACGACACCTGGGGCGCATCCGTCGCCGCCATCAAGGGCACCGAAACGCCTGAGGCTCTGGGCCAGAAGCTGCAAGACGGCCTGGCCAGCTGGTACGAGCCCCAGCAAAAGTAACCTGACCGCGGGGCGCAGTCCGATGCGCCCCGCACCCCGATCGCCCCGATCGCCCGGTCCGCGCCCCTGCCGGACCAGCCTGTCGGCACCCTGTCGGCACCCCCTGCAACATGGAGGACCAGCCCATGCCCCGCCCCTCGCACAGCGGCAGCCCGGAGCCCGTGGCCCAGGTCGGCGCACTTGCCGCCGCCGCGCCGGACACCGCCGCCGCTTCCGGCCCGGCGGCCAGAAAGCGCCGCCGCCCGCGGCTGCATGTCATCGTGTTCCTGGCCCCGGCCGTGCTGATCTATACCGCAGTGATGATCTTTCCGCTGTTCAACACGCTGCGGCTGGCGCTGTACACGCGCATCGACCAAGAGCGCGTCTGGGCCGGGCTGGCCAATTTTCAGACGCTGTTTTTTGACCCGATCTGGTCGGAGCAATTCTGGAATGCCCTGGGCAACAATTTCTGGTTCTTCATCGTGCACATGCTGGTACAAAACCCCATCGGCGTCGCGCTGGCCGCACTGCTGAGCCATCCGCGTCTGCGCTTTGCGGCACTCTACCGCTCTGCCATCTTCATTCCGACCATCCTCAGTTTTGTGATTGTCGGCTTCGCCTGGAAACTGATCCTGTCGCCGATCTGGGGCATTGCGCCGTCGATGCTGGATGCGGTCGGCCTGAAATCTCTGTTTGCCCCGTGGCTGGGCAAGGAAGAATACGCGCTGACCACGCTGGCGCTGATTTCGGTGTGGCAGTTCGTCGGCATCCCGATGATGCTGATCTATGCGGCGCTGCTGTCGATCCCCGAAGAGGTTCTGGAAGCCGGCGAGATTGACGGAATCACCGGGTTTGCCGCCTTCTGGAAGATCAAGCTGCCGCTGATCCTGCCGTCGATCGGGATCATCTCGATCCTGACATTTGTCGGCAACTTCAACGCCTTTGACCTGATCTATGCTTCACAGGGCGCGCTGGCGGGGCCGGATTTCTCGACCGATATTCTGGGCACCTTCATGTATCGCACCTTCTTTGGTTTCCAGCTGCAACTGGGGGATCCGCACATGGGATCGGCGATTGCCAGCGCCATGTTTGCGATCATCCTGGTGGGGGTCTGTGTTTACCTCTTCGGGATCCAGACCCGGATGCGCCGGTACCAGCTGTAAGGAGCAGATGACATGAACAAAGCCCGCTCCAACCCGCTCAACACCTTCGCCATGCACGGCGCGCTGATCCTCTATACGCTGATTGCGCTGTTCCCGGTTTTCGTGATCCTGATCAACAGCTTCAAGACCCGCAAGGCGATCTTCCGCGAACCGCTGGCGCTGCCGGATGCGGACAGCTTCAGCCTGATCGGCTATCAGACGGTGATGAAACAGGGCGACTTCTTTCTGTACTTTCAGAACTCGATGATTGTCACCGTGGCATCCCTGACCCTTGTACTGCTGTTTGGCGCCATGGCCGCTTATGCGCTGAGCGAGTATAAATTCCGAGGCAGCACCTTGCTGGGGCTGTATCTGGCGCTGGGGATCATGATTCCGATCCGTATCGGCACCGTGGCCATCCTGGAAATGATGGTGGCCTCAGGTCTGGTCAACACCCTGTGGGCGCTGATCCTGGTCTATACGGCCCAAGGTCTGCCGCTGGCGGTGTTCATCCTGAGCGAGTTCATGAAACAGGTCAGTGATGACCTGAAAAACGCGGGCCGCATTGATGGTCTCAGCGAGTACACCATCTTCTTTCGCTTGGTGTTGCCGCTGGTGCGGCCGGCGATGGCGACAGTGGCGGTGTTCAACATGATCCCGATCTGGAACGACCTGTGGTTCCCGCTGATCCTGGCCCCGGCCGAGGAAACCAAGACCCTGACGCTGGGCAGCCAGGTCTTCATCGGTCAGTTCGTCACCAACTGGAACGCGGTTCTGTCGGCGCTCAGCATGGCGATCCTGCCGGTTCTGGTTCTGTATGTCATCTTCTCGCGGCAGCTGATCCGCGGCATCACTTCGGGAGCTGTAAAATGATCCGGGTTCTGATTGCGGGCCTTGGCAACATGGGTCTGTCCCATGCGCTGGCCCACCACAACCACCCCGAAGCGGAGATCGTCGGGCTGGTAAACCGTTCCGGCACCGTCGACCACGGGGACTTGCGGGGCTATCCCGTGTTCACCGATTTCGGGCAAGCACTGGCAGAGGTGAAGCCGGATCTGGTGGTGATTGCCACCTACTCCGACAGCCACGCCGACTACGCCTGCGCGGCGATGCAGGCAGGGGCCCATGTGTTTGTCGAAAAGCCGCTGGCGACCACTGTGGCCGATGCGCGGCGGGTCGTGACCACCGCGCAGGAAACCCGGCGCAAGCTGATGGTGGGATACATCCTGCGCCACCACCCCAGCTGGCAGCGCCTGATCGCCGAGGCCCGCGATCTGGGCGGCCCTTATGTGTTCCGCATGAACCTGAATCAGCAGTCGACTGGGCCGGAGTGGGAGACTCACAAGGCCCTGATGCGGACCACCAGCCCGATTGTCGACTGCGGTGTGCATTACGTCGACGTGATGTGCCAGATCACCGATGCCCAGCCGGTGCGCGTGCATGGCATGGGGCTGCGCCTGTCGGATGAAATCGCTGAAGACATGTACAACTATGGCCAGTTTCAGGTGGTTTTTGCAGATGGCTCAACCGGCTGGTACGAGGCCGGATGGGGTCCGATGATGTCCGAAACCGCATTTTTCGTCAAAGACATCATCACCCCCAACGGATCGGTCTCAATCACGGAAACCGACAAGGCGGGATCGTCGGACGTGGACGGCCACACCCGTGTGGGCAGCATCCTGCTGCACCGCGCCGAGGGCGACCGCCACATCGACCTGCCGGATGAACCCGGCCACCAGGAACTGTGCGACGCCGAACAGCACGCCATGCTGCGCGCCATCATCGGCGACCACGACTTGACCCGGCACATGAACGACGCCGTTCAATCCCTTGCCATTTGCCTGGCTGCGGATCACAGCATCCGCACTGGCCAGCCTGTCACACTTGAGGAGGCCGCCCAATGACCGCCCTGTCCCTGAGAAACGTCAACAAGTCCTTTGGCCCGGTGCATGTGTTGAAAGACATCAGCCTGGACGTCGAAGACGGCGAGTTCGTGGTCTTTGTCGGCCCGTCGGGCTGCGGCAAATCCACCCTGCTGCGGGTGATTGCAGGGCTGGAGGATGCCAGTTCGGGGGAGATCCACATTGCTGGCGAGCAGGTCAACCTGACGCCACCCTCCAAGCGCGGCATCGCCATGGTGTTCCAGAGCTACGCGCTGTACCCGCATCTGAATGTGCGTGGCAACATGACCCTGGCCCTGAAACAGGAACGCCAGTCAAAGGCGGTGATCGAGGAGCGCGTGGCCGAGGCCAGCCGGATGCTGGGGCTGGAGCCCTATCTGGACCGCTACCCGTCGGAGCTGTCCGGCGGCCAGCGCCAGCGGGTTGCGATTGGCCGCGCCATCGTGCGCCAGCCCAAGCTGTTCCTGTTTGACGAGCCGCTGTCGAACCTGGACGCTGCACTGCGGATGAACACACGGATCGAGATCGCCAATCTGCACCGCCAGCTGTCAGCCTCGATGATCTATGTGACCCATGACCAGACCGAGGCGATGACCCTGGCCGACAAGATCGTGGTGCTGCGCGATGGCCGGGTGGAGCAGATCGGCAGCCCGATGGACCTGTACAACGACCCCGCCAACCGCTTTGTCGCGGGCTTCCTCGGCGCGCCGTCGATGAATTTCCTGCCCGCCGCGACGCTGACCCCCGAGGACCCGCGCGAAATGGGCATCCGCCCCGAGGACATCCGCTTGGAAGGTGGCGGCCCGATTGCCGGCACGGTGTCGCACGTGGAACAGCTGGGCGGGGATACCAATGTGATCCTGCAAACCCCCAGCACTCCGCTGACCATTCGCCTGTTTGGCCAGCATGACATCCGCGCGGGGCAGGATGCGCGTTTTGGGTTTGACCCCAGCCGCGCCTATTACTTTGACGAGGGCGGCCAACGGTTGCGCTGACGGTCAGGACAGGCTCCCCAAGCCCCCTCAGGCACCGCCGGGCACGCAGTTCACTGCCGGAGGACGGCTATGGAATGAAGAACCCGGCGCGAAGAACCGGCGTCAATCAGGAGCGGGGAACGGCGGCGGATCGCCATCCGCCGCCGCACTCATCTTCCCAGGTGTCGGGTCAGCCCAACACGGCCTTGACCGCGCGCAGGGTGCCAGCCACCACCTGATCGGCCTCTTCGCGGGTCAGGCAGAACGGCGGTGCAAACCCCAGAATGTCGCCCTGCGGCATGGCGCGCGCGATGATCTTGTCCTGCTCCAGCAGCTTGGCCGAGATTTGCGGGCCGATCTTGTCCGCTGCATCAAAAAACGTGCGGCTGTCACGGTCCTGAACAAATTCCACCGCGCACAACATGCCCTCGCCGCGGATATCGCCCACATGCGGGTGATCGCCCAGCGCCTCGGCCATCGTGGTGTTCAGATAGGCACCGGTTTCAGATGCGTTGGAGATAAGGTTCAACTTATCCAGCAGATCAAGGTTCGCCACCCCGGCCGCCGCCCCGATGGGATGCGCGGAATAGGTCCAGCCGTGGCCTATGGGGCCGTTCTCATCGGTGCCCTGTTCCAGCACTTTCCAGACCTTGTCACTGACGATCGACCCCGACAGCGGCGCATAGGCGGAGGTCAAGCCCTTGGCGATGGTGATGATATCCGCCTCAATGCCGTAATGATCGGAGCCGAACATCGACCCAAGGCGACCAAAGCCGGTCACCACCTCATCCGCGACCAGCAGGATGTCGTGTTTCTTCAGCACCGCCTGAATTGCCGCCCAATAGCCTGCGGGCGGCGGCACGATGCCTCCGGTGCCCAACACCGGTTCACCGATGAAGGCCGCAATATTATCTGCGCCCTCGCGCTCGATCAACGCCTCCAGCTCAGCCGCGCAATGGGCCACGAACTGCTCCTCAGACTGGTCCAGATCGTCGCGGCGGTAGTAATACGGCGCCTCGGTGTGGATCACCTGATCAATCGGCAGGTCGAACTTCTTGTGAAACAACTCCAGTCCGGTCAGCGAGCCGGTGACCAGCCCAGAGCCGTGATAGCCACGCCAGCGCGAGATGATCTTTTTCTTCTGCGGGCGGCCCAGGATGTTGTTGTAGTACCAGATCAGTTTGACGTTGGTTTCATTGGCGTCAGAGCCGCCAAGGCCGAAATAGACCTTGGACATGTTCGCGGGCGCCCGGTCGAGGATCATCTTGGCGAGGGTAATCGACGCCTCTGTGCCATGCCCGACATAGGAATGGTAATAGGCCAGTTCTTTGGCCTGCGCGGCGATGGCCTCGGCGATTTCCTGACGGCCATAGCCAACGTTGACGCAATAAAGACCAGCAAAGGCATCCAGCAGCTTGGTGCCGTCTCGGTCCTCGATATGCACGCCTGCGGCGGTCTGGATCACCCGGCTGGCGCTCTCACCGCGGGCGTGTTGCGCCAGATGCGTCGAGGGGTGAAAGAAGTTCTCGCGGTCCCATTGGTCGAGTTGATCGTTCTTCAGCATTTCCTGCGTCTCCCTATGCCCAGTCGCGGCATATGTATTTGATTTCTGTAAATTCTTCCATTCCGAGCCGCGCGCCTTCGCGGCCCAGACCGGATTGTTTGGTCCCGCCGAACGGAATGGGCGCGCCGGTGACCTTGGTGCGATTGACGGCCACCATGCCAAATTGCAACGCCCGGCTCAGCCGGTAGATGCGGCGCGGATCGTGGCTGTGCACATAGGCCACCAGCCCATATTCACTGTCGTTGGCGCGCGCGACCACCTCCTCTTCGGTGTCGAAAGGAATGATCGGAGCCACCGGACCAAAGGTTTCCTCGTTCAGGATGCGGGACTGTGGCGGCACATCCGTCAGAACGGTGGGCTGAAAGTACAGCGGCCCCAGATGGTGTCGCTGACCACCACAGGCCAGATTTGCGCCCTGCGCCAGCGCATCCGCCACATGGGCCTGCTGCTTCTCCACCGCTTGTTCGTTCATCAGCGGGCCAATGTCAGGATCGTCCATGCCAGCCCCCACGGTCAGCGCCTGGGTAGCGGCCACAAAGCGGTTGCAGAAGTCCTCGTAGATCGGGCGTTCCACGAAAATCCGGTTGGCGCCCAGGCAATCCTGACCTGACGTTGCAAATTTTGCCTTGACCGTCTCTGCAACGGCGGTGTCCAGATCCGCGCCCTGGAACACCAGAACCGGCGCGTGGCCGCCCAGTTCCAACACCAGCCGTTTGACGGTTTGGGCGGACTGACGGTACAGCAGCTTGCCCACCTCGGTTGAGCCGGTGAAGGACAGGGCCCGCACCCGCGCATCGCGGGTCCAGGGTTCGACCACCGTGGGCGCATTGCCCGTCACCACGTTGAACACACCGGGCGGCATACCGGCGCGTTCAGCCAGCTCCGCCAGCGCCAGCGCGCTGAACGGCGTTTCCGCCGAGGGATGCGCCACCACGGTACAGCCTGCCGCCAGCGCCGCTGCTGCCTTGCGCGTCAACATGGCGGAAGGGAAATTCCACGGCGTGATCAGCGCCGCAACACCCACCGGTTCGCGCCACAGCTCCATCTCTGCATCCGGCAGATGGCTGGTGACACCTTCGATATTGGGGCGCTTGGCCTCCTCGGCGTAGTATTCCACAAAATCGGCCCCATAGTCGATCTCGCCGCGCGCCTCGGAGATCGGCTTGCCCTGCTCCAGCACCATGATGCGGGCCAGATCTTCCTTATGGGCCAGCTGCAACTCATACCAGCGCCGCAAAACCGCCGCCCGCGCCTGTGGCAACAGCCCAGACCACGCTGCAAATGCCGCCTGCGCCGCATCCACCGCAGCAGAGGATTCCTCTGCGCTGAGCGAGGTCACATCCCCCAGAAACGCGCCGGTGGCAGGATCCCTGACCGGGAAGGTCTCTCCCGAGTGGGCCACAGCCCATTTGCCATTTACATAAGAAAAAGACCGCACCAGCGCCTTGTCTTGGATGTCCGCACGCGCGGATAGGGCTGTATCAGACATGCCTCACCTCCTGTTGCTACAGAAGATATTGCCTGGCCCATACAGAGATTTCAGCCAAAGTTCCCCCGCAAACCAGAGGATTCACCTGCCGGACAGCAGGATTTCAAGGGGAGGCATCCCCGCGCCTTTGACCGGCTTGGTCACCACATAGGTAAAGTACCGCGACAGGCCTATGCGGGCGTCCAACATCTCGTCAATCAACCGCTGATACGCATCAATGTCGCGTGTGACGATTTGCAGGATGTAATCAAAACCACCCCCCAGCGCCCAGCAGGCAACGACTTCCTCATAGCGCTGCATCGCACTTTCAAAGGCGCGAAAGCTGGCGGCGGTGTGGTCGGCAATCTCGGCCGCCACAAAGACGGTGACATGCGGGGCCAGTTTCTTGAGGTTGATCCGCGCGCCGTAGCCTTCGATCAGACCCGCCTTTTCCAGCCTGTTCAACCGCTCCCAACACGGGGTTGGCGACAGGCCGATCCGCTCAGCCAAGGCCGCCTTGGTGATCCGCCCATCCCGGGACAGCACCGACAAGATCCGTATGTCGCGGTCATCCAACTGCATGGGCGCACAGTTCCCCCGATCGCTGCCGCCGTCAACCACCCCCGTGACCTGCTGCCTGCCGCGTGATCCTTGGCAAGCCGCCATGCCCACATTCCGGGCAACCTGTACACAAGCCGAAATCACGACAGGTGATACGACTGCAAAATACGACCCGTAGAGGGTCGCAAACTGACGATACAGCTGCTGCGACGCAACTATCCTGAGTACATCACATCCCGCGACTCGCGCCTGTGTACAAGCCGTACAATCACCTGCTTACCTGCGAGGTCCCAATGCCCATCGAACACGCGCCTTTCAGCCAGGAGGAGTACAACCGCCGCCTGTCCATCACCCGTGCTGCCATGGTAACGGCCGGGATCGACCTTCTGTTTGTCACCGACCCATCGAACCAGGCTTGGCTGACCGGCTATGACGGCTGGTCCTTCTACGTGCATCAGGGCGTGCTTCTGGGGCTGGAGGGCGATCCGCTGTGGTGGGGGCGCGAAATGGACGCCAACGGCGCGCGCCGCACGGTATGGATGGAGGACGAGCAGGTGCTCGCCTACGATGACAGCTACGTCCAGTCCACCAGTCGCCACCCGATGCAGGATTTGGCGCAGAAGCTGTGCGAGATGGGACAGGATAAGGCCCGCATCGGCGTCGAGATGGAAAACTACTACTATTCGGCCAAGGCGCATGCGGTGCTGACCGCCACCTTGCCGAACGCCTTCTTTGCCGATGCCACCGCGCTGGTGAACTGGCAGCGCGGCGTCAAATCGGCCGAGGAGATGGCGTTCATCCGCAAGGCCGCCCGCATTTCGGAAAAGATCGTGCGGCTGGCGCTGGAACGCGCCGAACCCGGCCTGCGCAAGAACGAACTGGTCGCGGATATTTCCCATGCAGCCTTGATGGGTGACGGAGAGGACTGGGGCGACTATCCGGCGATCGTGCCGCTGGCGCCCTCAGGTCTGGATGCGACCGCCCCGCATCTGACCTGGAACGGCGACCGGATGAAGCAGGGCGAGATCACCTTTTTTGAGCTGTCCGGCTGCTACCGTCGCTATCACGCGCCGCTGTGCCGCTCGGTGTTTCTGGGCAAGCCGCCGCAATACATGCTCGACGCCTCCAAGGCGCTGACCGCCGGGCTGGAGGCGGGGCTGGAGGCCGCCCGCCCCGGCAACCGCGCCAGCGACATCGCCAAGGCGCTGAACCGCGAGCTGGCCAAGGCCGGAATCGACCGCGACGGCCGCTGCGGCTACCCTGTCGGGCTCAGCTATCCGCCGGATTGGGGTGAACGCACGGTGTCGCTGCGCTCCACCGATGACACGGTGCTGCAACCGGGCATGACATTTCACTTCATGCCGGGGCTGTGGCTCGACAACTGGGGGCTGGAAACCACGGAAACCATCGTCATCAGCCCCGAAGGCCCTGCCGAGGCGCTGTGTAACGTCGAACGCCAGCTGTTCGTGAAGGGCTGATCTAGATGTGCGTTCTGGAAGACACGCGGCAGCTGCTGCGCGACCTCATCAGCTATCCGACGGTGTCGGCTGACAGCAACCTCGGGCTGATACAATACCTGGCCGACCACCTGCACGGCTGCGGCGCGCGGGTGGACATCTGGCACGACGAAACCGGCACCAAAGCCAACCTGTTTGCCACCCTCGGACCGGAGCGCGACGGCGGCATCGTCCTGTCGGGCCACTCCGACGTAGTGCCGGTGACCGATCAGGACTGGTCCAGCGACCCCTTCGCGATGGCGGAGCGGAATGGCAACTGGTACGGTCGCGGCGCCTGCGACATGAAAGGCTTCATCGCTGCTGCCGCCGCCATGGCGCCGCGCTATGCCCGCATGGAGCTGCAGCGCCCGGTGCATTTCGCCTTTACCTATGACGAGGAAATCGGCTGCTTCGGCGCCCGCGCGCTGGCCCGCGCGCTGCAGCAGCGCGACCTGCGACCGGCGGTGGCGATCATCGGCGAGCCGACGATGATGCAGATCATCGAAGGCCATAAGGGCTGCCACGAATACACCACCCGCTTTACCGGGCTGGAGGGCCACGGCAGCCGCCCCGACCTCGGCGTCAACGCGGTGGAATACGCGGTGCGCTATGTCGCCAAGCTGCTGGAGTTGAAGGCAGAGCTGCAAACCCGCGCACCTGCGGGCAGCCGCTTCGCCCCGCCCTGGACCACAATCAACACCGGCGCGCTGGTCGGCGGCGTGGCCCACAACGTGATCCCCGGCAAGGCCCGCGTGGACTGGGAGATGCGCCCGGTGCATCCGCGCGACGCGGATTACGTCAACACTGCGCTGCACAAATTGTGCCAGCAGGAACTGCTGCCACAGATGCGCCAAACCCATCCACAGGCGGACATCCACACGGAGGTGATCGGAGAGATCGACGGGTTGCAACCGATGAACGAAAACGAGGCACGCGACATCGTGATGGAATTGACCGGCTGCCGCCACGCCGACGTGGTCTCTTTCGGCACCGAGGCCGGAATCTTTCAGAGCCTCGGCATGAGCGTGGTGGTCTGCGGTCCCGGCTCCATCGAACAGGCCCACAAGCCGGATGAATTTGTCAGCGTCGAACAGATGTCACACTGTCTGGCCATGCTGGAACGGCTGTCAGCCAAGCTGGTGTAACCGCAAAAGGCCGACGGCAGCCCGGGCTTTGCAGTTCGGCTGTTGGGGCGTTACATTGCCCGCCAATACAAAGGCCAGGACCGTGACCCTCCCCAGACATGACACCTCCGAAGCCTCGGCGCGCGACCGGTTCGACCGGTTGCACCACAAGATCCGCAACCGGATCTGCCTACTGGACTATGCCCCCGGCACCCGGCTGTCGGAGACCGCGCTGGCCGAGGAATTCGGCGTCTCACGTACGCCCCTGCGGCGGGTGCTGGTGCGTCTGGAATGCGAGGGCCTCCTGCGCTCGGTGCAGGGGGTCGGCACCATCGTCACCGACGCCGACATCCACGAGTTGGAGCAGACCTACCGGCTGCGCATGGAGCTGGCGGAGCTGACCGGCCGCCTGTCCCCCGCCGCTCCCAGCGCCAGCCTGCTGGCCGAGGTCCGTCACCTCTCGGCCCGCGCCAAGGCGCTGATCAATGCCCCGGAGCCGCGCTGCTTTGCGGAGCTGAACATGGCGCTGTTTCAGGCCCTGCTGAACATTACCGACAACCTGCCCCTGAGAGAGGTGTCAGAGCGGCTTTACTACCAGACCACCCGGATCTGGCTACAGTCGGTCTTTGCCTCGATCATTGACCTGAACGAGGAAGTCCGCATTTTCGGCGGCGAGGTCGAAGACCTGCTGGCCGCGATGGAGCTGGGCGACATGGAGGCCGTGGCGTTGATCCAGCGCGCCCATATCTCCATGAGTTTCACCCGGATGCGCAGCGCCGCCAAGAAAACCGCCCCGCCAGCGGCAGGCAGCGACTGACTCCGACCCCGCCCGGTGGCGCGGCGTGACAGCCCGACTGCTGCCGTCCTGCACCGAGGTGACCAGCATCCTGCATGAGCACATCTACCGCGCCCGGCTGATCGCGGTCCCTGCCGAGGAAGCCCCGTCGGGTGCCGCCAAGCGACTCGCCCGCATCCATCAAGATCTGACGATTTGACAAACAGAAAACCAGAGAAACCCAGCGCCGGGTCCATGCCGCCGAATGCGGCCATATGACCCTGCGCACGGAAACCGCCAAAGACCTGGATCTGCGCCCCACCTGGTCCGCGGCCGCGACTGTAGAACAAGCGAACGGGCGCTGTGGGCCAGGGGCTGGAGATCTATGACAGCGACGCCAGCGGGCAAGGCTGCAACCGCGCCCTATAGCCCCTGGGCGACGCAGGTTTGGCGCAGCAGGCTGCAAAACCGCTGCGCCGCCGCTGACAGCTGATGGTCGCGGCGAATGCACAGGCCCACCGGCCCCAGCGTGCTGCCGGTGTCCAGAGGCAGCGCCACCATGCTGCCGGCCGCCAGATCCGGCCGCACCACACCGTGGCTGATGATCCAGATCGCCTTGTGCGCCAACACAAAGCGCCGCCCCAAGGTCGAAGACACGGTCTCGATCGGAAACCGCGGCATGCTCTGCCCTTGCTCCAGAAACATCCGCTCGACAAAGGGGCGGATGATCGACCCCTCCGAGGGCATCAGCACCGGATAATCCTCCATCGCGGTGGCGGGCACATGATCCAGCCTCGCCAGCGGATGATCCCGCGCCACAACCACCGCCACCCGCTCCCGGTACAGCGGATCGAAACTGACGCCCGCCATGGTTTCGGGCGCGGGCATCCGCCCCACCACCACGTCCAACGCACCACGGCGCAGCTGGTCGACCAGATACTGATTGTCGCCCGAGGTCACCAGGAAACGGCCCGGCGCGCCGTCGCGGCGCAGCGTCGCCAGTGTGTCAGGCACCAGATCCGCCGCGACCGTCGGCAACGCCCCGATCGCAATCCGCGGCCCGTCGGCCTCCCCCATGCTGCGTAGCAGCGCCACCCCGTCCCGCGCCAGTGCCAGGCTGCGCGCTGCATGGTCGGCAAACAGCTCTCCATAACCGCTGAGCCGAATGCCGCGTCCGTGTTTCTCCACCAGCGGTTTGCCGCAGACCTCCTCCAGCTCGCGCAGGACGCGGGTCACCGCCGGCTGGCTCATGCCCAACGCCTGCGCGGCCTGGGTGACACTCGTCTTGCGCGCCACCTCGACAAAGACTTCCAGATGGCGGAGTTTCAAGGCGGCGGGCAAACGCATAACAATTCCAGTATTACTTTATGACATTCTGCGCATTATACAGAACGCAAGTGATATGCAATATATCTCTCATGCAAGGGAGACAGCCATGACGCAAGATCGCCATAGCCGGGGCATGCAGGTCCGGCGCGAGGTTCTGGGAGACGCGCATGTGGACCGCGCGACCGCCGCCGCCACCCCGCTCGACCAGCCGTTTCAGGATCTGATTACCGAATCTGCCTGGGGCACGGTCTGGGCCTCTGATCAAATTTCCCGGCGTGAACGCTCGATGCTGACCCTGGCCCTGCTGGCCGCCACCGGTAATTTCGACGAGATCCCGATGCACATCCGCGCCACCGCGCGCACCGGCGCCAGCCAGACGGATGTCATCGAGGCCTTCCAGCACGTGGCAATCTATGCTGGGGTGCCAAGGGCCAATCACGCGCTGAAGCTGGCCAAACGGACCTACGCCGAAATGGCCGCCGAAGCTGAGCAATGAGGGAGCCACAGATGCCCAAACAGGTAGAGTTCTATCAACGCGACCGGGACTGGCACCCGCCAGCCCTGGCCCCGGCCTACAAGACATCCGTCGCCCGCTCCCCGCGGCTGCCGCTGATCAGCCTGGAAAACACCGCCAGCGAGATTACCGGCCCCACGTTCGGCCATGGCGACATTGATGCCGGAGACAACGATCTTCTGACCAATTTCGCCAAGCCCGGCGAAAGCCCTGTGGGCGAGCGCATCATTCTGCATGGCCGGGTGCTGGACGAAAACGCGCGGCCCGTGCCGGACACGCTGGTGGAGATCTGGCAGGCCAATGCCTCCGGACGCTATCGCCACAAGAAGGACGGCTACCTCGGCGCGCTGGACCCGAATTTCGGCGGCTGCGGCCGGGTGATGACTGACAGCGAGGGGCGCTACAGCTTCCGCACCGTGAAGCCCGGCGCCTACCCCTGGCGCAACCGGGTGAACGATTGGCGGCCCGCGCATATCCATGTCTCGGTCTTTGGCACCAGTTTTGCCCAGCGGCTGATCACGCAGCTCTATTTCGAGGGCGACCCGCTGATCCCGCGCTGCCCGATTGTCCAGTCGATTGCCGACCCGCAGGCGGTGGATATGCTGATTGCCCGGCTCGACATGAACGCCACCATTCCGCTGGACACAATCGCCTACCGCTTCGACATCGTGCTGCGCGGGCGGCGTTCGACCATGTTCGAAAACCGGCCGGAGGGAAACTGATGATGCGCCCGTTTGAGTACCTGAAGGAAACCCCGTCGCAGACCGCCGGGCCTTATGTCCACATCGGCCTCGCGCCGGGGGCTGCCGGGTTTGACATCTATGAGCGGGAACTGGGCTGGGAAATCGCAGGCCCCAACGCCGGCGGCGAGCGCATCCGCGTCGAAGGCCTGGTCACCGACGGCACCGGCGCGCCGGTGAAGGACGTGCTGCTGGAAGCCTGGCAGGCCAATGCAGACGGCATCTATGCCCATCCCGAACATCCCGGCGAGGTCGAGGACGGCTTTCGCGGCTGGGGCCGCGTCATCACCGATTTCGACACCGGCACATGGGGTTTTGACACCGTGAAACCCGGCCCTGTACCGGGCCGCAACGGGCAGCTGATGGCGCCGCATATCAACCTGTGGATCGTCGCCCGCGGCATCAACGTCGGCCTGAACACCCGGCTGTATTTCGATGATGAAGCCGAGGCCAACGCCGCCGATCCGGTGCTGAACCTGATCGAATGGGAACACCGCCGCCAAACCCTGATCGCCCGCCGCGATGAGGCCGACGGCACCGTGGTCTATCGCTTTGACATCTGCTTGCAGGGCGATGGCGAAACCGTATTTTTTGACATCTAGACAAGAGGATAGACCGATGGGAAAGCCCTGCATCATCTGCGTGGCCATCACCGGCTCAGTTCCGACCAAGGCCAACAACCCGGCGGTGCCGATCACCATTTCGGAACAGATCGAAAGCACCCATGAGGCGTTCGAGGCCGGCGCCACGATCGCCCATTGCCACGTGCGCAACGACGACGAGACGCCGACCTCTGACCCGGAGAAATTCGCCCGTTTGCTGGAAGGTCTGCAACAGCACTGCCCCGGCATGATTGTGCAACTGTCCACTGGTGGGCGTTCCGGTGCGGGGCGCGAGCGCGGCGGCATGCTGAGCCTGCGACCCGACATGGCGTCGCTGTCGGTGGGGTCGAATAACTTCCCGACGCGGGTCTATGAGAATTCCCCCGATCTGGTCGACTGGCTGGCGGGTGAAATGCGCAAGTATGAGGTCAAGCCCGAAATCGAGGCCTTCGATCTGTCGCACATCCACCAGGCGGTGAAGATGAACCGCGAGGGGCGCATTGCCGGCACCCTGTACGTTCAATTTGTGATGGGCGTGAAAAACGCCATGCCGGTGGACCGCGATGTATTTGATTACTACGTGAAAACCATGCAGCGGCTGGCGCCCGAGGCCGAATGGTGCGGTGCCGGTGTCGGGGCCGGGCAGATCCAGGTCAACGAATGGTCCATCGCCGCCGGTGGCCACACCCGCACCGGGCTGGAGGACAACATGCGGCTGGACCGCAACACGCTGGCGCCGTCGAATGCGGCACTGGTGAAACGCGCAGCGGAGCTCTGTGAAAAATACGAACGCCCCGTGGCGACATGGCAGCAGGCGCGCGACATCCTGGGGCTGCGCGCCGCCTGAACACTCACAATCATGTGGCCCGGCGCCTAAGGCCGGGCCACAGACGATCAGCCCTTGGCGGCTGTATCTTCGCCGGACAGATCCTTGAGGATGGGACAGTCGGGCCGGTTGTCACCGGCGCAGCAGGTCACCAACTCGTGCAGCGTGTCGCGCATCGCCTGCAAATCCGCGATCTTGGTCTCAATCTTGGCCAGATGCTCCAGCGCCAGCTGTTTCACATCGGCGCTGGCGCGGCTGTCGTCCTCATACAGCGCCATCAGCGTGCGGCAATCCTCGATGGTAAAGCCCAGCGCCCGTGCCCGGCCCAAAAAGGCTAGCTTGTGCAGGTCTTTCTCTTCGAAACAGCGGTAGCCGTTGGCGCTGCGATGCGGCCGGATCAGCCCGATGTCCTCGTAATAGCGGATCGTCTTGGCCGGCAGGCCAGAGCGGCTGGATACGTCCCCGATGTTCATGCGCGCGCCTCCTGCTTTGCCTCATGCGTGGCCGGTGTCCCGGTTCCCTCCACATCTATAGCAGGTTTCAGGCGGCGCAAGCGCAGCGCGTTCGACAACACAAAAACGCTGGACAACGCCATCGCCCCCGCCGCCAGCGCGGGCGACAGCATGACCCCGCCGAACGGATACAGAACCCCCGCCGCCACCGGCACCAGCAGCACGTTGTAGCCAAAGGCCCAGCCGAGGTTCTGGCGGATGTTGCGCATGGTGGCGCGGCTGACCGTCAGCGCGTTGACCACGCCGCGCAGATCGCCCGAGACCAGCACCACATCCGCCGCCTCGATCGCCACATCGGTGCCGGTGCCAATGGCGATCCCCGCATCCGCCGCGGCCAGCGCCGGCGCATCGTTGATGCCGTCGCCGATGAAGGCCAGCGCGCCATGGTCACGGCGCAATGCCTCTATGGTGGACACCTTGTCCGCAGGCAGGCACTCCGCCCGCACGATATCGATGCCCAGCCGCGCCGCGATTGCCCGCGCCGTCGGTTCGGCGTCGCCGGTGATCATCGCCACCTTCAGCCCCTGCGCATGCAGCGCCCGGATCGCCGTCGGCGTGCCCGTCTTGATCGGGTCCGACACCCCGATCACCGCCGCGGCACGGCCACCGATGGCGGCAAACAGCGGTGTCTCGCCGCGCTCTGCCAACCGCTGGCCCTCGACCTCCAATGCACCGAGATCAATGCCCTCGCGTGCCATCAGCCGGGCAGCGCCCACCAGCACCTCCAGCCCTTCGACCATAGCCCGCAGGCCATAGCCGGGGATGGCCTCAAACCGCTCCACGTCCGGAAGGCCACTGCCTGCCTCGGCGACGATGGCCTGGGCGATGGGGTGTTCGGATCCGGTCTCTGCCGCGCCTGCCAGCCGCAGCACCTGCGCGCGGTCAAAGCCTTCGGCGCAGATCAGCTCGGTCAGCGCCGGGCGGCCTTCGGTCAGCGTGCCGGTCTTGTCCAGCGCCACCACCTTGACCTCCTGCAGCCGCTGCAGCGCGTCGCCCTTGCGGAACAGCACCCCCATCTGCGCGGCCCGGCCAATGCCAACCATGATCGAGGTCGGCGTCGCCAGCCCCATCGCGCAGGGACAGGCGATGATCAGAACCGAGACCCCGGCCACAAGCGCCAGCGGCAGGGACGGCGCCGGACCAAACAACTCCCAGGCCAGCACCGTGACCACCGCCACCGCAATCACCGCCGGAACAAACCACAGGGTGATCCGGTCAACCAACGCCTGCACCGGCAGCTTGGCACCCTGCGCCTGTTCCACCATTCGAATGATCTGCGCCAGCACCGTGTCCTGGCCCACCCGCGTTGCGCGATACTCCAGCAGGCTGTTGCCGTTGACAGTGCCCGCCGTCACCTCGTCGCCCGGCGTCTTGGCCACCGGCACCGGCTCGCCAGAGATCATGCTCTCATCCACGTAGGAACTGCCAGAGACCACCTCTCCGTCCACCGCGATCCGCTCTCCCGGACGGGTGCGGATCAGCTCTCCGGCGGCGATCTCGGCCACAGGCGCATCCACCGCCACGCCGTCGCGCAGCACCAATGCAGTCTTGGGCTGAAGGCCTGCCAGCTTGCGAATGGCCGCCCCGGTACGGCCCTTGGCGCGCGCCTCCAGATAACGTCCGGTCAGGATCAGCACCACAATCACCGCTGCGGCTTCGAAATAGACGTTGGCGGTGCCTGCAGGCAGCAACTGCGGCGCGAAGGTGGAGACCACCGAAAACCCATAGGCCGCCGCTGTGCCCAGCGCCACCAGGGCGTTCATGTCCGGCGCGCCGCGCAGCAGCGTCGGCACGCCCTTGGTGTAAAACTGCCGACCCGGCCCCGCCAGCACCGCGGAGGTCAGCACGAACTGCATCAGATAGCTGTTTTGCAAACCGATGTTGCCGGCCACCCAGTGGTGCAGAGCAGGCACCATGTGCCCGCCCATTTCGATCAGGAACACCGGCAGGGTCAGAAGGCCCGCGACCAGTACCTGCCGCGACAGCCGCGCGGCGTCCTCTCGGCGGCGCTGGTCGGCGGCTGCGGACGCATCCGCGGCCTCCTCAGCCAAGTAAGCCGGATAACCGGCCCCCTCTGCCGCGCGCATCAACTGCGCCATCTGAACCAGACCCGGCAGATAGGCGACTTGCGCGCTTTCGGTCGCCAAGTTGACGCTGGCCGAAACCACCCCCGGCACTGCCTGCAACGCACGCTCGACCCGGCCCACGCAGGACGCGCAGGTCATGCCTTCAATCCGCAGTGTGACTTCGCTTTGTGCCGCCGGATAGCCGGCCTGCGCCAGCGCATGGGTCAGCGCCTCCAGCGGCACCTGCGGTGCTGCCTCAACGCGGGCGGTTGCATTGGCCAGGTTCACCGAGGCCGCGCTGACGCCCTCCACCGCGGCCAAGGCGCGCTCTGCACGGCCAACGCAGCCCGCACAGCTGAGCCCGGATACCTGAAGTGAATATGTGCTGAGTTCTGTCATGGCAAACCTGCTGGTCTAGATGCTATGACACGGGATATGGGGCTTCCAGTCAGAGGAAGGTCAAGAGGCCTGGGCCACTTTCTTTCCCAAAACTGGAAACTTTTTTGAGACTCCTGAAAACCACCGAAGTCGAGGCTGCGTGGGCTGAAATGGCGTGGACTGCCGCCCGGCGGTCGCATTCGGGGCAAAGCGTCGCCACCCGAGGCTGCTAGACTGGCGGCGACTGCTTGCGCCGGATCGGCCCCGAATGTAACGCTGAGACATCCGGCCGCCACGGCTCCGCCCCTGGCAGAAATTCCCGGCCCGCCCCGCGGCGGCCCACCCACCGTATGACAGACGAAGGATAGCTCACATGATCCGCACCCGTGCCGCCGTTGCGGTTGCCCCCGGCAAACCGCTTGAAATCATGGACGTGAACCTCGAAGGCCCGAAGGCGGGCGAAGTTCTGGTCGAGATCAAGGCCACCGGCCTGTGCCACACCGACGAATTCACCCGCTCCGGCGACGACCCGGAGGGAATCTTTCCGGCCATTCTGGGCCATGAAGGCGCAGGTGTTGTCATTGAGGTCGGCGAAGGGGTCACCAGCCTCAAACCCGGCGACCATGTGATCCCGCTCTATACGCCCGAATGCCGCGAGTGCGAATACTGCCTGAACCCAAAAACCAATCTGTGCCAGGCGATCCGTTCGACCCAGGGCGCCGGTCTGCTGCCCGACGGCACCACCCGGTTTTCGATGTTGGATGGCACCCCCATTCATCACTACATGGGCTGCTCGACCTTTGCCAATCACACCGTGGTGCCGGAAATCGCGCTGGCGAAAATCCGGGAGGACGCGCCGTTTGACAAGGTCTGCTATATCGGCTGCGGCGTCACAACCGGCATTGGCGCGGTGATCAACACCGCCAAGGTAGAGATCGGCAGCCGTGCGATTGTCTTTGGCCTCGGCGGAATTGGCTTGAACGTGATCCAGGGCCTGCGGCTGGCCGGTGCCGACCAGATCGTCGGCGTCGACCTGAACCCCGGCAAGGTGGAAATGGCCGAGAAATTCGGCATGACCGATTTCGTCAACCCGTCCCAAGTGGACGGCGATCTGGTGGCCCATCTGGTGGAGCTGACAAAGGGCGGCGCCGATTACACCTTTGACGCCACCGGCAACGTGAACGTGATGCGCACCGCACTGGAGGCCGCGCACAAGGGCTGGGGCGAAAGCATCATCATCGGCGTGGCACCTGCGGGAGCCGAGATTTCGACCCGCCCCTTCCAGCTGGTCACCGGCCGCAGCTGGCGCGGCACCGCCTTTGGCGGCGCGTCGGGGCGCACCGATGTGCCGAAAATCGTCGATTGGTACATGGACGGCAAGATCGAGATCGACCCGATGATCACCCACAAGCTGACGCTGGACCAGATCAACGAAGGCTTCGAGCTGATGCACGAGGGCAAGTCGATCCGTGCGGTGGTGCAATTCTGATCCGCCGCATCTACTGAAACCGAGAAACGCAGGCCCCGCGGCCTGCGTTTTTTCTTGGCGGGGCAGCCTTTGGCCCCTCAGATCACGGCGGCGGACCTGTCTCAGTCCTCGCGGGAGGATTCCACCGCGTCCAGACTGACATCATAGCCCCAGAGGCGACGCAGGTGCCGCAACACCTCTTCCTGCTCGTCCTCTTCCAGGTGGATGCCGTCGCGCACCGTGTGGGTCAGTTTCAGCTCGCGGTCGCCACGCAGGTCGGCATCCGTCACCTGAATGTCCGGTTCCAGATAGGCCAGGTCATATTGCTTGGCCAGATCCCGGCGGATCGCCTTGTAGCCGGCCCGGTTGTGGATCTGACTGACCACCAAATTGGGCAGTTCGGCGTCATTGGTCAGGGTGAACAGCTTGAATTTACGGATCAGATGCGGCGACAGGAACTGCTGGATGAAGCTTTCATCGCGGTAGTTCGCCCAGGCATCTCGCAACACGCCGCGCCAGTCCGGGTTGCCGGCAAAATCGGGGAACCATTCGCGGTCTTCCTCCGTCGGGTCCTGACAAATGCGGCGGATGTCCTGCATCATTGCAAAGCCCAGCGCATAGGGGTTGATGCCCGAAAACCGCGGGTCGTCGTATTCCGGCTGCATCACCACATTGGTGTGGCTGTGCAGCATCTCCATGTAGGCGCCTTCGGTGATCTGCCCCTGCTCGTATAGCTTGTTGATGATGTAATAATGCACGAAGGTCGCGCAGCCTTCGTTCATCACCTTGGTCTGTTTCTGCGGGTACAGATACTGTGCCAGCATGCGCACGATGCGCAGGATCTCGCATTGCCAGGGCTCCAGCACCGGGCTGTGCTTTTCCAGGAAATACAGCAGGTTTTCCTGTGGCAAATTCATCAGCTTGCGCCGCGCCGCAAAGGAGCTGTCTTCGACCTCCTCCAGCTTTTCGCGCCCCATGGTGCTGTCGGTCCAGATGTCCAGCACGCTCTGGCCGCTTTCATAACCCTCTCGCACCTTCTGCATCGCCACCAGTTCTTCGGTGGTGGGCTTGGGCGGGCGACCATAGCGGAACACCCCCTGTGATTGCAGCGCGTGGGCGGCGTCCAGCACCTCCTCCACCGCGGAGAGACCATAGCGTTCCTCGCAGGCGGAGATGTAGTTCTTGGCAAAGGCCAGGTAGTCGTGAATGCCCGACGCATCGGTCCATTGCTGGAACAGATAGTTGTTCTTGAAGAAGTGGTTATGCCCGAACGCCGCATGCGCCATCACCAACGTCTGCATCGCCATGGTGTTTTCTTCCATGTTGTAGCTGATGCAGGGATTGGAGTTGATGACGATCTCATAGGCCAGCCCCTGCCGCCCTGTGCGGTACAGCGCCTCGTCGCGGGCGAAATGCTTGCCGAAGGACCAGTGCTGGTACATCAGCGGCAGGCCAACACAGGAATAGGCATCCAGCATCTGCTCAGCCGAGATGATTTCGATCTGGTTGGGATACACATCCAGTCCGAGG
Organism: Leisingera sp. SA32; assembly: GCF_056033425.1. Lineage (NCBI taxonomy): Bacteria > Pseudomonadati > Pseudomonadota > Alphaproteobacteria > Rhodobacterales > Roseobacteraceae > Leisingera > Leisingera sp. SA32. The sequence continues at coordinate 122,252 of NZ_JBVYHB010000003.1, read as the reverse complement.
TCGCCCAGCGCGATCTCCTCGATCGCGTCGCGCGCCTTTTCCATCAGTTCAAAGGTCCACTCCGGCCCGTCGAACAGCGGCTTGCGCGCCTTGTCAGCTGCCTGCATTCTGCGCCCCTTTCACCTTGGGGAGAAAAAACTCCCGGAAAATCGGATAGATGTGGCCCGGCTGCGAGACCCGCTGCATTTCGAAATGCTGCGCTTGCGCTTTCACCTCACGGTAGTTCTGCCACAGATCCTCCCCGGCTTCGGGGTTGTTCAGCAGCATCTCGGCGGCCTCGTCGACGATCTCCAGATAGGCATAGAACTGGCAGACCGGCAGCAGATCCTTGAGCAGCAGATTCTTGCAGCGCACCGAGTCATTGCCGAAGTTTTCTCCGTCCGACGCCTGCGCGCCGTAGATGTTCCACTCGTCCGGCGGATAACGTTCCTCAACGATCTCCTTCATTTTCTCCAGCGCGGTCGACACGATGGTGCCGCCCGTTTCCCGGGCATAGAAGAAGGTTTCCTCATCCACCTCCTGCGCGTGGTGGGTGTGGCGCACGAACACCAGCTCGGTGTGCTCATAGCAGCGTTCCAGGAACAGGTGCAGCAGCAGGAAGAAGCGTTTCGCCAGATCCTTCTCGCGCTCCTGCATGGAGCCTGAGACATCCATCAGGCAGAACACAACCGCGCGGGAGTTGCGGATCTTTTCCGGCACGAAAGTGTCGTAGCGCAGGTCCAGCGGGTCGATGTAGCCCACCACCTTGCGCTTTCGGATGATGCCTTCGAGCCGCTTTTTCAGTGTCTCAAGCACCTCTTCCTGCGGCGGGGTGCGGTGCTGCAGCGCCTCCAGCTCGGCAATCTGCTCTTCCAGGTCGCGCTGGGATTTGGTTGTGGGGCGTTGCAAGGCGATACGGCGCCCCAACGAGTTGCGCATGGTGCGCACAAGATTGAGATTGTTGGGCGTGCCCGCGGTGGTCAGGCCTGCGCGGCGGGTGCCTATTGTCTCGGTCTCCACCGTGGCTTTTTCCACCAGATCCGGCAGTTCCAGACCCTCGAACAGGATCTCCAGATATTCTTCCTGCGTCAGGGTAAAGGAGAACTCATCATCTCCGTCGCCGTCCTCAGACGCCTTGCGGCCGCCCTCCCCGGCGCCGCCCTGCGGCCGTTTGATGGTGTCGCCGACAACAAAATCCTTGTTGCCGGGCAGCACGTGGCGGCGCAGCCCCCCCTTGGAGGAGTGAAAGAACCGCGGCTCCTTCAGCCCACGCGTGGGGATGGTGACCTTCTCACCCTCGTCCGGGACACCGCTGCCGTTCTGGATCGACTTGCCTCGGACCGACTTGTCGACGCGCTCCTTGATGTTCTCACGGGCCCGCCGCAGGAACCGCTGCCGGTTCCCGAGGCTCTTGCCCTTTGGATTGGCGCGCCTGTCGATGAAATGATGCATGTTGCACAGCGCTCCTCTTTAGCCCGCCTTGTTGACCCGCATGTACCATTCGACCAGACGCCGCACTTGGCGGTCGGTATAGCCGTGGCCCCGCATGCGCTCGACAAACTCCTGATGCTTGCCTTCGGTCTTGCTGTCCTTCTTGGACCCAAAGGAAATCACCGGCAGCAGCTCCTCAACCTGCGAGAACATATGCTTTTCGATCACGTCGCGCAGTTTTTCATAAGAGTTCCACGCCGGATTCTTGCCGGTGTTTGCACGATGGCGCAGCGCGAATTTGACCACCTCGTTGCGGAAGTCCTTGGGATTGGCGATGCCAACCGGCTTTTCGATCTTGCTCAGTTCCGCATCCAGCACTTCGCGGTTGTACAGCTGGCCGGTGTCGGGATCTTTGTAATCCTGCTCCTCGATCCAGGCATCGGCGTAGGAGATGTAGCGGTCAAAGACGTTCTGGCCGTATTCGGTATAACTTTCGAGGTACGCCTTCTGGATTTCATTGCCGATGAACTCCTCATAGCGCGGCGCCAGTTCGGTCTTGATGAACTCCAGGTATTTCTGCTCCATTTCCTGCGGGAACTGCTCGCGCTTGATCATCTGTTCCAGCACGTACATCAGGTGCACCGGATCCGCCGCCACCTCATTGGTGTCGAAGTTGAACGTGGTCGACAGCACCTTGAAGGCAAAGCGGGTGGAAATCCCGTTCATCCCCTCGTCCACCCCGGCGCGGTCCTGATATTCCTGCACCGTCTTGGCCTTGGGGTCGGTGTCTTTCAGGCTTTCGCCGTCATAGACCCGCATCTTTGAGTAGAGGTTCGAGTTCTCATGCGGCTTGAGCCGCGTCAGCACCGAGAAACGGCTGAGGATCTTCAGCGTCTCCGGCGCGCAGGGTGCCTCACGCAGCTCACTGTTCTCAATCAGCTTTTCGTAGATCGAGGTCTCGTCCGAGACGCGCAGGCAATAGGGCACCTTGACGATGGACACCCGGTCAATGAAGGCCTCGTTGTTCTTGTTGTTCTTGAATGACTGCCATTCGCTTTCGTTTGAGTGGGCCAGGATCAGCCCGTTGAACGGGATCGCACCAAAGCTTTCGGTGCCCATGTAGTTGCCTTCCTGGGTCGCGGTCAGCAACGGGTGCAGCATCTTGATCGGGGCTTTGAACATCTCGACGAATTCCAGCACCCCCTGCGTGGCACGGTTCAACCCGCCAGAGAAGCTGTAGGCGTCCGGGTTGTCTTGGCTGAAATGCTCCAGCTGACGGATGTCGACCTTGCCAACCAAGGTGGAGATATCCTGGTTGTTCTCGTCGCCCGGCTCCACCTTGGCGACACAGATCCGACGCAGCCGCGACGGATAAATGCGCACAACAGAGAATTTGTTGATATCGCCGTCAAATTCATCCAGACGCTGCACCGCCCAGGGCGACATCAGCCCCGGCAGCCGGTGCTGGGCGATGCCGTATTCCTCTTCCAGCACCTTGCCCATGCGGACCGGATCAAACAGACCCAGCGGGCTTTCGAAGATCGGCGAGACCTGATCGCCCGCCTTCAGCACATAGATCGGCTGTTCCTCGACCAGACGTTTCAGGCGTTCGGCCAACGAGGATTTGCCCCCGCCGACCGGGCCCAGCAGGTATAGGATCTGCTTACGCTCCTCCAGACCCTGCGCGGCATGGCGGAAGTAGCCCACGATCCGCTCGATGGTGTCTTCCATCCCATAGAAATCGTGAAACGCGCTGTAGCGCTTGATGGTGCGATTTTGAAAGATCGGCCCCAGCCGCGAGTCCCTGGAGGTGTCGATCAACTCCTCCTGCCCAATTGCCTTCAGCATCCTCTCGGCGACGTTGGCATACAGGCTGGGATCGTCGCGACAGGCGTTCAGATACTCCTGCAGCGGCATTTCCTGCTCGCGCGTTTCGCCGTACTGCTCTGCAAAAAGTTCGGCAATGTCTTTCATCGTGGATCAAGCCTCCTGGTTAGCTGGCGCCGGTCCTCCTGGCGTTCTGGTTCGCGCACGGACAGACAGTGCCCAGCACGTGGGCATGGGTGTCCGCGTCAGTGTTAGAATTCTGATTTCTGCTCAGCGCCGCTGCTGGCGTTCTACGTCCGGCTGGCCGCTCTTGGCGGCGACCTGCGCCCGGCGTGCCAGGGCGTTCGGCGTCATGTTACTTACATTCGAGCTTACACCAATTACGAACTCCATACTATCTGAAAGTGGTGTACTTTTAATTAATTGCCAGAAACTTTTATGGGAAATTTTCCTCACATTGCAGCGACCAGCCCGCGGCAATCGCACCGCTGCGGCGCGGCGGCAGCACCTTGAAGGCAGCCTCTCCACTCGGCGTACCACGGTCGGACAGGCCATTTGCGACAGAGGCATTCCCGCTCCACCGCACGCCCCTGCAACGCCCCGAACCCAACGTGACCACAGCGCAAAATCGCGGAAAAGCCTAGAGAATCTGCGGCAGTGAGGACACGGTTTCAGCCAAAATGCCCCCCGCACCTGCACTGCGAGACTGGACAGAGCGGCCGAATTCATCACAGTATGGCCGTTAAATGGCCGCATTAGACGGTCGATGGGCAAGACACAGGCAACGCAACCACGCAGCGCGGACCGGCATTTCCGGCGGCGTAGCGAACAGATGAGCGGTACACATGAGCACTGTCGCATTTATCACCCGCAACATGGCGGGCACTACCCAGCATGGGAATTCTTCCGAAGGCAGCCCCGCGCGCATTGAAGCCGCCGGCGCCAAGGACATCTCGCTGAACCTCAACCCTGCCGATATCGAAAGCTATTCCCGCCAGGGTAGCAATCTTCACATCACCTTGGCCAATGGCCAGGAACTGGTGCTGCAAGACTTCTACGGCTACGGCGAAACCGGTGCCAAGAACCTGTTTCTCAGCGAGGAAGGCCAATTCGTCGAAGTGGTGCTGGAGGATAAATCCGGCGGCATGCTGTTTGCCACCTACGAACCGCTGGATCTGTCCGGCAAGTGGAGCGCCTATGACGAGATGGTGTTCCTGGATGTGGACCGGATCGAACCGGTTGTGGCCCCGCTGGCCGCACCGTTGTTCGGTGGCCTTGGCGCGGCTGGGGCCGCGGCGGGCGTGGCCGGTGCCGCGGTTCTTGTTGGTGGCGGCGGCGGCGGTGGCGGCGACGATGGCGGCGGTCCGCCCAACGGCATCTACCCGACCGTTGACGATCCCGACGCCACCCACCCGGTCTCTGGCTCCACAACCGACCCGGTGGTCATCACCGGCACCGGCGCGCCCGGTTCCGATGTGACTGTTACCGTCGGCACCACCGAAGTCACCACCACGGTTGAGGAAGACGGCACCTGGGGTGTGACCATCCCGGTCGAGGACCTGCCCGCGGATGGCAACTACGAGTCCGAAGTGCATGTGGTGGATCCCGACGGGTATGAATTCGACCTCGACGGCCCGGCCGTGGTGATCGACACCGTGGTCGACGTCGACATTGACGCAGGCCAGGCCGGTGGCGACGACATGATCAACGCCGCCGAGGCCGCGGATGGCGTTACCCTGACCGGCACCGCCGAGGCCGGTGCCACGGTTGAGGTCACGTTTCAGGGCGTCACCCGCACCGTCACCGCCACCGACAGCGGCACTTGGAGCGCCGATTTTGCCTCCTCGGAGATTGCCGCGGGCGAGTACGAGTCCGAGGTGTCCGTCACCGCGACAGACAGCTTTGGCAATAGCGAAACCACCACCGGCACCATCCATGTCGACACCACCACGGCCGTCGCCATCGATGGCGGCAAGGCGGGCGGGGACGACATCCTCAACAACGCCGAATCCGCTGCCGGGCTGACCCTGACCGGCACCGGCGAGGCTGGCGCCGCGGTCAGCGTGACTGTGGAAGGCGTCACCCGCACCACCACCGTCGATGCCAACGGGAACTGGAGCGCCACCTTCGAAGCGGGCTCGCTGCCCGCTGGCGAATACGACACCACCGTCAGCGTGACCTCCACCGACGCGGCCGGCAACAGTGCCACCGCAACCGCGGATCTGCATGTGGACACGCTGGTGGACCCGCTGACGCTCGCCTCCGGCAGCATCGAGGGCGACAATATCGTCAACGAGACAGAGCACAGCGACGGCGTCACTCTGACCGGCACGGTGGAACCCGGCTCCACCGTCATGGTGCAGCTTGGCACCGCCACCACGGCCGCGACAGTGGATGCAAACGGCAACTGGAGCGCCAGTTTTGCCGCCGCCGACATTCCCGAGGGCAGCTATGACGCCGATGTCGTGGTCACGGCCACAGACGCGGCGGGCAACATCGACACGATCACAGACACGCTGGCGATCGACACCGAAGTGTCCCCCTTCACCGTCGCGCCCGAGCAGACCGCCGACGACGTGCTGAACCTGGCCGAACATGCCGCCGGGTTGACCATGACCGGCACCGTGGAGCCCGGCTCCACCGTCGAAGTCACCATCCAGGGCGTGACCCACGCGGCCACCGTGGATGCCAGCGGCAACTGGAGTGCCACCTTCGCCTCTGGCGAGTTGGCGACCGGCACCTATGACGCCTCGGCCCAGATTGTTGCCACGGATGCGGCGGGCAACACCCAGCCCCTGACCGAAAGCTTCAGCGTCGACACTGACTATGATGCGCCGGACATCGGCGACGTGATCGACACCGGCACCGCCATCAGCGGCTTCTTTAACGAGGACTTCGAGGCCGGAGACACCGCCCACGAGCTGACTGACGCTGGTGCGGTCGACGCGCTGAGCGGCACCGAAACCGATGTCGGAAACGGGCGCACCTTGTTCGAATTCGACAACGACGTGCCGGATGGCTCGCATCTGGTTGTCAACCGTGTGGACAGCGCCGACAACAGCTCTGGCACCCTGGTGGTGCTGGAAGACGGCGCCGGAGCCGGGGTGCTGGACCATGCAGGCTTGTCGCAGTTCAACATCGACGAGCTGAACCTGGTCCACGCCGACAACGTCGATCTGACCCTGACAGCGGCAGACATCAACGCGCTGTCCGGCAATTCCGACACGCTGGTGGTACACGGCACCGACAACGACACGCTGACGCTGACCGATGCAACCGCCACCGGCAGCCAGACCATCAACAACGAGACCTACAACGTCTACACCCTTGGAGATGATGGCACGACGGTGATCGTAAACGAAGAAATCAACACCGTGATCTGAGCCTTCGGCCCGGCACCCTTCCGCGGTTGCCGGGCCGCCACGCCGAACAGCAGTAAACACCGCCGGGCCACGAGGCCGGACCACAAAGGCAAGGGGCAGGATGCAACCGGGACGCTTTCTTTGCGCCATCACAGTGATGTGCAGCCTGTCGGCCTGCGCCCACATCGGCATGTTCGCCGCCAAGGACGCCGAAGATCCGTCCCCCCGCAGCAATTTCACCCAAAGTGGCGACGCCGCGTCGCAGGTGATCCAGACATTGCAGGAACGGCGTTCGCTGCTGCCGGATCACGGCGCCTATGGCGAGGTGGCCGAAGCCGCCCTCGCCGCCTCTGCGCGCGCCGCGGAGGCAGAGCTTATCAGCGCCAAGCTGCGGGCCGAAGCCGCCTCCAAGAACTGGCTGCCCACGCTTGGCCCTTCGGTGAGCCTGACCGATCTCGGTGATGTCGTCGCCGGGCTTCTGATCGAACAGGTGCTGTTCGACAATGGCCGCCGCAAGGCAGAGCGTGCATTTGCCGCCGCCGACGTCGAGGTGGCTGCCGTAAACCTGTCGCAGGACATGAACAGCCGGGTGGAAACCGCCGTGGGTCTTTATGCCGCCGCGCTGCGTGGCGATGAAAAGGCCGCCTATGGCGAACGCGCCCTGCGCCGCATGCAGGAATTTCGCCGCATCGTGCAAGGCCGCGTTGATGGCGGCGTGTCCGACCATTCCGACCTGAATGTGGTCGACAGCAAGATCAGCGGCATCCGCACCACCACCGCCACCGCCCGCGACGATGCAGCCACCGCGCGCGCTGAATTGCAGGCAATGACCGGCCAGAGCTTTGACCGCAAGCCGTCGCATCTGGGCATCTCTACCCCTCCCGAACAGGTGCAGTACCTGTCGGTTCTGAAGGCCAGCGCCGAGGCGGATCGCACGATCGCTGAGGCCAAGGCAGGCCGCGCCGGGCTGTTGCCGCAGATCTCCGGCGCGGGCAATGTGACCACGGATGGCTCCGGCGTCGGGCTGACGCTCGGCATGGCGCAACCGCTGGGTCTGGGCACACCGGCGGCGATGCGCGCGCTGGAGGCCTCTAAGGAAGCCGCAAAACGACAGGTGAGCGAGGCCGAAGAAGCCGCACGGCGCGCCTACAGCCGTCAGGTGCAGCAGATCGCCTCATACCAGCGTCAGGAGGCAGAGACGGCCGCGCTGGTGCGCCGCAGCCGCGAGACCTATGAGCTGTTCCAGAAGCAGTTCGAGGCCGGCCAGCGCCCGGTGATGGAAGTGATCCAGGTCTATGAGGAACTGGTGCGCCGCGAGCAGGCCTATATCGACGCGAAATACGAGGCCGTGCTGATCCAGCTGCAACTGGCACGGGATCTGGGCTTGCTGGCCGATGGGGACAAGATTTGACCGACAAACCGCAAAAACCGGCCCACGCCGCCCCCGCCACTGGCAGAAAGCCGGTGCTGCGGGCCGTACCCGCGTCCGGCAAAAGCGCGGGCGCAGCGCAGGCTCCGACGACAAACGGCGCCATACCGCCAGCACCGGCGTCGCAGAGCCCGGCCTTTTCCCCGTCATCCGCCGCCCCGCAACCCGCCACCACGGCCGATGCCAGGCCAAACGCTGCCCCCCGCACACTGACGGGCACATTGACGGGCACCATGTCGGGCAAGAAGATCGGCGCAAAGGCGGGGTCGAACCCGAAAGCGCCGGACGCGCAGCCCGAGGTCGGTACCCTTCTGGAGGGGGCCGCGGCGCGAATCCAGCACCGCGCCAGCCTGATCTCCACCCTCGCCGCGCTGAAGGGCAGCGAAGTGCCGGTCAGCGACATCGCCGCGTTGTTGTGGCGTGAGACACCGGGCGATCTGTCACTGCACACGTTGGCCAAGGCCGTGCAATCCACAGGGTTGCAGCCCAAGATTCTTGAAAAACAGCCGCTTGCCCCGGCCCTGTGGCCCGCCCTGGCCGTGATGTCGGGCGGCCAATGCGTTCTGGTGCTCAGCCAGGCCGAAGACGTTCTGACGATCTATGACACCTCCTGCGCCGACAACCGCACAGAGGTGACATTGGGCGAATTTGCCCCGTATTTTACCGGCACCGTGCTGTCGGCGCGGCCGTCGCTCAGCCAGATGGCAGCCCGTCACACGCCGCAGCTCGACCCGGGCCACTGGTTCTGGAGCGAATTCCCGAAATACCGCCGCCAGGTGGGCGAGATCATGCTGGGTTCGCTGGTCGCCAACATCCTGGCGGTGTCTGTCGCGCTGTTCAGCCTACAGGTCTATGACCGCGTGGTGCCGCATCAATCCCATGCCACCCTGTGGGTGCTGGCGATCGGCGCCTTTCTGGCCATCGCGCTGGAGGCGCTGCTGAAACTCGCCCGTGCGCGGCTGACCGATGCGGCGGGGCGCCAGATCGAACTGTCGGTGCAGCACAACCTGATGCGCCGCCTGATCGGCATGCGCTCTGACAAGAAGCCGCTGCCGCCTTCGGGGCTGTTTGCCGCGATGCGCGATTTCGGCTCGGTGCGGGAGTTCTTTACCTCATCCACCATCTCAACCCTCGCGGACATCCCGTTTATCGCTGTGTTCCTGCTGCTGGTCGCCTCCATCGCGGGGCCGGTTGTCTGGGTCATCGTCATCGGCGGCGTCCTGATGCTGCTGCCTGCCTATTTCATGCAGAAGAAGATGATTGCCTTCACCCGGCAGACCCAGGGCGCCAACGCCAAGGCGGGCCGCCTGCTGCATGAGGTAGTGACCGAACTGGACACCGTGAAAACCCAGCGCGGCGAAGAGCGCGTGCTGCGCCTCTGGGATGAGCTGAACACCCTGTCCTCGCATTCCGCGACCGAGCAGCGCAAGCTGTCCAGTGCCCTCACCTATTGGTCGCAGGGCGTGCAGCAGGCCACCTATATCACCGCCGTGGTGCTGGGCACGCTGCTGGTCTTTGCCGGCGAGTTCACCGTTGGCACCATCATCGCCACGGGCATCCTGACAAGCCGCACCCTGGCGCCGCTGACCCAGTTCGCCGCCACCCTCGCGCGGTGGAGCAACGTCAAGGCAGCGCTCGAAGGGCTGGACGCCATCGCCAACGCGCCGCAGGAGAAGGAAAAGGAACGCACCTATCTGCGCCGCCAGAAGATCCAGGGCCGGTTCGAGCTGCGCGAGATCCTGTTCCGCTACGAGGACGACGCCGCGCCCACCGTGGATGTGCAGGCCGCTGCCATCACGCCCGGTCAGCGAGTTGCGGTGCTGGGGGTCAATGGCTCTGGCAAATCGACGCTGCTGAAGCTGTTATCGGGGCTTTATGCCCCCGACCGCGGCCGAATTCTGCTGGACGGCACCGACATGGCGCAGATCGACCCGCGCGATTTGCGGGCAGGCATCGGCTACCTCAGCCAGGACGTGCGGCTGTTTGCGGGCTCCTTGCGCGACAACCTGAACCTCAATCAGCTGGAGCGCGACGACGACCGGCTGATGGAAGCGCTGGAGTTCGCAGGCCTCGGCGCGCATGTGCGCAGCCACCACAAAGGTCTGGACCTGGAAATCAGCGATGGCGGCCACGGGCTGTCGATCGGCCAGCGCCAGTCCATCGGCTGGGCGCGACTGTGGCTGCAGAACCCGTCGGTGGTGCTGCTGGATGAACCCACCGCGGCGCTGGACCAGACGCTGGAGCGCACGCTTGTCAGCCGTCTGGAAAGCTGGCTGGAGGGCCGCACGGCGGTGATCGCCACCCACCGGATGCCGATCCTGTCGCTGACCAACCGCACCCTGATCCTGCAATCGGGCCGCATGGTGGTGGACGGTCCGCGCGATCAGGTTCTGGCGCATCTGGCCGCCGGAGAGGGCAAATGACCCTGGATCTGCACGACCCCTACGGCAATGCCCAAGCCCCGCGCAGCGCCAGCCGCATCATCTATCTGGCAGTGGCGGCAGTCGCGGTGTTCCTGATCTGGGCCGCCTTTGCCTCGATCGACGAAATCGTGCGCGGCGAAGGCCAGGTGGTGTCCTCCTCCCGTGCGCAGATCGTGCAGAACCTCGAAGGCGGCATCCTGGCCGAGTTGCACGTACGACAAGGCGACGTGGTCAGCGCAGGACAGGTGCTGGCCAAGCTGCAAGACACCAAGTTCCGCACCGCCGCGGACGAGCTGCAGAACCAGCTTGACGCGCTGGAGATCAAACGCCACCGGCTGGAAGCGCAGATGAAGGGCGCGTTTGAATTCACCGTGCCCGACCCGCTCGCGCAGCGTTCCCCCGGCATTCTGGCCTCGGAACGCGGCCTGCTGACCGCCCGGCAGACCGACTTCACCAGCCGTCGCGACAGCGCCCGTCAGATCATGGACCAGCTGAATGCCGAGCTGGCCAATATGGAACAGCTCTACAAGCAGAAGATCGTGGCGCTGATCGAGGTCAACAAGGCCCGTAAGGCCGCCACCGACGCCCGCGCCAAATACAACGAGATCGGCACCCAGGCAGAACTGGAGCAGGCCGAGGAATACTCCAAGACCCTGCGCGAGATCACCACCCTGCGCCAGGAGCAGCGACTGGCGGTGGACCAGCTGAACCGCACCATCATCACCTCGCCCATGGCCGGCATCGTCAACAGCCTGGCCGTCACCACGATCGGCGGCGTGATCCGTCCTGGCGAGGAAATCCTGGAAATCATTCCGCTGGGCGAGGAACTGTTCGTCGAGGCGCGCGTCCGGCCTGAGGACATCGCCAGCGTGCAGCCCGGCCAGGACGCCACAATCAAGCTGTCGGCCTATGACTACACCATCTATGGCGCGCTGCGTGGCAAGGTGGATTTCGTGTCCGCCGACACGTTCGAGGACGAGCGCAACCCGCGCGCCGAACCATATTACCGGGTGACGGTCCGGGTCAACAAAGCCGACTTTACCGAACGCCAGCAGACGATCGAAATCCGCCCCGGCATGCGGGCAACCGCGGAGTTGCAGACCGGCTCCAAGACCGTCCTGCAATATCTGCTGAAGCCCTTGTACAAATCCCGCGAAGCACTGCGCGAGCCGTGACCCAGCGCGCCACCGTGCGCCGGTCTCGCTCTCAGCCGGCCCGGCGCACCAGCTCGCGCAGCGTGGTGTCAAAGGCGGTGCCGATTGACACCTTGCGCCGCCCCATCGCCGCCTTGGCAGAGATCACCGACACCAGTCGCGGCGGCTGGCCGGGGCGCATCGCCAGAACCGGCGAACCAGAGGCCCCGAATTCCACCAGGCAGGACATCACCAGGGTGCGGCTCTGGCGGGCCAGGACGCTGCAATAGTTTTGCAGGTTCTGGTGCGTCGCCTGTCGGGCCGTATAGGACAGCACCCCCAGTACATCACCCCGCTCGGCACCGCCGGAAACGGTCAATGGCCGAATGCGACGGCTGCTGATCGGGCGATCCAGTTTCAGAACAGCCAGATCGCTGCCGATCTGATGCCTGCCATCCGGGCGATAGCGATACTGCGGATGTTTCACTGCCCGGACCACCTGTCGCAGGGCTATCGCCTCGCGGCCGGACAGCCCGGCCTCAAACCGGATTGACGTCGGATCAACTGCAGCGCCGCTGCGCGGGTCGTAAAGGCAATGCGCCGCGGTCAGCACCAGATCCGGCGCGATCAAGGCCCCGGTACACATGCTGCGGTTGGCGATATTCAGCCGTCCCACCGCCTGCCAGCCGTCGACCGTTTGAAATTCCGACGGCGCGTTCTGTGCCGTGACGCCGGTTGGCAGCCCCAATGTCAGGCACGCCGCAATAGCAGCAAATAAAAGCTTCATCATTCACTCCAGCTTCCCACCGGGGCATCGTCATTCAGGTCCAAGGCCGAATTGAGACAGAAACTTGCGGCCTCGTGGCGAAAACACGTCCCGATTGCGACGGCGTTAACAATCCCCCAACGCCGCACGCATTGATGCTCAACCATGGCAAAAAACTTCGTCGTTTTGCGAGAAAAACCGCGGAAAACCTTCCGAACTCGTGCAAACACCTAAGAACGCGTCAGAAAAACTCGCGGCAGGCGCGCCAGATCGGGTCGGATTTCGCCGAACAGACCTCGCCGATTCGTGAAATCCTGCCCGCAAAGCGCCCGCCCGGCACGCTGCGTGCGACGGAAATCTTAACGCAGTGCATCCACAGGGCGTTCGGATCGGGCTACCGAAATGGTTAACAACTCGCCCGGTCAGGGCACTGCCGCGACGCCATCGGCAACCGCAAAATAGAGTCAATTTGACCGATCCGCAGCCGGTTAACGTCTCCCTCACCTTCCTGTGACTTCATGACTGGAAATTTGCGTTTTCTGCTCCGACGGGTCCGACACCCGCCGGGCGCCCATCCGCCGGAGTTTAGGTATCCATGTTCAAGTCTCTGAAACTCGCGCACAAGCTGCCGCTGCTGATCGTCTTCATCGCCCTGACACTGACGGTCGTCCTGATCGCAGTCAGCACCACTTATTTCCGGCGCAGCGTGGTTGCAGATGCGGAAAACTTCATGATGTCGCTGGTCCGAGACCGGGAGCTGGCGTTGCACTCCTACCTCAAGGGCGTCGAGGCGGCGACGCTGACCATTGCCTCGGTGCCGTCCACCGCCAAGGCGGTCAAGGATCTCCACGTCACCTGGTCGACACGCGCTGGTGCGGACAAGGCGGCGGTCGGAAACCTGGCGATGTTCGCCTCCGCAGCGTCGCCGTATGATGTGCATTTCAACCGCAACCTGCCGCCGTTCCAGCGCATCATAGAACGGATGGGATTTTACAACGTGGCGCTGATCAGCCCTGACGGCGATGTCGTCTTTTCCGCCACCCAGGAGGACGACTACACCAGCAACCTGTTGTCCGGGCCTTACAAAAGCTCCGGTCTGGGAGAGGTCTTTCAAAAGACCGTCTCGGGCGATGCCAAGCAGGTCTATTTCTCCGACATTGCCGCCTATGAGCCCAGCGGCCAGGCGCCCGCGGCCTTTGCGGCAACCCAGATCGTAGATGAAGCTGGCCGGTTTATCGGGGTGTTTGTCGTGCAGATCACTGTCGGGGACATCACCCGCATCACCTCCAATTCTGGCGGCGACAAGCAGACCCTCGACACCTATCTGATCGGCACAGACCTCAAGGCCCGTACCCGTTCGCGGCTGGAGAATGGCCATGCGGTTCTGGAAGAACTGCCACAGCAGTCACATTTCGAGACGGCCCTTGCCGCTGACGACGCAGCCGCCCGCTTTTACCCCGCAGTTCAAAAACCGGACGGCCGCACCGTCGCCGCCGTGACCGCGCCCGTGGCCTTCCGCGACATCAACTGGACTGTAGTTGCCGAGCTGGACCACAGCGAGCTGCTGGCCCCGGCCGCGCAGCAGCGCCAGATCATGCTGCTCGTCTCGTTGTCCTGCGCCCTGGCCGTATCCCTGCTGGGCTGGCTGTTCGCGCGTTCGATCACCAAACCCATCAACCGGATTTGCGACAACATGGAATCGGTCGCCGGTGGCAATCTGGACACTGAGGTCGAGGCCGCGCAGCGCCGCGACGAGATCGGCAAGATCGGCAAGACGCTCCTGTCGATGCAGGACGACCTGAAACTGGCCCGCGCCGCCGAAGAGGAGCGCGCAGAGATGCAGCGTCAGCAGCAGGAGGTCGTCGACAGCCTCAGCAATGGTCTGGTGCGGCTGGCAGACGGCGACTTCTCGCAGCCCATCGAGGACACCTTCCCGCAGGAATACGAACAGCTGCGGCAGAATTTCAACAGCACCGTCAGCAATCTGAACGCCACCGTGCAGCAGGTGATCGAGGCCTCTGGCAGCATCCGCAGCGGCGCCGCCGAGATCAGCCAGGCCTCCGACGACCTGTCGCATCGCACCGAAAGCCAGGCCGCAACGCTGGAACAGACCGCCGCCGCGCTGGATGAGCTGACGGCCAGCGTGAAATCCGCCGCCGAGGGCGCGCGCAGCGTCGAGGCGACGATGCAGCAGGCCCGCAACGAGGCCGAGACCAGCGACGCCGTGGTGCAAAGCGCGGTTGCGGCGATGACCGAGATCGAGCAGTCCTCGACCCATATCAGCCAGATCATCAGCGTGATCGACGACATTGCCTTTCAGACCAACCTGCTGGCGCTGAACGCCGGCGTCGAGGCGGCGCGGGCGGGCGAAGCCGGCAAGGGCTTTGCCGTGGTCGCCTCTGAGGTGCGGGCGCTGGCGCAGCGGTCATCGGATGCGGCGATGGAGATCAAGACGCTGATCTCCGACAGCTCCAAACAGGTGGAGCGTGGCGTCGATCTGGTCGGCAAGGCGGGCGAGGCGTTGCAAAGCATCGTGTCGCAGGTCGCCCATATCTCGCAGCTGGTTTCCGACATTGCCGAGGGCGCGTCGGAACAGTCCACCGGCCTGCACGAGATCAACACCGGCGTGACCCAGCTGGACCAGGTGACCCAGCAGAATGCGGCGATGGTGGAACAGGCCACCGCGGCCGGCCACATGCTCAACAGCGACGCCGGCAAACTGGCTGAGCTGGTCGCGCATTTCCGCGTCATCGGTCACGCTCCGCATTCCGCCATACT
This sequence comes from Leisingera sp. SA32, assembly GCF_056033425.1. Classification (NCBI taxonomy): domain Bacteria; kingdom Pseudomonadati; phylum Pseudomonadota; class Alphaproteobacteria; order Rhodobacterales; family Roseobacteraceae; genus Leisingera; species Leisingera sp. SA32. The sequence goes on along the minus strand of NZ_JBVYHB010000003.1, from coordinate 107,124 downwards.
GACCAGCCCGACAAAGCCGGGCGGCACGCCGGCGCCGCGAGCGCAGCAGGCTGACCACCGGACGATCACTGCCAGCACGGCCCAGGTGGCGGTCGCGGCCCAGGGCAATGCCGCCCGCGATTTCTGGCAGAACTTTTGAACCTTAGCCGGGGACGCTGCCGCATTGGCGGCGGCGTTCTCTGACCATGGCAATCTGTGTCGCCCAATCCCGCGGCACTGCAACGAGATTGGGGAACCCATTGTCTTCGAAGAACCTCTTGATCATAACCACGGACCGAAACTTTGCCATGACGCTGCGAAGCTACATGGAACAAGCCTATCCGGGCATGAAGGTCTTTTTGGCCAATAACCTCATGATGGCCTACAATCAGGCCGAGGCCGCGCAGCCTGTATTTGCCTTCGTCGAAGACGGTTTCACCAAACTGCCTGAATTCGAGATGATGATGGCGCTGTTCTCTGCCATGGACACCCGCTGGGTGTCCGTGATGGACACGCAAGGGGCGACACCTGCACGAAAATCGTCGCCTTTGCTCGACGTGGGCGCGGGTATCTTCGAATTGACCAAGGCCGACCATCCCAGCCAGTTTGCCCAGTATTTCGACATGATGGTGAAAGCACCGCGTCGTGGTATGGGCGCGGCGGCGGGGACTGCCGCCCGTCCCGCGGCCACTGCTGCGGGCAGCAAGAAGATGATCCTGATCGGCTCATCCACTGGTGGTGTCGAGGCTTTGCGCAACGTCTTGGTCGGGTTCCCCTTCGACTGTCCACCGACGCTGATTGTACAGCATACGGGCAAGAACTTCGGTTCTGGCCTTGTCTCGCTTCTTGACCGGATCTGCCCCGCACGGGTGCGCGCGGCGGAGGATGGGCTGACGCTGGAGCCGGGCTATGTCTACGTCGCGGCGGGTCAGCGTCGGCATATGGGGCTGAGCAACCGCGCGCCGCGTCGCCTGCGATTGAAGGAAGGGCCGGATATTTCCGGTCACACGCCGTCTGTTGACGCGTTGTTCACCTCTGCAGTGCCATATGGAAAGGATGTTGTTGCCACTATTCTGACCGGGATGGGACAGGATGGCGCTCGCGGCTTGCTAGAGCTGCGCAAGGCTGGTGCCAAGACCTTTGCCCAGGACGAAAAATCCTCGGTCGTCTACGGCATGCCCAGGGTCGCCTGGGAGATGGGCGCAGCCCAGCAGCAGGTACCGCTGGCCCGGATGGCCAGCACACTTCTTCAGGCCAGCAAGGTCTGATCGGTTCGCAGGAAGGGACGAAATAGCCTTGACCAACGTTTTCGCCAATACAAAGCCAGTGACCGTCCTGCAAGGGGATTATCGCGTCACAACAGATCCCAAGACCGTCTTCTCCACCGTGCTGGGCTCCTGCATCGCGGCCTGCATCTATGACCCTGACCGGGGTGTCGGGGGCATGAACCACTTTCTGCTGGCCAACGCCCGTGGTGGCGGCGCCGCCAACGCACGCTATGGCATCCATGCGATGGAACTGCTCATCAACGGGATCATGAAAAAAGGAGCCGTGAGAGCCAACCTCAAGGCCAAGGTTTTTGGCGGTGCCAAGATGTCGGTCAACCTGTCGGACATCGGTGCAGCCAATGCTGATTTTGTGCAACGGTTCCTGCGCGATGAGGGCATTCCTTGCATCTCGTCTAGCGTCGGTGGCACATCCGCGCGGCGAGTGCGGTTCCACCCATGTTCTGGGGCGGCGCAGCAGACCCATGTGCAGGACGACCGCCAGCTGGGCGAACTGGAGCAGCGTGCCGCGGCCGCCCCGGCCCCGGCCCCGGCAGCTGCTGGCGCAGGTGTGGTAGACCTGTTCTGAGGGCGGCGCTGGCAGTAGCATGGCGGCTGCCAACGCGTCCGATCGGGCAATTTCAGATTGCCCGTGGCCGCCCGCGCGGCTAATTCCTATGGGGAAATGACCAAACATCAGCCGCCTTTGCAGGTTTTCCGTCTCTTGCCGCCGCTCTGCTGGGGGCTCGCGATTGCATTGGTGTTGTTGTGTGGATGGCCAGCCGCCGGGCAGGCGCGGATTACCGTTTTTGCCGCGGCCAGCACCAAGACCGCGCTGGATGAGGCGGCGGCTGCATTCACGGCGCAAACCGGCGAAGAAGTCGTGCTGTCCTACGCCGGCTCGTCAGCTCTGGCCCGACAGATACAGCTTGGCGCGCCCGCCGACGTGTTCATCGCTGCCAATCGTGCCTGGATGGACCTGTTGCAAGAAGAAGGGCTCCTTACCGATGGCTCGCGCAGGAACCTGGCGACAAACGAACTGGTGCTGATCGCCCATGGCAGCACTGCACCACCGCTGGATTTGGCGACGCAGGATCTGTCCAGCGTGCTTGGCGAAGGGCGCTTGGCCATGGCGTTGGTCGATGCGGTCCCGGCCGGGATCTATGGCAAAGCCGCGCTGAAGACGATCGGCCAGTGGTCAAGCCTCGCCCCCAAGGTGGCACAGGCCGCGAATGTGCGGTCGGCCCTGGCGCTGGTGGCCGCCGGTGCCGCACCCATGGGGGTGGTCTATGCCACGGACGCGCAGGCAGATCCGCGCGTATCGATCATCGCCACCTTCGCCGCAGACAGCCACCCACCGATCGTCTATCCCATCGCCGTCGTGGCCGCCGGGCAACAAGACACGGCTGCCGCCTTTATCGAATTCTTGAGCGGTCCGGACGGCCAGGCACTTTTCCTCCGCCACGGATTCAAGGCGCCGCGCCCGTGAGCCCAGACAGCCCATGGCTTGGCCCGCAGGAGTTGCAGGCCGTGAAACTGTCCCTGTGGGTGTCGTTTTGGGCGACGGCATTGGCGCTACCTTTGGCAGTGTTCGTCGCTCACGCGCTGGCCCGCCGACAGTTCCCAGGCAAACACATCGTCAACGGATTGGTGCATCTGCCGCTGATCCTGCCGCCCGTTGTGACCGGCTACCTGTTATTGATGGCGTTGGGACCAAAAACGCCATTGGGCGGTGCGTTGCAGGAACTTGGCGTGGTCTTTGCCTTTCGCTGGACCGGTGCGGCGCTGGCGGCCGGCATCATGGGGTTTCCCCTGATGGTGCGCGCCATCCGCTTGTCGATTGAGGCGGTTGACCCCAAGTTGGAGGAAGCCGCCGCCACGCTGGGCGCGTCGCGCTTCTGGGTCTTTTTCTCCGTAACCCTGCCACTGATCCTGCCCGGCGTGCTGGCTGGCGGCGTGCTGGGCTTTGCCAAGGCTATGGGCGAGTTCGGCGCGACCATTACCTTTGTGTCCAGCATTCCGGGACAGACCCAGACGCTGCCGTCAGCGATCTATGCCTTTCTGCAGGTGCCTGGCGGTGACAGCGCGGCGCTGCGGCTGACACTGGTGTCCATTGCCATCGCGCTGGTGGCACTGCTGCTGTCCGAGTGGCTGGGCAGACGGGTCGCTGCCAAGGTCGGGGGACGATGAATGCTCTCGGTTGATATAAAACATCGCCTGCCCGGCTTTGCGCTGGATGTCCGGTTTGAGGCCCCGCCGGGGGTGACGGTGCTGTTCGGGCGTTCCGGCACGGGCAAGACGACGGTGGTGCAAGCGGTGGCCGGACTGCTGAGACCGGACAGCGGGCGGGTTGTCCTGGATGACGTGGTGCTGGCAGACACGACGCAGCGCCAATGGTTGCCGCCGCACAAGCGTCGGATGGGCTATGTGTTCCAGGAAGCGCGGCTGTTTCCACATCTGAGCGTCCGGCAAAATCTGCTGTACGGCCAGAAGTTCGCACCGCGGGAGAGCAGGCCCGAAAGTCTGGATCGGGTGGTGGATTTGCTGGGCATCACAGCGTTGCTGCAACGGCGGCCGGGCGGACTATCCGGTGGAGAAAAGCAACGGGTCGCCATCGGCCGCGCCCTCTTGTCGGCTCCGCAGATGATTCTAGCAGACGAACCGCTGGCGGCGCTGGACGAGGCCCGCAAGGCCGAAATCCTGCCCTATTTCGAACGGTTGCGGGACGAGATCGGTATCCCGATGCTCTATGTCAGCCATTCTGCCGCCGAGGTGGCACGACTGGCAACAACCGTCGTGGTTCTGCAGGATGGTCGGGTCAGCCGTCAGGGCACTGCCGCCAGCGTTCTGGGCGATCCTGCGGTCACTCCCGCAGGGGTACGAGCCGCAGGCGCGCTGCTGGAAGCGCAGGTGCGCCGCCATCACGATGATGGTCTGACAGAGCTGGACGCGGGCGGGCTGCCACTGTTTCTGCCGCAGATCAGTCGCGCACCCGGCACCTGCGTGCGCGTTCGCATCGCGGCACATGACGTGATCCTGTCCCGCCAGCGCCCCGTTGGTCTTTCGGCGCTGAACATCCTGCCGGGGACCGTGGAACATATCCGAACCGGCAGCGGCCCCGGCGCCATGGTGTCTCTACAGACCCCTGCCGGCCGGGTGCTCGCCCGTGTGACCCGGCGTTCCGCCGCGGCTTTGGCGCTGGCGGAAGGGGCCAGCTGCCACGCTGTAATCAAGACCGTGTCTATCGCACCCGAGGACATCGGCAGCGGTCACTAGGTCGGCACCTTCAAAAATAGCAAAACGATCCTTCAGGTATCCTTGATACGGAAACAAGTTCGGTTGCTTGCGGCAGGCGTCTATCAATAGATCAGCACTTCAGCAGGAAAGGCAGCCGATGACCAAACGATCCTACTACGCACCAGAGGGCGGGCTGCCGCCGCAGACCCAGTTGCTAACCGACCGTGCCATGTTCACCGATGCCTATGCGGTGATCCCCAAGGGCACCATGAGCGACATCGTCACCAGCCTGCTGCCGTTCTGGGAAAAGGCCCGCTTTTGGGTACTGTCACGGCCGCTGTCCGGTTTCGCCGAGACCTTCTCTCAGTATATCGCCGAGGTGCAGCCCGGCGGCGGCAGCGACCGGCCGGAAACCGAACCGGGCACCGAAGCGGTGCTGTTCGTCGTGCAGGGCGCCATGACGCTGACCATCGACGGTACCGCGCATGACATGGAGGAGGGTGGCTATGCCTATCTGCCGCCAGACGCCGACTGGAACCTGCGTAATAATGGCAAGGCGCCGGTCCGGTTCCACTGGGTCCGCAAGGCATATCAGGCGGTTGCCGGACTTGACGCCCCGGAGGCGTTCGTCACCAACGAAAACCACGTCGACCCGACACCGATGCCGGAAACGGAAGGTAAATGGGCCACTACGCGTTTCGTTGATCCCAATGACCTGCGCCACGACATGCATGTGACTATCGTCACCTTTGAACCCGGCGCGGTGATCCCCTTTGCCGAGACGCATGTGATGGAACACGGGCTGTACGTGCTGGAGGGCAAGGCCGTCTACCGGCTGAACCAGGACTGGGTCGAGGTCGAGGCCGGCGATTACATGTGGCTGCGCGCCTTCTGCCCGCAGGCCTGTTACGCCGGCGGACCGGGCAAGTTCCGCTACTTGCTGTACAAGGACGTGAACCGCCACATGCCGCTGGCGCCGCAACGCTGACGCGGTGGTCCCGCCACGAGCCGACAACGCGCCCCGGAACCTTGCTGGATCCGGGGCGTCTTACATCTCGCGGGGGCGGCGCGCTGTCAGTCGGACGGGGCGCCCAGCCCGTGTGACAGCTTCGCCGCTGCGTCCTTGACCAGATTGCCAATGCCGCTGATTCCGCCATCGGGCATCCGCGCGGTCGGCCCGGAGATGGAAATCCCCGCCAGCACCTCGCCCTGCATGCCAAAAACCGGCGCCGCCACGCAGCGCATTCCGGGGGATTTTTCCTCATCGTCGAAAGACCAACCACGCTGGCGTATTTGCGCCAGATCGGCTCGCACGGCATCGGCAGAGATCAGGGTTTTCGCCGTGAACCGCTCCAATGTCCGTCCACGCAGAAACCGGGTCAGTTGATCGTCTGCGTAGCAGCTGAGCAGCGCCTTGCCGATGCCCGAGGCATGCATGGGAGAGGTCGTGCCGGGCGGGAAAAACGCTCGGATCGACTCATGAGTTTCCACCTGGCTCACGAACATCACGTCGCCGCCGCGTTCAATGCCCAGGTTAGAGGTCTCGCCGGTCGCCTCCATCAGCTCACGCATTACCGGCCGAGCCCGCTCGATCACGCCGGACCGGCGCAGGAACGCAGACCCCAGTCGGAACGCCATCGCGCCGATATGCCAGGTTTGGCTGTGCGGCTCCATCTCGATGATCTGGCGCGCCTCAAGTGTCGACAAAACCCGGTACATCGTGGCCGCCGACTGGTCCAGCGACGTCGCCAGCTCAGTCAGCGTCATGCCGCTGGCCCCGGCCAGCGCATCCAGCACGTCCAGGGCCCGGTCCAACGATTGGATCGTGGCGGGCTGGCTCGCGGCATTGAATCCCTTCGGGCGGCCCTTGCGGCGCGGTGCCTGCGGCATGTCCAAGCCTCCCCAAGACAATTCCGATAGCAGTTTATGGATAATAGTGAAAACATATTCTGTACAGTGAAAAAACTAAAGCCCTTGAATTAATGCATAAATCTTCGACTTAGCATCATTATGAAATCTTTTTTCAAAAAAGTTTCCCTGCGGACGTCCACGGATTAAGGTGGAGGAAATCGCCACAGGAGGGCACGACATGAGCTTTCAAAACCCGGTTTTCATCCCCGGTCCGACCAATATGCCCGAAGCGCTGCGCAAAGCGGTGGACATGCCGACGCTGGACCACCGCTCGCCGCTGTTCGGACAGATACTGCACCCGGCGCTGTCTGGCGTGAAGAAAGTTCTGAAAAGTAAAAGCGCTGAAATCTTTGTGTTTCCGTCGACCGGCACCGGCGGCTGGGAAACCGCGATCACCAACACGCTGAGCGCTGGCGACACGGTTCTGGCCGCGCGCAATGGTATGTTCAGCCACCGCTGGATCGACATGTGCCAGCGCCACGGTTTGGACGTTCAGATCGTTGAAACCCCCTGGGGACAGGGCATCCCAGCTGACCGCTACGAGGAAATCCTGACCGCAGACACCGGTCACCAGATCAAGGTGGTTCTGGCCACCCACAATGAAACCGCGACCGGCGTGAAATCCGACATCGCCGCGATCCGCCGCGCGCTGGACGCCGCCAACCACCCGGCGCTGCTGTTTGTGGATGGCGTGTCCTCGATCGCGTCGATGGATTTCCGCACGGACGAGTGGGGCGTCGATATTGCCGTGGCAGGGTCGCAGAAGGGCTTCATGCTGCCGCCGGGTCTGGCTATTGTCGGCTTCTCGCCCAAAGCGATGGACGCCGCCAAGACCGCGACCCTGCCGCGCACCTTCTTCGATATCAAGGACATGGCCGCAGGCTATGCCAACAGCGCCTATCCCTACACACCCTCTGTCGGCCTGCTGAACGGTCTCAACATGGCTTGTGGTATGCTGCTGGACGAAGGGCTGGACAATGTCTTTGCCCGCCATCACCGGATTGCCGAAGGCGTGCGCGCCGCGGTGCGCGCCTGGGGTCTGAAGCTGTGCGCCGTGTCGCCGGAGGTCTACTCAGACAGCGTCAGCGCCATCCGCACGCCGGATGGATTTGACGCCAACAAGTTCGTCAGCCTCGCGGCCGAGAAATATGGCGTCGCCTTTGGCACCGGCCTGGGCGAGGTTGCGGGTAAGGTGTTCCGGATCGGCCATCTGGGCAGCCTGACAGACGTGATGGCGCTGTCGGGCATAGCCACCGCTGAAATGGTCATGGCCGATCTTGGCCTGAACATCCCGCTGGGCTCAGGCGTGGCGGCTGCGCAGGACTACTACCGCGGCAGCACCGCAAACAGCGCCAAGGCTGCCGCCTGATGAAGGATACCGCAATGTATATCCCCACGTATGAGGACATGCTGGCCGCGCATGAGCGCATCCAGCCGCATATCCGACGCACCCCCGTGCGCACCTCGGCCTATTTGAACGAGCTGACTGGCGCCGAACTGTTCTTCAAATGCGAGAACTTTCAGGAGCCGGGTGCCTTTAAGGTTCGCGGCGCCAGCAACGCGGTGTTCGGGCTGGACGAGGCGCAGGCCGCCAAGGGCGTTGCCACGCATTCCTCCGGCAACCATGCTTCCTGCCTGTCCTATGCGGCGATGCTGCGCGGCATTCCCTGCAACGTGGTCATGCCACGCACCGCGCCGCAGGCCAAGAAGGACACCGTGCGACGCTACGGCGGCAAGATCACCGAGTGCGAGCCCTCGACCAGCTCGCGCGAGGAGACCTTTGCCCGCGTGCAGGCGGAGACCGGCGGCGATTTTGTTCATCCCTACAATGACCATCGCGTCATCGCCGGCCAGGGCACCTGCGCCAAGGAATTCGTGGAGCAGACCGACGGCCTCGACATGGTCGTCGCCCCCATTGGCGGCGGCGGCATGATCTCGGGCACGTGCTTGACGCTGGCCACGCTGGCGCCGGAAACCCAGGTGATCGCGGCGGAGCCGGAACAGGCCGACGACGCCTACCGCAGCTTCAAGGCGGGCTACATCATTGCCGATGATGCGCCCAAGACCGTGGCCGACGGGCTGCTCGTACCGCTAAAGGATCTCACCTGGCACTTCGTTAGCAACCACGTAAGCGAGATCTACACCGCCTCGGATGCAGAGATCGTCGACGCGATGAAGCTGATCTGGAAGCACCTGCGCATCGTGATGGAGCCTTCCAGCGCGGTGCCGCTCGCGACCATTCTGAAAAACAAACACGCCTTCGCGGGCAAACGCGTGGGCCTGATCGTCACCGGCGGCAATGTCGACCTCGACAAGCTGCCTTGGATGAACAGTTAAACTGGGGAATATCACAATGAACGCACAGACAAATTTCGATCAGCTCGAAGTCGGCTACGACGTGCCGGCGGTTCCGGGGATGGACGAAGCCGACATCCAGACCCCGGCATTGGTGCTGGATCTGGACGCGCTGGAGCGCAACATCAAGAAGATGGGCGACTACGCCAAGGCGCACGGCATGCGTCACCGGGTGCACGGCAAGATGCACAAATCGGTGGACGTGGCCAAGCTGCAGGAGAAACTCGGCGGCGCGGTTGGCGTCTGCTGCCAGAAGGTCTCTGAAGCCGAGGTTTTTGCCCGCGGGGGCATCACGGACATTCTGGTTTCGAACCAGGTGCGGGATGCACAGAAGATCGACCGTCTGGCCCGCCTGCCCAAACTGGGCGCGCGCACCATCGTCTGCGTCGACGATCTGGACAACGTCGCCGACCTGTCGGCAGCAGCGCAGAAGCACGGCACCGAGCTCGAAGTCTTTGTCGAGATCGACTGCGGTGCAGGCCGCTGCGGCGTGACCACCACCGAGGCGGTGGTGGAGATCGCCAAGGCCGTGAACGCGGCTGAAAACCTCAAGTTCTCCGGCATCCAGGCCTATCAGGGCGCGATGCAGCACATGGACAGCTTCGATGACCGAAAAGCCAAGCTGGACATCGCCATCGCGCAGGTTGCCGATGCGGTCGAAGGCTTGAAGAAGGAACGCATCGAATGCGAGCTGGTCTCCGGCGGCGGCACAGGCTCCTACTATTTCGAGTCGAACTCCGGCGTCTACAACGAGTTGCAGTGCGGCTCCTACGCCTTCATGGACGCGGATTACGGCCGCATCCTGGACAAGGATGGCAAGCGGATCGACCAGGGCGAATGGGAAAACGCCTTCTTCCTGCTGACCCAGGTGATGAGCCACGCCAAGGCTGACAAGGCGATCGTGGATGCCGGCCTCAAGGCACAGTCGGTCGACAGCGGCTTGCCCTTCATCTTTGGCCGCGACGATGTGGAATACGTCAAATGCTCGGACGAGCATGGCGTGGTCGCCGATCCGGACGGCGTGCTGAAGGTGGGCGAAAAGCTGCGCCTGGTGCCCGGCCACTGCGACCCGACCGCCAACGTGCACGACTGGTACGTCGGCGTACGCGGCGGCAAGGTCGAATGCGTCTGGCCGGTTTCGGCCCGCGGCAAAGCATACTGATCCAACCCCATCCCCAGACTGGCGGAGGTGCGCTTGCCGCCCTCCGCCTATTTTTGTTGAGGAGAAACAAATATGTATATCGTTCCAGAACAGGCAATCGGTGATCTGATGACCCGCAAAGCCGCCTTTGACGCGGTCGAGAAGGTTTTTGCCGCCATGGCTGCAGGCGACGCCTATAACTTTCCCGTCGTGCGCGAGGCGATCGGCCATGAGGACGCGCTGTATGGATTCAAGGGCGGCTTTGACCGCGCCGGGCTGACCCTGGGCCTGAAGGCGGGAGGCTACTGGCCGAACAACCTGGAAAAGCGTGGGCTGATCAACCACCAATCCACCGTCTTCCTGTTCGACCCCGACACCGGAAAGGTGAAGGCGATGGTCGGCGGCAACCTCTTGACCGCGCTGCGCACTGCTGCGGCCTCCTCGGTGTCGATCAAGCACCTCGCCCGCAAAAACGCCAAGGTAATCGGCATGATCGGCGCAGGCCATCAGGCCAAATTCCAACTGCGCGCCGCGCTGGAACAGCGCGAATTCGAGAAAGTCATCGGTTGGAACCTGCATCCGGAAATGCTGCCCAATCTGCAAGAGGTCGCGGACGAGGCGGGGTTGCCCTTCGAGGCGGTTGAACTGGACGGTCTGCGTGAGGCGGATGTGCTCATCTCCATCACCTCGTCGTTTGACGCCATCCTTAAGGCGGATCAGGTCAGCCCCGGCACCCACGTCGCCTGCATGGGCACGGATACCAAGGGCAAGCAAGAGGTCGATCCCCAGCTGCTGGTCAAGGCGGATGTATTCACCGACGAAGTGGCGCAGTCGATTTCCATCGGCGAGGCGCAGCATGCGGTGGGCCAAGGCTTGATCCAGAAGTCTGATGTCGGCCAAATCGGCGCGGTTATCAATGGCACCGCCCCGGGACGGATCGCGGACGACCAGATCACCCTATTTGACGGCACCGGCGTCGGGCTGCAGGACCTGGCGGTTGCGGCTTGCGTTGTAGAGCTGGCGGTGGCACAGGGCGTCGCGATTGAGGTCGACTTCTAACTTCCGTCGGGATCACTTCGCGAAGACTCCGCATGGCGGCGTAACAGGAGAGAGGCGAACCTCTCTCCTGTTTTTTTCCGACTGGCAGACCGAGCGCTTGGGGGGGGGGGCATGTCGGCCATCGTCGTCGAGCCATTCGGCGGAACAAGCCCGGGCTGACATCATGACATGCGTTGCAGCTGGTGCCACCCTTACGGGCAAGGCCTGACGGTTCCGCAGCAGCGGGCCTTGCACGCAGACATGGAAAAAACCGGCCCCCTTCGGGGCCGGCGTCCATTGTTTTTGCAGATGTCTGGCCGAGGTCAGGCGTGATCTTCATGCGGCAAGGATCCACGGCCGTGGCCGCTCAACCCTCCCGAGACTTCTTCGGTCGACTCTCCGGCGAGGTCCTGCGGCAACAGCAGGTTCAGCACGATCGCAATCAGCGCCGCGGGCAGCAGGCCGCTGGTCAACAGAATGCGCGCGGTATCTGGCATATGCTGCAAGGCGCCGGGCTCCAGTTGCAGGCCCAGGCCGATTGACAGCGCGATGGCAAAGATCACCATGTTGCGGCGGTTCCAGTCCACATCGGACAGCATCGAAACGCCCGCCGCGACCACCATGCCGAACATGACGATGACGCCGCCGCCCAGCACCTCGATCGGCACGGTGCGGATCACCGCGCCCACCTTGGGCACCAGTCCGCAGATGATCAGGAAGATCGCTCCGCAGGTCACTATGTGGCGGCTCATCACACCGGTCATGGCGATCAGGCCCACGTTCTGGCTGAACGAGGTGTTTGGGAAGGCGCCGAACAGACCGGCGACAGCCGTGCCCACACCATCGGCATAGGTGGCACCTGCGATTTCTTCCTCGGTGGCTTCGCGGCCTGCGCCGCCCTTGGTCACCCCGGACACATCGCCCACAGTCTCCACCGCTGAGACAAAGCTCATCAGACAGAAGCCGATGACTGCGGCGGCCGAGAACTCAAACCCGTATTTGAACGGCTGCGGAAGGGCAAAGGCAGCGGCGCGCTCCCAGGATCCGGAGATCGCCTCAAAGCTCAGCATGCCGACCATCAGCGCATAGATATAGCCCACGATCAGCCCCAGCAGGACCGCCGACACCGACAGCATCCCCTTGGTGAAGAACTTCAGCCCCAAGGTGACAACAATCACCACCAAGGCAGCGGACCAGTTCAACAAGGAGCCGTACTCTGGCGTGCCGATGGCCGGAACCCCGCCCGCGGCGTATTGAATGCCGACCTTGACCAGCGCCAGGCCGATCATGGTGACCACCAGTCCGGTCACCAGCGGCGGCAAGGCAAAGCGGATCTTGCCGATCACCGTGCCCAGCAGCCCGTGGAAAATGCCGCCGATAATGACACCGGTGAACAGGGCGGCCAGACCGTCGACGCCTTTGCCCGCAACCAGCGGAATCATGATGGGCAAAAACGCGAAGGAGGTGCCTTGTACAATCGGCAGCGCCGAGCCAATCGGCCCCAGGGTGAGGGTCTGCAACAGCGTCGCAAGACCAGCAAACAGCATTGACATCTGGATCAGATACAGAAGTTCCGGAAAATCGGGCGAGTTGGAACCAAAGCCGAAGCCGGCCGCGCCGGCGACAATGATGGCGGGTGTGACGTTTGAGACAAACATCGCCAGAACATGCTGGATGCCCAGCGGGATCGCCTTGTGCAACGGCGGGGTGTAGTTGGGATCGCGCAGCTGTTCTGGCGTTCCGATGGAAGTATCGGCCATGGGGGTCTCCTGTCGGTCATGGGGATCTTGCCGCTTCTTGTTTTTGTGGCGGCTTCGGGTTGTGCGGTCAGGCTGAACAGTCAGCCCGAAACCACGGTAAATGGCTCCGTGAACCAGTGTTCTTCCAGATTGGGGCTGTCGCCGATGCGATCGACGACGATGTACTGGCCCGGCGCACCCAGCGGGGCCAAAACCCCGTGCCAGACGCCCCGGTGCAGATTAATAGACTGCCCCGGCTGGCTGACGAACGCACGCGGGTTGACCGGCACGCCATCAGCATTCTCGGCCACGGTCACCAGCATCGGCACCCCGCTGACCGGGATAAAAGCCTGGCTGCCGTCCGGATGGCGTTCCACCATGTCCAGCGAATAGGGCAGCTGGCGGGCCTTGGCGTCAAACAGGCTGATGCCGGCCCGGCCACCGGCCCCGAAGTCGAGTGTTGCCCGATCGTGATGGCGGCCGCACATGCCCTGATTGATGATCTTGTCTGGCGGGCCGGTGACTTCGATCACCTCGCCAAAGGGAGCAAACGCCGCCGCCGTCAGCGGTACAGTGGTCACCTTCCGGCTCATGGCAGCAGATCCTGCAGGCGGAACTGGGCGATACGCTCCACCTGACGGCAGGCTTCGGCGAACTCAGTCTTGCGATCATTGCCGATGCGGCGCCCAAAGGCCGCCATGATAGAGGCCTTGTCGTGATCGCGCACGGCGATGATGAAGGGGAAGCCGTGCTTTTCCACATATTCAGTGTTGAGCTGGGTGAAAGTCTCGCGTTCCTTATCCGTCAGCATATCCAGCCCGGCGCTGGACTGTTCCGAGGTGCTCTCGGCGGTCAGGCGACCCGCCGCCGCCAGTTTGCCTGCCAGATCCGGGTGCGCGGTCAGCACGCCAAGGCGTTCGTCTTCGCTGGCGGTGCGGAAGATACGGCACAGCGCATTGTGAACCCCTGCGGCACAGTCATGTGCCGGACCCAGCTCAAGATCAAACGCCCGATCCGCAATCCAGGGGGAGTGTTCGAAGATGGAGCCGAACTTGGCAACAAAGGCCTCCCGCGCCATCTGGCTGGGGCGCGCGCCTTTCACCGGCGGATGCGTCTTCGCCCAATGCTCCGCAATATCAATGCGCCGCGGGCACCAGACACCGTCAAAGCCCTGGATATAATCGATAAAGCGCTTCAGACCGGCAATCTTGCCCGGACGGCCCACCAGACGGCAGTGGAGGCCGATGGTCATCATCTTCGGCGCCCCGGCCTCGCCCTCGGCATAGATCACGTCGAAAGCATCCTTGAGGTACTGAAAGAAATGCTTGCCCGTGATCCAACCCGGCGAATTGGCGAAGCGCATGTCGTTGGCTTCCAGCGTATAAGGGATGATCAGCTGATCGCGCCCGTCCATGTCCAGCCAATAGGGCAGGTCGTCGTCGTAGGTGTCAGAGACGTAGTCAAACCCACCCTCCTCAGCCACGAGGCGCACGGTGTTGGAGCTGCAGCGACCGGTGTACCAGCCGCGCGGGCGCTCGCCCACAACCTCGGTGTGCAGGCGTACGGCTTCGGCGATTGTGGCACGCTCCTCGTCTTCGGGCATGTCCTTGTGTTCGACCCACTTCAGCCCGTGGGAGGCGATCTCCCAGTCCGCGTCCTTCATCGCCTGCACTTGCTCGGGACTGCGGGCAAGCGCAGTGGCAACGCCGTAGATGGTCAGCGGGATGCCCGCGCCGGTGAACAGCCGGTGCAGCCGCCAGAACCCGGCGCGGCTGCCATATTCATAGATCGATTCCATATTCCAATGGCGCTGGCCCGGCCACTGCGCGGCACCTGGGATGTCGGACAAAAACGCCTCGGATGCGGCGTCCCCGTGCAGCACACAGTTTTCACCGCCCTCTTCATAGTTGAGAACAAATTGCACGGCGGCCTTGGCACCATTGGGCCACTGCGGGTCGGGTGCGTTGGCACCGTATCCGCGCAAATCACGAGGGTAGCGCGTCACGTCAGGTCTCCTGTCTTTTTCTTAGGTATAGAGCAAAACAATCAGCCCAGGCTTTCAGTAAATTTTTGAAAGAACTTTTTGGCCTTTCTTTCTGTATGGTCTGGGCGGATCGGCGCATATTTGAACAAACCCTAACGAAGAGGAACACGTCATGGCCGGATTTCTGACAACCCATGTGCTGGACACCGCCCGCGGCTGCCCGGCGGAAGGGCTGAAAATCGATCTTTACCGGGTTGAGGGAGAAAGCCGTAGCCTGCTGCGCAGCCTGAAAACCAATGACGATGGCCGCACGGACGAGCAGATTCTGCCCGCCAGCGAATTTGCCACCGGCACCTATGAGCTGGTCTTCCACGCCGGTGACTACCTGCGGGCATCAGGCCAGGCGGGCGCAGATCCCTTGTTCCTCGATCAGGTGCCGCTGCGCTTCGGCATCAGCGAGGCGGACAGCCATTATCATGTGCCTTTGCTGCTGTCGCCTTTTGGGTATTCCACCTACCGCGGCAGCTGACCCCACACCTCTCCTCCCGCATGGCAGCTGCCAGCGGTACCCGCCCTGGGCAACCGGGGCGGGCTTTTTGTTGTGGCTACTCCTGCGGCAACGAGGCCAGGATATGGTCCACCATGAAATCCATGAACAGCCGCGCCTTGGGATCCTGGTGGCGGCGGTGGACGTAAAGACAGGCCATCTGAATCGGCACCGGCGGCTCAGATTGCAGCACGGGCACCAGCCGACCAGAGGCCAGATGCTCTGAGATTTCAAACACCGGTTTCAGAATGATCCCGTGCCCCTCCAGCGCCCAGCTGGTCAGCACGTCGCCATGGTCCGATTCAAACGGTCCCGTTACAGTCACTCGCTTGACCCCGTCGCCGTTGCGCAGCGGCCATTGAAATTCCGGCGCGCCCGGATAGCGCAGGTTCAAGCAGTCATGCGCATCGGTTTTCAACTCATCACTGGTCCGCGGCTGACCGCGGGCCCGAATATAGTCCGGCGAGGCGCACAACACCCGCGGGCAATCGGCGATCTTACGGATGCGGAGGTTTGAATCCTCGGGCACGCCCAGAAAAAACGACGCGTCCAGTCCCTCCGCGGCAAGATCCAGCTTGCGGTCCGACAGCCGCAGGCGGATAGAGATCAGCGGATAGGCATCCTTGAATTTCGGCACCGCCGGTGCGATCAGGCGCCGACCCAGCCCCAAGGGCGCCGCCACATATAGCGTGCCGCGCGGGGTTTGGGTGACGCTGCTGATGTCGGCCTCGGCCTCGTCCACCGCCTCCAAGATCTTGACCGCGCCACGATAGAACAGATTGCCCTGTTCGGTCGGGTTCAGCAGCCGTGTTGTGCGCTGAAACAGCCGCACGTTCAGGTGCTCTTCCAACTGGGAAATCCGCGACGAGGCCACGGCCGCCGAAATCCGCATGTCACGCGCCGCGGCGGACATGTTGCCAAGCTCGTAGACCCGGACAAAGGTGCGGATATTGTCGAGATACGCCATGCGGATATTCTTTGTGTTATTTTGAAACAGCTTGGACTTTTTACCTAATACATGAAAATAGCGGCATGCTCTAGTGTCCTTGCCAAAGCTTACGAGGAGAGAACAATGGAAGAGCTTGTGATCATGTGGGACTGGCTGGGCTTTGCGGTCCGCTGGCTTCATGTCATCACCGCCATTGCGTGGATCGGGTCGTCCTTTTACTTTGTCGCACTGGACCTTGGCTTGCGGAAAGTTCCGCATTTGCCGGTTGGCGCGCATGGCGAGGAATGGCAGGTCCACGGCGGCGGTTTTTACCACATCCAGAAGTACCTGGTGGCGCCGGAAAACATGCCGGACCACCTTATCTGGTTCAAATGGGAAAGCTATGCCACCTGGCTGTCGGGGGCGGGGCTGCTGATGATCGTCTACTGGGCCGGTGGGGAGCTGTACCTGATCGATTCCACCAAGGCGGATCTGGCGCTGTGGCAGGGCATCCTGATCTCCGGTGCGTCGCTGAGCATCGGCTGGCTGGTCTATGACTTCCTGTGCAAATCGCCGCTTGGGGAGAAGCCCACCTTCCTGATGGTGCTACTGTTCGTGCTGCTGGTTGCCATGGGCTGGGGCTACAACCAGATCTTCACCGGCCGTGCCGTGATGCTGCATCTGGGCGCCTTTACCGCGACAATCATGACGGCAAACGTGTTTTTCATCATCATGCCGAACCAGCGCATCGTTGTGAAGGATTTGCAGGAAGGCCGCACGCCGGACGCCAAATACGGCAAGATCGCCAAGCTGCGCTCGACCCACAACAACTACCTGACGCTTCCGGTTGTGTTCCTGATGCTGTCCAACCACTATCCGCTGGCCTTTGCCACCGAGTACAACTGGCTGATCGCGGCGCTCGTGTTCCTGATGGGGGTGACCATCCGTCACTACTTCAACAGCAACCACGCGGGCACCTCCAACCCGACCTGGACCTGGCCGGTGACCGCGCTTCTGTTTATCGGCATCATGATCCTCAGCCAGGCACCGCTGCAGCAGGACACCTACGAGGACTCTGAGGCGCGAGCGCTGACCAAGTCGGAGCAGGTCTTTGCCAGCAACCAGCATTTCGAGGATGTGATGAACGTGGTGCCGGGTCGCTGCGCCATGTGCCACGCGCGGGAGCCCTATTACGAAGGCATCCGCCGCGCGCCCAAGAACGTGCTGTTGGAGACACCGGCCGATGTGGCGAAATACGCCAAGGAGATCTACCTACAGGCCGGGGCCACCGTCGCCATGCCGCCCGCCAATGTGACCCACATGGAAGACGACGAGCGCGCCCTGATCCGTCGCTGGTATGCCAGCGCCTCCAGGGATCTGCCGTTCGCGCTGGCCGCAAACTGAGCCTACGGTCCAAACACGATCAAAATGGCCCTGCCCTTGCGGCGGGGCCATTTTTGCATGGCGCGGGCCGGGCCGCTCGCTTAAACCGCCCGCATCCGCCCAAATAGACTTCGATGCCAACAGGACCGCCATGCGACAAAGCCTCCGAGAGACTGCACTTGCTATCTGTGAAAAGAAAATCGCGCAAAAGGGCGAGGGCGTTGGCCTGTCGTTCTATGCGTTCTTTCGCAACAGGAACGATGACCCGGACCTGCTGATGGAAGCGGCAACATGGTGGATCATGACGCATAAGCTGGACCATTTTGAAAAAGCCCGGAAAATCCGCGAGATGATCCAGTTCGGCGCGTAACGCGCTACTGCCCGGACTCGATCCGGCGGAAGGCGGCCAGCCCGTGTTTCACCGCGTAATCAACGAACAGGCGCACTTTCGGATCTTGCAGTTTGCGGTGCGGATAGAGACAGCCGAACACTGTTGGCTCCGGCGGGGTGTCGGCCAGGATCTCGACCAGCGCGCCGCTGCGCAGATGCTGGGCCACATCGAACCGCGGCTTGTTGACGATGCCGTGCCCGTCCAGCGCCCAGGCGGTCAGCACGTCACTGTCATCGGCATCAAAACGCCCAGCGACCTCCAACTTTCGCGGACCGTCCGCCGTGGACAGCGTCCAGTAGTATTCCGGCGACCGCGGATATCGCAGCAACAGACAGTTATGGCCGCTCAGCAGATCGTCGGGTGTCTGCGGCGTGCCGTGCCGTTCCAGATAGTTCGGCGCCGCACATAGCACGCGGGTGCAATCGGCGATCTTACGCATCTTCAGGGTGGAATCATGCGGCGTGCCGATGAAAAACGCCACATCAAGACCATCCGCCAGGATGTCCACCTTGCGGTCTGACATGCGCATGCGGATTTCAGTGGCGGGGTAGGTCTCGGCGAAGCCGGGGACCAAAGGCGCGATGATACGGCGGCCCACGCCCAGGGGCGCCGTCACACGGATCACCCCGCGTGGCGCTTCGGAGAAGTGCGACACGACCGTTTCCGCGTCCTCGATTGATTCGAGCACCTTCTTGGCTTCGATGTAAAACAGCTGGCCGACCTCTGTTGGGGTCAGCGATCGTGTGGTACGATTGAACAGCCGAACGCCCAGATGTTTCTCCAGCTCCTTGATCCGCTTGCTGGCGACTGCGGGCGTCAGCCGCAGATCCCGTCCCCCAGAGGTGATACTGCCGAGTTCGACGACCCGGACAAAAACGCGCAGAGATTCGAGATAAGACATTGATGACAGTCCTTTACGGAGCCTTTCACGGGCGGAACGGGAAAGCTGCGTTGCGTGATCGGCGCCGCTGATACAGCCTGTTCCGACAGGCTTTAGCCTAAACATTTTCAACAGGGTGTTGAAAGCTTTTCGCGAATGCAGCCGTTAACCGAGGCAGTCGAAAAGTGTAAAAATACAGCAACGCAGAACATGCTGTCTAGCGACGACTTGGAGGCCAGATGGAACATCAAAACGACATTCGCCTAGTGCTGAACGGGCGGGAGGTTACGGTCAAGGACGCGAAGGCGACCACGACCCTGTTGGATTTCCTGCGGCTGGAGCAGCGGCTGACCGGCACCAAGGAAGGCTGCGCCGAGGGCGATTGCGGCGCCTGCACCGTGCTGGTGGGCCGCCTTCAGGACGGCGCGCTGCGGTTTGAAACGGTCAATGCCTGCATCCGTTTCCTCGCCTCGCTGAACGGCTGCCACGTGATCACGGTCGAGCACCTCTCCGGCCCCAAGGGCCGACTGCACCCGGTGCAACAGGCGATGGTCGACTACCACGGCAGCCAGTGCGGCTTCTGCACCCCCGGCTTCGTGATGTCGCTTTACGCGCTGTGGATGCAAACCCCTCAGCCATCTGAAGCACAGGTCGAAACCGCCGTGCAGGGCAACCTCTGCCGTTGCACCGGCTACGAGCCGATCGTGAAGGCAGCACTTGCGGTGAACCAATACGGCACCCCCGCCAACGACTACCTCAACACCGAGCGTGCGGCGCTGACGGCACAGCTGAAAGCAATCGAGCCCAAGACCCGCGTCGTCACCGGTCCCGAGGACGACCGCGCCATCCTGCCGCTGGATGTGACCGATCTGGCCGAGGTGCTTGCGCAGAACCCCAAGGCAACCATCGTTGCTGGGTCCACAGATGTCGGTCTCTGGGTGACCAAGTTCATGAAGCCGATCTCACCGGTGGTGTTTGTCTCTCACCTAAAAGACCTCAAAACGATTGAACTGACGGACGACGCGCTGACCATGGGCGCCGGCGTCACCTATACGGAAAGCGAGACGGCGATCCGCGAAGCGTTCCCGCATCTAGGCGATTACTGGGACCGCATTGCCGGCTGGCAGGTGCGCAACATGGGCACGATCGGCGGCAACATCGCCAATGGCTCGCCTATCGGCGACACGCCGCCCGTGCTGATCGCATTGGGGGCCGAGGTTACCTTGCAGAAACAGGGCGGCAGCCGCACGCTGGGGCTGGAGGAGTTCTTCATCGACTACGGTAAGCAGGACCGCGAGCCCGGCGATTTCGTTGCCAGCATCCGCATTCCGCGCGCGGCTGCGGGGCAGATCGACGCCGCCTACAAAATCTCCAAACGGCGGGACGAGGATATTTCCTCGGTTGCGGCGGGCATCAGCGTCACTGTGGCCGATGGCGTCATTACTTCAGCCCGAATTGCGTTCGGTGGCATGGCGGCCACTCCCAAACGTGCAGCGCGCACCGAAGCCGCGCTGGTGGGTCAGCCTTGGGGCGAGGCCGCATTTGACGCGGCAGCAGAAGCGGTGAAACAGGATTTCACCCCCTTGAGCGACTGGCGCGCCTCTGCCGAGTACCGAAGCCTGAGCGCCAGCAACCTCTTGCGCCGCTTCTTTCTGGAACACGATGCGGACAAGCCCGGCGCCGTCCGGCTGGCCGTCGCCTGAGGAGACCTTACGATGAAAGACCATCAGACCATCAGCGGCGCCGTGTCTCAGGATCGCCAGCACGACAGCGCCATCAAGCACGTCACTGGCCGCGCCGAATACACCGACGACATCGCAGAGCCCATCGGTACGCTGCACGCCTATTTGGGTGTGTCTACCGTGGCCCATGCAGACCTGCGCCAGATGGACCTATCGGCCGTGCGCTCCGCCCCCGGCGTGGTCGACGTGCTGACCGCCGAGGATATCCCAGGCGTCAATGACATCAGCCCTACCGGCAAGAAAGACGAGCCGGTGTTCCCGACCAAGAAGGTCGAATTTCACGGCCAGCCGCTGTTTGCAGTGATTGCCGAGACCCGCGATGCCGCCCGTCGAGCCGCGGAGCTGGCGCAAGTGGACTATGCGGTGCTGCCGCACGCGCTGGACCCGGTGCAGGCGCAGGACGCGGGCTATCCGATGGTCACCGATCCGCTGACACTGCAACGCGGCGACGTCGAGGCAGGCCGCAAAGATGCCGCTCATCGCATTCAGGCGCAGATGACCATCGGCGGCCAGGATCACATGTATCTGGAAGGCCACATCGCCTTTGCCCTCCCCGGCGAAGATGAGGATGTGATTGTGCACTGTTCCACCCAGCACCCCAGCGAAGCGCAGCATATGGTGGCGCATGTTCTGGGCGTGGCGAACAACGCCGTCACCGTCAACGTGCGCCGCATGGGCGGCGGCTTTGGCGGCAAGGAAAGCCAGATGAACCTGTTCTGCGCGGTGGCTGCCATTGCCGCGAAAAAGCTGAACCGCCCGGTCAAGATCCGCCCCGACCGCGATCAGGACATGACCGCCACCGGCAAGCGCCACGATTTCGTGGTGGATTACGATGTTGCTTTTGACACCGAGGGGCGCATCCAGGCGGTCGAAGGCGGCTTTGCCGCGCGCTGCGGGTATTCCTCGGATCTGTCCGGGCCAGTGACCGACCGCGCGCTGTTCCACGCCGACAACGCCTATTTCTACCCCAATGTGCTGCTGAAAAGCCGTCCGATGAAGACCAACACCGTCTCCAACACCGCCTTCCGCGGCTTTGGCGGGCCGCAGGGGGTGATCGTCGCGGAGCGGATGATCGAAGAGATCGCCTATGCCCTGGGCAAGGACCCCTTGGACGTGCGCAAGGCCAACTTCTATGGCGAAGACGGTCGCGATCTCACACCGTATCACCAGAAGGTGGAGGACAACATTCTCGACCGGCTGATCGGCGAGCTTGAGGAAAGCTCCGAGTATCGCAAACGCCGCGAAGAGATCATCGCCTTCAATGAGCAATCTCGGATCATCAAGAAGGGCATTGCCCTGACCCCCGTCAAATTCGGCATCTCCTTCACGGCGACCTGGTACAACCAGGCGGGTTCCCTGATCCACGTCTACAATGACGGCTCGATCCACCTGAACCACGGCGGCACCGAGATGGGGCAGGGCCTCAACACCAAGGTGGCGCAAGTGGTTGCCGATGCCTTTCAGGTGGATTTCGAACGCATCAAGATCACCAAGACCACCACCGAGAAGGTTCCCAACACCTCGGCCACCGCGGCGTCCTCGGGGTCGGACCTCAACGGCATGGCGGCGTTGGACGCAGCGGAGCAGATCATTGCCCGGCTGACCAAGTTCGCGGCTGAAAAATGGGGCGTGTCCGAGGCAGAGGTCGAATTTCTGCCAAACCGCGTGCGCATCGGCACGGAGGTTGTGAGCTTTGATGCGCTGGTGAAAGAGGCCTACATGGCCCGCGTGCACCTGTCGGCGGCGGGCTTTTACAAGACGCCCAAGATTCACTGGGACCGCGCAGCGGGCAAGGGGCGGCCATTCTTCTATTACGCCTACGGCGCCGCATGTTCAGAGGTGTCGATTGACACGCTGACCGGCGAATACCAGGTCGAGCGCACCGACATCCTGCATGACGTGGGCCGCTCGCTGAACCCGATCCTGGACAAGGGCCAGGTGGAAGGCGCGTTCATTCAGGGCATGGGCTGGCTGACCACAGAAGAGCTGTGGTGGGACAAGGAAGGCCGCCTGCGCACCCATGCACCTTCGACCTACAAAATCCCGCTGGCCTCTGATCGGCCGCGCATCTTCAACACCCAGCTTGCCGAGTGGTCGGTCAACAAGGAGCGCACGATCAAACGGTCCAAGGCCGTGGGAGAGCCACCCTTCATGCTGGGAATCTCGGTATTCGAGGCGCTGTCGATGGCCGTGGCCAGCACTGCGGATTACAAGATATGCCCGCGCCTTGACGCGCCCGCCACGCCCGAGCGCGTGCTGATGGCGATCGAAACCCTCAAGGGGCAGGGCTGAACCATGCGCCGCCGCGCCACCCTTCAAGATTTTCTGGCCAGCCACAAACATGTGGTGCAGGTCTGCCTGAGCCGCGTTCGGGGATCCTCCCCGCGCGAGGCGGGCACCTGCATGTATGTGGCACCAGAGGGTCTGTGGGGCACGATCGGCGGCGGCCAGCTGGAATACATCGCCATCGACCACGCCCGGAAGATGCTGAAAACTCATGTGATCAGCGACACTCTGGATGTGCCGTTGGGGCCGGAAATTGGCCAGTGCTGCGGCGGACGGGTGGAACTGACGCTGGCGCAGATGCGCCAGGCCGACCGCGACTGCGCCCTCGCCGAGGAGCAGGCGGCGCAGGCCGCCCTGCCGCACGTCTACGTGATGGGCGCAGGCCACGTTGGCCGCGCGCTGGCGGATCTGTTCCAGCACCTGCCGGTGCGCTGCATCCTGATCGACCAGCGCGCCGAAGAACTGGCCCTGTGCAACGCTGATGTGGAGATCCGCCAAAGCGCCATTCCCGAGATCGACATCGCCACTGCCCCGGCGGGCAGCGCCTTTGTCGTCCTCACCCACGATCATGCGCTCGACTTCCTGCTGACCTCCGCTGCCCTGCAGCGCGGCGATGCGGCTTATGTCGGCCTGATCGGATCGGCCACCAAGCGGGAGAAGTTCCGCCGCTGGTGCCGGGACCATTGCGACGGTCTGGCAACCGACCGTCTCATCTGCCCCATTGGGGCAAGCGGTAGCCGCGACAAGCGGCCCAGCGTCATCGCGGCCTTCGTGGCCGCAGAGGTGATCGCTGATCTGACCTATGAACCTGCCGCGTCCGCTCCAACACGGAGCATTGACCTGCCCCATTCGGGCAGCCAACCGGACGCAGAGGGAAACACGGCTGAGGAAATCAGCCGCTAAGGACTGCGTCCTCTTTGACAGGAGGAGGCCGCCATGACCACAGGGCGGAGCTATACGTACAAACTGTTCGCGCGGAATGACTTCAGTGCATTCTGGGCGCTGTTCACCGACAATCTAATCAACCTGATCGTCCTTTCGGGCATCTGTCAGTTTGTCTTCAACATGCCGGCTGAGATCGTGTTCGGCCGCATCGTGCCCGGCGCCGCAGTGGCAATTCTCGCCGGAATCGCGGTTTATACCTGGCTGGCCAAACGTGTGGCCGAGAAGCAGGGCCGCGACGTGACCGCGCTGCCCTATGGTATCTCGACTCCGGTGATGTTCGTCTACCTGTTCGGCGTAATCGGGCCGATCTATTGGTCCACCAATGACGCGATGCTGGCTTGGCAGGTGGGCATCGGTGCGGGCTTCATGGGCGGCATCGTCGCCGCGATGGGCGCCATCGTCGGTCCCTGGCTCAAGCGCGTGACCCCGCGTGCGGGTATGCTCGGCACGCTGTGCGGCATCGCTCTGGTGTTCATCGGCACTGTGCCGCTGGCAACGATTTTTGAGAACCCGTTCGTCGGCTTTGCCTCGATGATCATCATCCTGTGGGGGCTGGTCGGCCGCCACCGTCTTCCGTTCAACATTCCCGCGGGCCTTTTGGCGCTGATTGTCGGCACCGTTGTTGCGCTCGGCATGGGCGAGGCCTCGGTCTCCTTCGACGGCGTCGGCGTCTATTTGCCGATCCCCTACTTCGGTGACCTGATCGCGGGCATCCAACACCTGTTCGCCAACCCGGAGCTGTTCCTGGTTCTGGTGCCGGTGCAGATCTACAACTTCATCGAAACCATGAACAACGTCGAAAGCGCCGAGGCAGCGGGCGATCACTACCCGGTCGGACTGTGCCAGGTAACGGATGGCGTCGGCACCATGATCGGTGCGGTCTTTGGCTCGCCCTTTCCGACCACCGCTTATATTGGCCACCCGGCCTATAAGCGCATGGGCGCACGCTCGGGTTACATCATCGGCGTCGGCCTGGTGATCCCCTTTGCCGCCTTCTGTGGCCTGCTGGCGTTTCTCAACAACCTGATCCCCGTGGCAGCGGCCGCGCCAGTGCTTGTGTTCGTGGCACTCAGCCTGGTGACCAATACCGCGCATTCGGTAAAGACTGACCATATCGCCGCAGTGACCATTGCGATGATGCCGCATGTCTCGGCCTTCCTGATGGTGAAATGGGGCGCGATGGCCGGTGCACTGGGCGCATTGGGCGCCACCGGCATGGCCCAACTGGGCGATCCGGAGCTCACCGCCGCGCTGTTGCAACAAGGCGCGCATTACGAGGGTCATCTGGCGCTGAGCCAAGGTGCCATTCTGACCGGGCTGATCTGGGGAGCCATTGTTGCCAGTGTGATCGACGGTGATTTCCGCAATGCGGGCGGCTTCGCGCTTGCGGCGGCAATGATGTCGCTGGTCGGGGTGATCCACTCCGCCAGCCTGCATTGGCCAGCGTTCAGCGGCATCGCACTTGGCTATCTGATCGCGGCCGGGTTCCTGTTCATCTACCCGCTTTTCCACAAGGCTGAAGCGCAGGAACCGGACGACAGCCAGCCCCATGTGCCGCATCTTCCCGCAGGCGAATAACCCCAGATGACAAGGGACGGGGGGCCGTGTGCCCCCTGTCTGAAACCCAAGGACATCAGACATATGACTACGAAACAGACGCTGTTGCGCGGACGGGTGCTGGATTTTTGCGACGAACCGCAGGACCCGCAGGACACCGGCGCCTATGATTACATCGAAGACGGCGCGCTGCTGGTCGCAGATGGCATGATCCTGGCGAAGGGCAGCTACGGCGATCTCTCCCGGCAAGCTCCGGCGGCAGAGGTGATCGACCACCGCCCGCATTTGCTGATGGCCGGCTTCATCGATACCCATCTGCACTTCCCGCAGGTGCAGGTGATTGCCAGCTGGGGCGCGCAGCTGCTGGACTGGCTGAACACCTATACCTTCCCCGAAGAGACCCGCTTTGCCGATGAAGGCCACAGCGCCGAAATGGCCGGGCGGTTTATGGATCTGCTGACCGCCCATGGCACCACCACCGCCGTCGCCTATTGTTCCGTCCACAAGGCCTCGGCCGAGGCCTACTTCGACGCCGCCGCCGCGCGCAACATGCGGATGATCGGCGGCAAGGTGATGATGGACCGCAACGCCCCCGACGGTCTGCTGGACACACCTGTCAGCGGTTATGACGACACCAAGGCGCTGATTGCGAAATACCACGGCCGCGGTCGCGGGCTCTATGCGATTACACCGCGGTTCGCCATCACCTCCACCCCGGCGCAGATGGAGATGGCGGGCGCGCTGGTGCAAGAGCATCGCGATTGCTACGTACAGACGCATCTATCGGAGAACCATGACGAGATCGCCTATACTGCCGAGCTGTACCCACAGGCGCGCGACTATCTGGACGTCTACCAGTCGCACGGGCTGCTGACCGAAAAGATGCTGCTGGGCCATTCGATCCACCTGAAGCCACGCGAGATCGATGCGCTGGCTGAAACCGGTGCCAAGCCCGTGTTCTGCCCGACCTCGAACCTGTTCCTGGGGAGCGGTCTTTTTGATGACGCTGGGTTGCGCGCACGCGGTATCACCAATGCCATTGCCACCGATATCGGCGCTGGCACCAGCTACTCCATGCTGCAAACCCTGAACGAGGGCTACAAGGTTCTGCAATTGCAGAACCAGCCGCTGCACCCATTGCGCGCCTTTCACTGGATCACCCGTGGCAACGCGCTGGCCTTGGGGCTGGCCGATCGGATTGGCACGCTCGCGGCCGGGACCGAGGCCGACATCGTGGTGTTGGACGCCCGCGCCACACCGGCGATGGATCTGCGCATGCAGCGCGCCGAAACCCTGTCGCAAGAGCTGTTCGTGCTACAGATGCTGGGCGATGACCGCGCAATCGCACAGACCTACGTGGCGGGACAGCCCGTAAAAGGCGCCGCGTGACCTCAGTGTCCCGTACCGAAGCATCCGATCGCCGCAGAATCAGAGACATACCATAATCATGATTCCGCGCAATACGATGCCCCCGAGGGCGGCTCAAGGCATCTCGCGGTGCGGAGCTGGCCTCGTCAGCTAGACTGGGGATGCCTTGGAGTCGGAAACTCGGATCACCAGACAGTCAGCGGCGGCGCAGCGCGATTGCAAATGCTGCGGCAGATCGGCACCGGTGACTACCACGTCGTACTCCCACACATGGTGTTTGCTGAAAGGCAGATCGCGGCCCAGTTTGGCGGCCTCCATCACCAGCACCTTGCGGCGGGCGCAGGCCACAACCGCTCTACGGGCAGCGATTTCCTCCGCGTTGTAATCCAGCACCTCGCCACACGATGACAGCCCGCCACAGCTAAAGACCGCGATATCGGCCAGCACCCCGTCAAAAAAGCTCTCGGAAGCGGCCCCGATCACATCAAGGTCGCGGAGCCGCACCGCACCGCCGGCCAGCATAACCCGGACGTCTCTGGCACCTTGCAGGGCGATGACCGCGTGAAGGCTGTTGGTGGCCACGAACAGCCCCGCGCGGCTGGCCGCCAGCATCCGCGCGCAGGTCTCGACCGTGGAACCGGTGCCAAGCGCCAGCCGGGCGCCATTCGGGACCAAGTCACGCACCGCTATGGCAATCTGCTGCTTTTCCGCCCGCGCCAAGCTGGCTCTGGGCGCATAGCCGATGTTCTCCGATGGTTGGCGCAATCGCACAACGCCGCTGCGCCGCTGCACCAGCGTGGCCTCGTCCAGCTGCCGCAGATCGCTGCGAATGGTCTGCACCGACACACCCAGACGCGCGGCCAGCGCTGCAGCAGACAGCTCTCCTACCTCGCACAAAAGCGCGATAATCGCATCGCGCCGCCGTGTCATGTCCTCCTTGCGCATCGGTTTTCCTTTGAAAATGGGCACGCCGCGCCGTGTCCTAGCAAGCGCCAGATCGACAGGGCAAGTTAATAATATTGTTGGAAAATCGTCACAAAACGGTTTCAGACTTCGGAAATAACGGCGGCGCGATAACTTTCGAACGAAAGCCAAAACCGGAGATTTCGGATGAAAACCCTTCTGTCCGCCGCCACCCTGGCCCTCGCCACCACGGCGTCCTTTGCTGACACCCTGACCCTTTACACGTCGCAGCCCAACGCGGATGCGCAAAAGACCGTCGACGCCTTCATGGCCGCCCACCCCGGCATCGAGGTCGACTGGGTGCGCGATGGCACCACCAAGCTGATGGCCCGCCTGACCGCTGAGATCGAAGCCGGCAGCCCGCAGCCCGACGTCCTGCTGATCGCCGACACTGTGACGCTGGAAGGCATGGCCCAGGCAGGCCACCTGAAAGCCTATCAGTCGCCCGAGGCGCAGGCCTATGATCCGGCGCTTTACAGTGCTGACGGTTATTATCATTCGACCAAGCTCATCACCACCGGCATCGTCTACAACACCGGTGCCGCCAGCCAGCCCACTTCCTGGGGAGACTTGGCGGATCCGGCATTGAAAGGCCAGCTGGCGATGCCATCGCCGCTCTATTCCGGCGCCGCGCTGATCCATTTGGCGACCCTGACGGGTGACGAAAAACTGGGCTGGGATTACTACGGCGATCTGGCCGCCAACGAGGCGCGCGCACAAGGCGGCAACGGCGGCACCTTCAAGGCGGTTGCCTCGGGCGAGAAACCCTATGGCGTCGTGGTCGACTTCCTCGCGATCCGCAACAAGGCCGACGGCTCACCGGTGGAATTTGTCTTCCCCGAGGAAGGCGTATCCTACGTGACTGAACCCGTAGCCATTCTGGAGACCGCCAAGAATGTCGATGCGGCTCAGAAGTTCGTCGACTTCGTGCTGTCGCAGCAAGGCCAGAAACTGGTGCTGGACATGGGCTATATCCCGGCCCGCAATGGCATGGGCGTCCCCGAGGGTTTCCCGGCACGCGAAGAGATCAAACTGATGTCCTTCGACCCGGCCACGGCATTGCAGGCCGCCGACAGCAACAAGGCAAAATTCGCTGATCTCTTTGGCGCGGAATGACACGGACGCTCACATACCCCTGCAGCAGCCGGTCCGAGGACCGGCTGCTGACGCTGGTTCTGGGGCTGGCCATTCTGGTCACGCTGGCGCCGGTTGCGCGGTTGTTTCACGAAGGGCTGACTGCTGGCGGAAGCCTCAACCCCGGCTTTCTGGCAGACGTGCTGGCGAAACCCGCGACCCGCGCGGCGCTGTGGCATTCACTGGTGACGGCGGGCCTCGGGACCGTGATATCGGTCCTGATCGGCGGCGTCTTTGCCTTCCTGGTGGCGCTCACCGACCTGCGGCGCAAGGCGGCGCTGGTGTTCTGCCTGATGATCCCGATGATGATCCCGCCGCAGATCACCGCCCTGTCCTGGACCCAGGTGATGGGACCGTCGTCGGTCTTCCTGAAAACGCTGGGTCTGGCACCGCCCCTTGGCGCGCCGCAGCCCCTGTATTCCCCCGGCGGCATCATCCTGCTCCTAGGCATCCAGCATACTTCGATCATCTTTCTGACCCTGCGCGCCGGGCTGCGCGCGATCCCGCAGGACGCGGTGGAGGCCGCCCGCATTTCCGGCGCCCGCGGGCTGCGGATCTGGTGGCAGGTGGTGCTGCCGCTGACCCTGCCCAGCCTGCTGGGGGGCATCGCGATCACCTTTGTCACAGCCCTTGGCAATTTCGGCATCCCCGCCATGCTGGGCATTCCGGCGGGCTATGCCACCCTGCCGACACTGATCTACCAGCGGCTGGCGGGACTAGGCACCGCGGTGCTGGCCGAGGTTGCGGTGCTGGCTATGCTGATCGGCGCCGTCGCCATCGCGGGCATCCTGCTGCAGCGGTTCTTCCAGCGCCGCCAACGGCTGCATCTGACCGGCAGCGGCGGCCGCGCGCTGA
The DNA here is from genome assembly GCF_056033425.1 of Leisingera sp. SA32. Taxonomy (NCBI): domain Bacteria; kingdom Pseudomonadati; phylum Pseudomonadota; class Alphaproteobacteria; order Rhodobacterales; family Roseobacteraceae; genus Leisingera; species Leisingera sp. SA32. The sequence continues at coordinate 77,496 of NZ_JBVYHB010000003.1, read as the reverse complement.
TGATCCCGCTGGGCCGCGCCCGGCTGCCAGTCGAAATGACCCTGTGGCTGGTGATCGCCGCAATCCTAGTGCTGCCGATGGCGGGGCTGCTGGCGACCTCTCTGGTGCCCGCCTATGGTGTCCCGCTGCGGCTGGACACCCTGTCGCTGGACGCTTGGCACGAGGCACTGTTGCGCCAGCCCGCTACTCGTCGCGCCTTTGCGAACTCCTTCCTGCTGTCGACCGGTGCGGCGGTTCTGTTGATGGCCCTGTGCCTGCCGCTGGCCTGGCTGATGGAGCGGCACAAAACCCGTGTGGGGCAGGTTTTCGACAGTTTGTTGGACCTGCCTTATGCGCTGCCCGGTGTGGTGCTGGCGATTGCCATGATCCTTCTTCTGATCAACCTGCCCTTCACCGATGCCACGCTCTACGGCACGATCTGGATCATCTTTCTGGCCTATCTCGCGCGCTTCCTTGCGGTGATGTTCCGCCCGGTGCAATCCAGCCTGCGGCAACTGGATCCCGCCATGGACGAGGCCGCACGCGCTGCCGGTGCGCCGCTGTGGCGGCGGTTGCGGGACATCATTCTGCCGCTCTCGGCCCCCGCCGCCGCGGCAGGCGCGATTCTGGTGTTCCTCACCGCCTTCAATGAACTCACCGTCTCGGCGCTCCTGTGGTCTTCGGGAACCGAAACGCTGGGCGTGGTGATCTTCAACCTCGACGACAGCGGCGAGACGGTGATGGCTTCGGCTGTGGCCATGACCATCGTGCTGGTTGTCATGTTCCTGATGGCGGTGATCCAGCTGACCTCCCGCCACCTGCCCAAAGGAGTTGTCCCATGGCAGAGCTGACCCTCACCGGACTCGCCAAGCATTTTGACAAGACCCCGGCGCTGCAATCCGTCACCACTACGGTGCAAGACGGCGAGTTTCTCGCCCTGCTCGGCCCCTCGGGCTGCGGCAAGTCCACCCTGTTGCGGCTGCTGGCCGGGTTTGAGCAGCCGACCCAGGGCAGCATCCGCATCGGCGCGCAGGAGGTGGCCGATGCCGCGACCGGTCGCCACGTGGCACCCGAAAACCGCAACATCGGTTTCGTGTTCCAGTCTTACGCGCTGTGGCCCCATATGAGCGTGCGACGCAACATTGGCTACCCGCTGGAGATCCGCAAACTATCAAAGGCACAGCGCGACACCCGCATTGACGCCGCGCTGGAGGCCACTGCACTGCACGCCTATGCCGACCGGATGCCATCAGACCTGTCGGGCGGCCAGCGACAACGGGTGGCGCTGGCGCGCTGTCTGGTCTCTGACCCCACCGCGGTGCTGCTGGATGAGCCGCTGGCCAATCTGGACGTGGCCCTGCGCGCCTCGATGCAGGACGTCTTCTGCGACTTCCACCAGCGCACCGGCGCGACGATGGTCTATGTCACCCATGATCAAGGCGAAGCGATGGCGATGGCTGACCGCATCGCCGTGATGAACGAGGGCCGGATGGTCCAGCTCGACACGCCGGAGGCGCTGTATGCCCGACCGCGCAGCCGCTTCGTCGCCGAGTTCATCGGCGACGGCACAGTGGTGCCGCTGACAGGCGCCAGCCGTGACGGCGCCGGCTGCGAAGCCAGCCTGCTGGGCACCCGTCTGCCGGTGGAAACCGACAGCCCCAGCCCGACACTAGCCTGCCTCAGGCCCGAAAACCTCGCCATCGCCGAAACCGGCGATATCCGCGCGCGGGTCGAGCGTGTCACCTATCTGGGGGGGCGCTACCGGCTGGACCTGGTGGCCACGAGCGGCGATGCGCTGGTGGCCCAAAGCAGCAACCGGTACGCGCCCGGCAGCCAGATCGGATTGACGCTGACCTCCCCCTGGGCCTTTGCGGCCGCCTGACCTGGAAAGACAAATGAGCACCATCACCGTTCTCTCCGGCATCGGAGACAAAGGGCCAGCCGCGATGCGGCTGGACACCAGACACCAGCGCTGGCTGCTGGACTGTGGATTTGGCCCCGAGGCCAACGCCAAGTTTGACCCAACCTGGCTGGAGGGAGTCGACGCGGTCTTTGTCACCCATGACCATGTCGACCACATCGGCGGCGCGGCCTACGCAGTAGAGGCAGGCCTGCCGATCCACGCCACCCGCCGCACCGCCCAGGCGCTGCCGCCCTCGGCGCAGGTGCATGAGCTCCCGGAACAGGGCGAAACCCTGCTGGACGGCGTGCGCCTGACCACCGGGCGCAACGGCCATGCGCTTGGCGGCGTGTGGTTCCACTTCGATCTCGGCGGCGGGCTGTTCTATTCCGGCGACTGGTCAGAGGAATCCAGCTGGTTCGCCTTTGACACGCCGCCGCCTGCGCAGACCGCGATTATCGACTGTTCCTACCATCTGAACCCGGTGCCGCAGGCCCAGCGGCTGGCCGAGCTGGACGCACTGATCGACAGCCTGCCGGGGCAGATCCTGCTGCCGGTGCCGCCCTCGGGCCGGGCGGGCGAGCTGGCTTTGCATCTGATGCGCCGCTTTGGCCCCGAAGCGGTGCTGCTGGACCCGGAATGCGCCACCGCCTTGCGCGCGGCACTGACCTCCGGCGGGGTTGCTCCCGGCGCGCAAGAGATTGCGCCGCTTCTGGAGCGCGGCCCGCTGGACGCGGCCCGCTTTCTGATCTGCGATACCCCCAACGCAGATGGCGGCGCGGCCTGGGCCTATGTGCGCGCCTGGCGCGAGAGCGGTCGGCTGGGACGCGACGCGCATGTGATCTTTACCGGCCACATGACCGCCCATGCCCGCGGCATCGAGGCCGTCGAGGGCGGCCATTTTTGTCGATGGAACGTGCATCCACCGCTGCCGGATCAGATCACCATGATCCGCCGCCTCGGCGCACGGCGTTTCGCGCCCGCGTTTTGCACCCTGCCAGAGGATTACCTGCTGGAGCCCGGTTTTGATGCACAAGTGTTCCTGCATGAAACGGTGGCGCTGTGATGAAGGGTCTGCCCGCGCTGCCGCCGCGCCGGTTCTGCCTGATCCGCCACGGCGAGACCACGGCCAACCGCGACAGCATTATCGCTGGCCGCCTGGACGTGGCGCTGACAGACACGGGCCGCCGCCAGGCCCGTGCGCTGGCGGAACTGAACTGGTCCCATCCACTGACCTTGTTCACCAGCCCGATGACACGGGCGCGCGACACCGCCCACCTGGGATTTCCGCAGCATGTCGCAGTTTCGCTGGACGGGCTGCGGGAACGTGACTGGGGCCAATTCGAAGGCCGCCCCCTGCCCGACCTGCCCCCGCGTACGGACACACCACAAGACGGGGAAGGCTGGCGCGACATGATCCTGCGCGTCCATTCCGCACTCACCACCTGCGTCCAGCAGGCCGGACCGGCGCTGCCGGTGATCGTCTGCCACTCCGGCGTTATTCGCGCCGCCCGGCTGCTGACCGGCCAACCCGGCACCGGCGCCCGCGCGCCCAATGCGCGCCCTATCCTTTACCGCCCCTTGCCCGGTGGCGCCCCCCTGACCCATGAGGAAGTTATAGATGAGCTTTGACACGCCAGCGCGCCGCCCCTGTGCCGTATTCGATATCGACGGCACGCTGGCAGAATTCGACGCCCAGCGGGTGGGTCCGCTGGTCCATGGGCCGCAAAAACATTGGGACGCCTTCCACGATGCCATGGCCGAAACCGCGGTGATCGCGCCGGTGGCGCGCGTGCTTCGTCAGCTGAAAGCCGGTGGCGAACAGATCGTCATGTGCTCTGGCCGCCCTGCAGGCTGGGTCGCGCAGACCGTGGCCTGGCTGCATGCAAACGACCTGCCCTATGACGGCATCTACCTGCGCCCCGGCGACGCCGACGGGCTGAGCGACCCGGAGGTGAAACGGGATCTGCTGCAACAGATGCGGCTCGACGGGTTCGACCCCTGGATCGTGTTCGACGACCGCGCCTGCGTCGTCGATTTCTGGCGCAGCGAGGGGCTGGTCTGTCTGCAATGCGCCCCCGGCGCATTCTGAGCTGAACGCCCGCAGAAGTCGGGCTTAGCCGCCCGGCGGCGGCGGCCCAGTGCCACCGTGGTAGGCCATGAGAGACGCGTGGATGCGGCGCAGGTATTCCGTGGTCTCTACCAACACCCGCGCCGCCGCCATTGTCAGCGCCTCCACTACGATCATTTGCATATAACGCGCGGCGTTAGGTTTGTGGATGTCGCGATCCGTGGGCATGTCCAGCCAAATGGGCACCGTGCAGGCCGCGGCAAACCGGGTTCCGGGCCGGGTGATGCAAAGTGTCGTAGCGCCGAAACCGGCGTTAATTTCCGGTGCGCCGATTATGGCATTTACGTCGCCGCTGGCGGAGACCAGCAACATGACATCCCCCAACGTTAGCATCGCGGCCCGCAGCAATTTTCCGGCACGGTGCTGAGGCTTTCGAACAACCGTTACGCGATCATCATCGGGCTATTGCTGGTCGTCGGCAGCGTGATGGATATCACCGGGAACCAGCTTACCCAGGCCACTGCGCTGGTGCCGCTGATTGCATGCACCGCTCCGGCAGGCGGGATCAACAAATTCGGCCACGACACCAATAACCGACCCGTTAGAGAATCTGACCCGCGTCTGCACTTCCGTGTGCGCCACAACCGAATACCGCATAGGCATCTATGTCTTATATGACCGCACGCCCAGCGTATCAGGCCCAGTAATATCCGTCACCTCCGACACGCGGCCGAGTGTGCTGACGCCCATGCAGAACCGTTCGGGTTCAGACCAGCGCCGCCACAGCGGTTTCAATCCGCTCCAACGCCTGCCGAAGCTCAGCCTGCGAGGTGGCATAAGAAATCCGAAAATAGGGCGATATGCCAAAGGCCCGCCCCGGCACCACCGCCACATAGTGCTGTTCCAGCAGATAGGCACAGAAATCCACATCGGTTTCCAGAACCGTCCCTTCCGGCGTGCGTCTGCCCAGAACGCCTGCACAATTGGCAAAGGTATAAAATGCGCCTTGCGGCACCGGGCAGCTAATGCCCTCCATGCCGTTCAGCGCCTCCACCACCAGATCCCGCCGTGCCTCAAAGCTGGCACGGCGTTCCGCCAGCACGTTCTGCGGACCGGTCAAAGCTGCCACCGCAGCCGCCTGACTGATCGATGAAGGATGCGATGTCGACTGCGACTGCACCACTTTCATCGCCGCGATCAGGTCGCGCGGGCCACCGGCATAGCCCAGCCGCCATCCGGTCATCGCGTAGGCCTTGGAGACCCCATTGACGGTCAGCACCCGGTCTTTCAGCCGCGGCTCCAATTGGGCGGGGGTGACAAAATCGAACCCGTCATAGGTGATATGCTCATACATGTCGTCAGCCATCAGCCAGACATCCGGGTGGCGCAACAAGACATCGAGCAACGGCCGATAGTCCGCCGCGCCATAGCCCGCACCTGCCGGATTCGAAGGTGAATTCAGCAGCAGCCAGCGGGTGCGCGGCGTGATCGCCGCGTCCAGCTGCGCCGCCGACAGGCGGAAGCCGACGTCACTGCCGCAGGGGACCAAAACCGGCTCGCCGCCCGCAATGCGGATGATGTCGGCATAAGAGGTCCAGTACGGTGTCGGAATGATGACCTCATCGCCTGGATCGAGACTGGCCATGAAGGCATCAAACAGGATCTCCTTGGCGCCGGTACCGGCGATGATCTGGTCCAGATCATAGTCCAATCCATTGTCACGTTTGAACTTCTCCTGGATCGCCCGCTTCATCGCGTCCGAGCCGCCAAGAGCGGTATATTTCGTCTCGCCCGCCTGCATCGCGTCCGCCGCAGCGGTCTTGATGTGGTCCGGCGTGTCAAAGTCCGGCTCTCCCGCGCCCAGGATGATGACCGGCGCGCCCTGACGCTTCATCTTGGCCGCGCGGGCACCGATGGTCAGAATTTCGGAAACCCCGATTGGGTCAAGACGGCGGGCGCGGCGGAATTGGGCCATGAACGAAGGCTCCCTGCTGGATGGATGGCGCCCTCAGCATGAAACGGCAGAGGCGCCTGAAACAGCTGCTGTTTGGGACAGCACCCATTCCGTTTCCTCATACCGCCTAGCGGATGGCGTCACCGGGCGCTGAGGCGCAGTTGCCTGCGTATCCAGCCGTCGAGCTTTTGCGCGGCCTCCGGCAGCGGCCCGTGTGGCCGAACCAGAAAGTACCGCTTACGCGACACCAGGGCGGGGCCGTCAATGCGCAGCAACGTGCCAGCGGCGATGTCACGCGCGACCATGTCATAGGGTACGATCGCCGCACCCAATCCGGCCGCTGCCGCGGCAATCACCATGGAATGCTGATCGAAGTAGCGCCCGTCCTGTCGCGGCGGCCCGTCGAGACCCGCGCGTTCAAACCACTCGGCCCAGGCGCCTGCGCGGCTGTCCAGATGCAGCAGCGGTACAGCCGCCAGGTTTCCAGCCTGCCGCAGCTGATGGGCCGCGTGGAAACCGGGGGCGCAGACCGGTACCATTTCCTCGCCAAACAGCGGCGTCATCTGGGTGCCCGGCCAGTTGTCGAACCCGAAATGTACCGCAAGGTCAAAGTTTTCACGCGCGAAATCAAAGGGCTCCAACCGGGTGGAAAAACTCAGCTCGATCTCTGGATGGCGATCAAAGAAATCCGGAAGCCGCGGGATCAGCCAATGGTTCGCAAAGCCGGGCAACACCGCCAACCGTAGCGCCGAGCGCCCCGCCCCTGCGGCGGCCGCCTTTTGCAGGGTGGCGCGCAGGCCGGCCAGATCCAACTCCAGATCTGCGGACAGCCCCTGCCCAGCCGCCGTCAGCACCACACCGCGCCCTACGCGCTGGAACAGGTCAAAGCCGAGGTCCGCCTCCAGCTCCTTGACCTTCTTGCTGACCGCGCTCTGGGTCAGGCCCAGCTCCTCGGCGGCGGCGGTAAAGCTTTGATGGCGGGCCGCGCTTTCGAAACAGCGCAGATGTGTCAAGCTCGGGAGCCGCATCTCAAACCTCCTGTTCTAATTGCGTAGTCAGCCACTCGCGAAACTTGATCAGCGGGTAATCCTCTGCATGTTCGGCGGGCCACACCAGGAAATACTCCCCCAGGCGAACAGCCGCGCCCTGCATCGCCAGCATCAGCCGACCTTGGGTAATTTCGTTCTCGGCCAGGAAATTCGGCAGCAGGGCCACCCCCAGCCCATGCACAGCCGCCTGCGTCATCGCCGAGGACTGGTCGAACAACATGCCCTTCAGCTTGGGTGCTGCAACGTCGTGCAGCCGGAACCACTGCTCCCAGCAGTCGGGGTGGGTTTCCAGATGCAGGAGCGGATAGTCAAGCAGCGCCGCAGCGCTGTCCGCCGACTTTGCCATCAGCCCCGGCGCGCAGACCGGCAACACATGCTTTGGCATCAAAGGCATATAGGCGACGCCCGGCCAGTCCCGCACGCCGTAGTGGATCGCCGCCTGGGCGCTGCCCGCATCAAATTGAAACGGCAGGTTGTGGGTGTGCAGGTTGACGGTGATACCCGGATGCAGCGCGGCAAAATCTCGCAGTCGCGGCGCCAGCCAGTGCAGTCCAAAGGACGGCAGGATCGATAAGGTCAGACTGCCCCCGTCCGGATTGGCGCGCAATTTGACCGAAGCTTGCGCCAGCCGTGTGAGGATTGCCCGCGCCTCCCGCGCGAAACCTGCACCCGCGGGTGTCAACTGCATGCGCATCTGGTCGCGGGCAATCAGGTCCACGCCCATCTGCTCCTCCAGCTGTTTCAACTGACGGCTGATCGCACTTTGGGTCAGCGACAAATCCTCCGCCGCGGCGGAAGCACTGCCCAGCCTGTCCACCGCCTCCAGCGCCAGCAGAGAAGGGATGGACGGCAGGAAGCGACGCGGCGCGATCATATGATAAGAACTCATGAGGTCAGGATTTACTTTCATTAGCAATCCCGCGCGACCGGTGCAATTTCTATATCATAGCTATGTTTGGCAAAGCTGAGCGAAAGACGCCACCTGATTTTTCCTCATGACACGCCTTCGCATCACAAGGAACACACCATGTCCCATTCCCAAATCCTCGCCGCTGCTGGCCTGACCGAAAGTGAACTCACCGGCGGGCATCTTTCCGTGACAACGCCGGTGGATGGCAGTGAAATCGCCCGGTTGAAGATGCACAGCGTGGCGGACGCAGAAACCCGCATCGCCGCCGCCAAGACCGCCTTTAAATCCTGGCGCGCGGTGCCCGCCCCACGCCGCGGCGAATTGGTGCGCCTGCTGGGCGACGAGCTGCGCCGGGAAAAGGAAAACCTGGGCCGACTGGTCACCCTGGAATGCGGCAAGATCTATCAGGAGGGTCTGGGCGAAGTGCAGGAGATGATCGACATCTGCGACTTTGCCGTCGGCCTGTCGCGCCAGCTCTATGGTCTGACCATCGCGTCGGAGCGCCCCGGCCACGCGATGCGCGAAAGCTGGCACCCGATGGGCACCTGCGGCATCATCACCGCTTTCAACTTTCCCGTGGCGCCGTGGTGCTGGAATGCGGCCCTGGCGCTGGTCTGCGGTGATCCGGTGATCTGGAAACCGTCGGAAAAGACGCCGCTCACCGCGCTGGCAGTGCAGAAGATCTGCGACCGCGCCATGGCGACCTTTGGCGACGACGCGCCGGAGGGGCTGATCCAGGTGCTGATCGGCGAACGCGATCTGGGCCAGGTGTTGACGGCCTCTGATGATGTTGCCATCATTTCTGCCACCGGGTCTGTGCCGATGGGCAAGGCGGTCGCCGCTGACATGTCGCGCCGTCTGGGCCGCACCATTCTGGAACTTGGTGGCAACAACGCGATGATCGTCGCCCCCTCGGCTGATCTGGAAATGGCCCTGCGCGCCATCGTGTTCTCTGCCGTGGGCACCGCGGGTCAGCGCTGCACCTCTCTGCGCCGCCTGATCGTGCATGAAGACATCTACGACGCGCTGATCCCGCGACTGATCAAGGCCTACGAGGGCCTGCCGATCGGCGACCCGCTGGCAGACGGCACTCTGGTCGGCCCGCTGATCGACCGCGCCGCGCTCGACACGATGACAAGCGCGCTGGAGCAGGCCAAGTCCGAAGGCGGCACCATCCATGGCGGCGGACAGGCGCTCGCACAGAGCCACAGCGATGCGGCTTATGCCCATCCGGCGATCGTCGAGATGCCTGCGCAGAGTGCTATCGTGCACACGGAGACCTTTGCGCCGATCCTCTACGTTGTGAAATACAAAGATCTGGAGCAAGCCATTGAAATGCAGAACGAAGTCCCCCAGGGATTATCGTCCTGCATCTTCTCGACCGATGTGCGCGAATGCGAATTTTTCCTCTCGGCAGCGGGCTCGGACTGCGGTATTGCCAATGTGAACATCGGTCCTTCCGGCGCTGAAATCGGCGGCGCCTTTGGGGGCGAAAAGGAAACCGGCGGCGGACGTGAAAGCGGCTCCGACGCCTGGAAAGGTTACATGCGTCGGCAGACCAACACGGTGAATTATTCACGCGCGCTGCCGCTTGCTCAGGGGATCACGTTTGACATCTGATCTGGCATCCTGCCTGTGGCAACAAACCTGTCAGGAAACCCCATCCTTCCCGGACCTGTCCGGGGAGGTCACGGTCGATCTGGCGGTGATCGGCGGTGGCTATACGGGCTGCGCGGCGGCGCTGCGGGCGGCCGAACGGGGCGCGTCGGTGCAGCTGATCGAAGCTGGTGAGATCGGCAGCGGTGGGTCCGGCCGCAACGTAGGGCTGGTCAACGCCGGCCTCTGGCTGCCGCCCGAGGACATCAACGCCCACCTGGGCGCAGAAGCAGGCAACCGCCTGTCGGCGCGGCTGGCCGAGGCCCCGAACATGGTGTTTTCGCTAATTGAGAAGCACCGTATCGCCTGCGAGCCGATGCACCGGGGCACATTGCACTGCGCCCATGCTCCGTCCGGTATGAAGGATCTGCACCGGCGCCACGCTCAATTGACTGCGATCGGCGCGCCGGTCACGTTGCTGGACAGCGGCGAGGCTCAAGCGCGGGTCGGCAGCAGGGCGGTGCATGGCGCGCTGTTCGACCCGCGCGCAGGAACCATCCAGCCGATGGCCTATGCCCGCGGCCTGGCCCGCGCCGCCGCCGAGGCCGGCGCGAAGCTGGCCTGCCATACCCCCGCCACAGGGTTAAGCCGCGACGCGGGAGGCTGGCGCGTGACCACGCCGCGCGGCCAGATCCGCGCCCGCCAACTGATTATGGCAACGAATGCCTATGCCCGCGCCATTCCCGGCTATGACGCGCCGCAGTTGATTCCGGTGCATTATTTCCAGGCCGCGACCGACCCGCTTCCGGCTGTACTGCGCGACCAGATCCTGCCGGGACGCGAGGGGTGTTGGGACACCGCATTGGTGATGTCGTCCTGGCGGCTGGATCAGGCCGGGCGGCTTGTGATCGGCGGCATGGGATCACTGAATCATGTGGGCAGCGCCCTGCACCGCAGCTGGCTGCGCCGCAAGTTGGCGGCTGTTTTTCCGGAACTGGGCGACATCGCCTTGCGCAATCACTGGCATGGGCGGATTGCCATGACCACCGAACACCTGCCGAAGATCCTGGACCTGAAGGACGGCTACGCCTGCTTTGGATATTCCGGTCGCGGCATCGGTCCTGGCACCCTGTTTGGTACCGCAATGGCTGACGCGCTGCTGAGTGGCGATCCGGCGTCTCTGCCCGTGCCGCTGACCCAAGACCACAGGCTACCTTGTGCCGGGCTGCGCAGCGCCTACTACGAAACCGGTGCCACGCTGACCCACCTGATTGGCAACCGGTAAAAGGAGCGGGCAACTGCGGCCCGCTCCCCTGTCTCAGAGTGTTACTTGCATCCGGCGATCGCCGTCCCCAACTGGCTGAGCAGTGCCGGGTAGAACTGCGGCCCCGGCTCCAACCCGGCACCCAGCGGATCGAGCACCGCGGTGCCAGCACCGGTTCCGTCCAGCACCGTGGCCACCAGTCCTGGATTGAACTGGGGTTCCGAGAAGACACAGGACACGTTCAGCTCCGCCACCACGTCGCGCACCTCGGCCAGCCGGGCCGGGCTCGGCTTGGTTGCATCGCTTAGGGAAATCGCCCCTGCCGCGGACAGGTCAAAGCCCTGCTCAAAGTATTGATAGGCGTCGTGGAACACGATGAACTGCCGATCGCGGAAGGCGTCCAACTGCTGGGTAACAGTCTCGACGGCAGCGGCGATCTCCTGCCTACCTGCATCCGCATTGGCGCGATAGGTGGCTGCATTCTCCGGATCCACCTCTGACAGTTCCGCCGCGATCACGTCGAGCCAGGCCTGCGCATTGCTCGGCAGCAGCCAGGCATGCGGGTCATCACCGTGATGGGCATGACCATGGTCATCATGCTCGTGATCCGCGTGACCCTGATCGTCGTGACCATGGTCAGCGTGCTCTTCATGATCGTGCCCGTCATCGCCGTGTTCCGCATGGTCGTGATCGGTGTGGCCATGGTCATCATGCCCGTGACCGTCATGGTCATCATGGCCATGGTCTTGGCCTGCGTGATCCGAATGGTCATCGCCATGCCCATGGTCGTCGTGGTCCCCATGGTCCTTTTCGCCATGTTCGTCGTCATGCTCATCATGATCATGGGCTTCGAACCGCGCGCCTTCGCGGAAGGGCAGCACCGTGGTGCCCGCGGTTTTCAACAACTCAACGCGATGGGCATCCGTGGCCAACTCCTCCAGCGGGCCAGCCAGCCAGGGGGTCAGCGGTGTGCCGAGCCAGAATACCAGGTCCGCCTGATCCAGTGCCCGCGCCTGCGAGGGGCGCAGGGAATAGCCATGCGGCGAGGCACCCGGAGGCACAACCAGCGCCGGGTCGCCCAGCCCCTGCATCACCCGCGCGACCAAGCCGTGCACCGGTGCAATATCGGTAGCCACCTGTGGCACCTCCGCCCAAGAGTTGCCTGCCCCCGCCAGCAGTGCCACTGCTGCCGCACCAATCTTCTTCCTGCCTGCAATCCGCATATCGGCCCCATGTAATCTTATAACATCACGCAGTTGATAAACGTCATAACATAACATATCAAGAGGCAAATCACCTGTCCCAAAGGATCTGGCGCCATGGACCCCATCGGCTTTGCCCCGCACGACCACAAGAGCTGCATCCACGACTGCATCGCCACGGTCGATCGCTTTTGTCAGACCAACGGGCTGCAATTCACTCCGGTGCGGCGACGGGTGTTGGAAATCCTGCTGCAGCAGCACCGGGCGCTCGGCGCCTACGAGGTGTTGGACAAACTGCGCGAAGAAGGGTTGGGGTCGCAGCCGCCTGTGGCCTATCGGGCACTGGATTTCCTGGTAAAGAACGGCTTTGCGCACAAAATCGAGCGGCTGAATGCCTTTATTGCCTGCACCCATCCGGGCGAAAGCCACGCTGCGTCCTTTTTGATCTGCCGCGCCTGCGACGCGGTTGCCGAAACCCAGCGCGAACCCGCCGAGGGGCAGCTGGGACAAGCCGCTCGCGACGCGGGCTTCATCATTGAGCGCGCGGTGGTAGAGGCCGAGGGCTTGTGCCCCAAATGCCAGAAGGCTCCCCCCGCATGAGCCTGATTTCCCTGCAAAACCTGTCCGTGCGCCACGGCGGAAACACGGTTTTGTCCCGTGTAAACCTGCAAATCGACCCGGGCGAGATCGTAACCGTGGTGGGCCCGAACGGGTCGGGCAAATCAACGCTTCTGCGCAGCATCATCGGTGCGCAACGCGCGTCGGCGGGCACGGTGCAGCGGGCGCCGGGTTTGCGCATTGGTTATGTGCCGCAAAAGCTGCATATCGACCCGACGCTGCCGTTGACGGTGCGCCGCTTTCTCAGCCTGCCGCAGCGGGTCAGCGCGTGCCGCGCACAGGAAGCGCTGGACCAGGCAGGCGCGCAGAACCTGGCCGCGCGGCAGATGTCGGATTTATCCGGCGGTCAGTTTCAGCGCGTCTTGCTGGCGCGCGCTTTGTTGTGCGACCCCCAACTGCTGATCCTGGATGAGGCCACGCAGGGTTTGGACCAGCCTGGCTCAGCTGCGTTCTACCAGCGCATCGCAAAAGTCCGACAGGAACTGGGCTGCGCGGTGCTGATGGTCAGTCACGAGCTACATGTGGTGATGGCGGCCTCGGACCGGGTTGTGTGCCTCAATGGGCACGTCTGCTGCGAGGGCGCGCCGGAGCATGTCGCCTCCGCCCCGGAATATCGCGCCCTGTTTGGCACCGGCACCCAAGGTGCGCTGGCGCTGTATCGGCACGAACACAACCACAGTCACGACCACGATGGGCAGGGCTGTTCCCATGGCCAACCGCAAGAGGCCGCAGAATGACGGACCTGCTCGACGATTTCCTGATCCGCGCCGCTTTGGCAGGCATCGGCGTGGCGCTTGCTGCGGCGCCGCTGGGGTGTTTCGTGGTCTGGCGGCGGATGGCCTATTTCGGCGATGCCACCGCACATGCCTCGATCCTGGGTGTGGCGCTGGCGCTCAGTTTTGACGTATCGATCTTCGCCGGGGTGTTGGCGATGGCGATGGCGATGGCCACCACGGTGTCGGCCTTGGCCGGGCGCGGCTATGCGATGGACACGTTGTTGGGGGTGCTGGCGCATTCCTCACTCGCCTTTGGCCTGGTTGCGGTGTCGTTCCTGTCCGGGGTGCGGATTGATTTGATGGCCTATCTTTTCGGCGACATTCTTGCCGTTGGGCGCGGCGACCTTGCGGTGATCTGGAGCGGCGCCCTATTGGTTCTTTTTCTGCTGTGGTGGCGGTGGTCGGCCTTGCTGACCGCAACGCTGAACCCCGACCTTGCTCATGCCGCCGGTATCGATCCACGCCGCGAGCAGATGGTTTTAACGCTGGCGCTGGCGCTGGTTGTCGCGGTCGCCATCAAGGTTGTGGGGGTTTTGCTGATCGCGGCCATGCTTTTGATCCCGGCAGCTGCCGCCCGTCCCTTCGCCCGCACACCTGAGCGCATGGCCATTGTTGCCGCAGTGTTGGGGATGCTGGCCGCCACCGGTGGCTTGCAGCTGGCCTTTGTGTTCGACACCCCGGCCGGCCCCAGCATCGTTTGCCTGGCCGCAGCTTTCTTTGCCGCTTGTAGCCTGGGAGGGCTTCTGCTCCGTCCCCGCGGCTGAACAGGAGCGTGTTATCCCCAAGGCTTTTCCGAGGACGCCTGCACCCGCCTCTCAGAGAGAAGATACCCAACACCGGGCTTGCGCGCGCGTCAAGTTCCGGTGCTTTGCAGCGCGCCCCGATCCTCGACACCGGTCCATTTTCGGATGGTATCGATCAACGCTTTCTTGTTTATCGGCTTGCTCAAAAAATCATCCATGCCGGCCCGCAGGCATTTTTCCTGATGACTTCGCAGCGCATTGGCGGTCAGCGCCACAATCGGGCAGCTGTCGTCGCCTGCATTCGCCTCTATCCGACGCATTTCAGCCGTGGCTTCCAAACCGTCCATCTCCGGCATCATCATGTCCATCAGCACAATGTCGGGGCGCTGGACGCGGAACATCTCGACAGCTTCGACGCCATTTTTGGCAATGCGGATATCAAGCTGATAATCTTTCAGCATCTTGGTCACGACCACCTGGTTGGTCCGGTTGTCTTCCGCCAGGAGCACACGGACCATCTTGCCCTCTGCGGCCAGCTGCGCGTCGGCGCCAACTGGCCGCACCGCGTCTGTCTCCACGCCCTTCAGCATGCGGGAAATAACCTGCCGCAGCTGGGCGGCGCGTACCGGTTTGAGTACAAACTCGCAGGCGCCGATGCTATCGCATTCGCTGCGGTTCAGAGCATGTTCAACCGATGACAGGATGACGACGGGAACGTTACGAAACTCCGGCAGGGCGCGAATACGTTCCGCCAGTTCGCGCCCATCAACCTCCGGCATCTGGAAATCCAGAAGGATGAAGTCAAACCGGCGCCCGGTGAGCTGCGAATCCGAAAGGATTTCCAGCGCATCGCGGGCTGAGGCTGCGCAGACCGACTGCACGCCCCAGCTGCTCAGCCGTTCGGAGAGGATCGTTCTGTTCAGTTCCAGATCATCGACCACCAGCCCGCAATGCCCCGAGAGGTTGATCTTGCAGTCCGATTTCGGTGTCTCCAGCGCACCACCTTCCGGCAGCGGGATCTCCAGCACGAACTCGGACCCCTTGCCCGGTTCGGAATTCACCTTGACGGTCCCACCCATCAACTCCAGCAGCCGCGCGGAAATCGCCAAACCCAGGCCCGTGCCTTCAAAATTGCGGGTGGCGGCGGAATCAGCCTGTTCGAAGGCCCGGAAGATCCGACCCAAACGCTCCTGCGCAATGCCGATACCGGTGTCGGAGATTCGCAGCCGCAGCGCATACCGGCCGTCCGGACCCGGGCGGCCGGTCACATCGATGTAGACATATCCTTCACTGGTAAACTTGACCGCATTACCGGCGATGTTGGTAATCACCTGGCGGATCCGGCCCGCGTCCCCCTCGAACACTTCGGGCAGAGCCGGGTCATAGCGCATGGTGATCTCAACACCCTTTTCGGCCGCGCGCGGTGACAGCAAGGTGACTACGTCCTCCAGCGCCGTCTGAAGATTGAACGGCGCCTGGGCGAGCTCAACCTTTCCAGCCTCGATCTTGGAGAAGTTCAGAATATCATTGATGATCGTCAGCAGCGCTGACCCCGACTTTGCGATGGTTTCAGAGTACAACTTCTGGTCATCGTCGAGCGGGGTTTCCTGCAACAGTTCCGCCATGCCAATCACCCCGTTCATCGGTGTGCGGATTTCATGGCTCATATTGGCAAGGAATTCGGATTTGGCCCGGTTGGCAATGTCGGCGGCCTCGCGCGCCTGCTCCATCGCATATTCGCGCTCATCGCGCTCCGCAAAGGTTTCCTCCAGGACGCCAACGGAAAAATCCAGCGCCTGAAACTCGCGGGAGGCATACCATGGCAACCGCCGGATCGGGCTGCGCAGCCCTGCGATGGCCCCTGACATTCGTTTGTGGATACGGTGAAGTGGGCGCAGAGCCAGCACATTCACCAGCAGCAACACCAGCAGCGACAACGCCAGCACCGGCACCACAGTCCAGACCATGATCTGACGCACCCTGGCGCGCACCAGGGCCTCGCCGTCTCGGGTGGACCACTTGACGACCATCGTCCCGAAAGACGCCCCCTCCAGTTCGATAGGACGCTCGTACATCACATATGTGTCGGAATTTTCCTGACCGGGTACCGCCGCGGAGCCTAGAACCCGGCCCGACGGATTGCGGATCTCGATGGCCAGGAGCTGCGGCATCCGGGTGACGGCCTCGGTCAGCCCGCTTTCCAGCACCGGGACATCCTGCACGATGATGGACTCCAACATCAGACCGCTCAGCAATGACACCGTCATGTCGGCGTTCTCTTCGAGATGCTTCTCCAGGCGGTGCACCTCCTGACGCTTGGCCAGTTCACCCACGGCCAGACCGACCACTGTGGCCACGACCAACAGGGACAATACGATCTGGAAAAGGATGCTTGTATGTTTCATCGCCGTCGTAGCTGCCTCAGAATGCCAGGCTGCGCTCCATCGCCCGGCGTATGATGTCGTAATCCGTATCGGCCCCGGTCAGGAAGCCGTTCTTGGAAATCTCCCGCACGCGGTCCTCGTTCTCCGAGGACAGCATGACCTGGCGCATCGCCTCCAGCACCTCAGGCGCCATGTCATCAGCGGCCAACCAGGGTTTGGTCACGTTCTCAAAGGAGGCCAGGACCCTGATCGGCACCCCCTTTGCCGCCAATTTCTTGTAGGTGCTTTCCTTCAGCGCCCCGGCTGCATACTTGCCCGCGCCAACGGCTTCGCCGACCAGGTCATGGCGGCCGAGATAGGCAAACTCTGTCAGCTCCGCGCTGCTGATACCCGCTTCCAGCAGATATTCCTGTGCAAGGTAGCGCCCGATCGTCGACAGCTCATCGCCAAAGGCAAAACTCCGACCCGCCAGCTCTGCAACCGACTGAACCGGGCTATCGGCGTGGACCACAATCACCCCATTGAACCGCTTGCCGCCGTCCTTGGACTCGATCGCAACAATGCGGATGTTCGGGTTTTCCTTCATCACATGGACATAGGAGGCAGGGCCGAACCGGGCAAAATCGACCTCCCCCGCGGCCAGCTGCCGGATGCCTTCGCCATATTCCTTGGCAATTGTCAATCGGATCGTGACCTGTTCGCCCAGTCTTTCGGTCATGCGCTCAGACAGGAAGGACAAAAAGGGTTGATACTGGCGGACCGTCGCGGTCGGTTTGTCCGCGGCGTAGGTCCCAAACACCAGTTCGGTGTCCGCCTGCAGCGGAGCCACCTGCACCAGCGCCGCTGCAAGACACAGCGCCAATCGCCCCCGCCCGCAGACAAGAGAT
The DNA here is from genome assembly GCF_056033425.1 of Leisingera sp. SA32. Classification (NCBI taxonomy): domain Bacteria; kingdom Pseudomonadati; phylum Pseudomonadota; class Alphaproteobacteria; order Rhodobacterales; family Roseobacteraceae; genus Leisingera; species Leisingera sp. SA32. Next base: position 60,163 of record NZ_JBVYHB010000003.1, on the reverse strand, counting down.
AGAACAGGGCGGAGCAACTGAAACAGCTTCACGGGATATGTCTCCTAACAGACCGTGGCCAACGCATCGCATGACCATCGACCTCTGTTTCATCTCACATTGCAAAAAAGACAATGTTAACGCACCAAATTTTATCGGAAAAATTTGCGCTTCTTTTATCCTCCGGATATTATGTTAATGGTTCAGTAATAATTACGTAATCTTTTAGACAAATTCGCCACAATTCAAACCGCCAGTCTTCCATGGCTCAGCAGGAACCGCTGTGAAAACTCCGCTTATGTCCCGCCCGTCCAAGCTGAACCGCAAGAACAAAACCCAGCTTCTTGTTCTTGCGTCGCTTTTTTCGACTCTTCCGGTGGCGGCGCTTGCCATCCCCTCCCCTGAACTTGTCATCGGGTCGGTATCTTCCTTGTCGCAGGTGTTTGCTGTCGGGATTGCCATGATTTCCGGACTTGGGGCCGTAGTCGCCGCAAAGCTGGGTTATACGCCCAAGAAGGGCAAAACGGCGGCGCGCTACCCGGTCAAGCTGATCTTTGGGCTGGCGCTGGTGGTAGTGGCTCTGACAGCGGGCAACTATTGGCAGTACTCAACGTACAAGCAGGCAGAGCTGACGCGTCTCCAGGCAACGCTGACCCGGCCGGCCCAGTTCGACGGCACCGCCATCAAGGACAGCAGCCTCAAGGAGACCAGCTTCTCCAAGCAGGAAGACCACCCACTGGGGATCAGCACAGCCGACGCCGCCGCGGCGCTGGAGGATGGCACGACACTGTTCTATGACATCCGCGAGACCGGTGAAAATGCCATGGGCACCCTGCCTGGCGCGACCCACATCCGGTTTCCGGATTTTCTCCAAAGTCGCCCGGTGCAGCCCGGACAAAAGGTCGTGTTGTTCTGCCACAACGGCAACCGCAGCTCCGAGACCTGCGCCCGGCTTGCGGCGATGGGCATCGATTGCAGCTTCATCAAGGGCGGTATCGAGAAATGGATCGTCGAAGGGCGCGACTTTTCCGACAAGGACGTGAAATCCTTGTCCGATTTGCGTGCGATCCCCGAATATCCGGGTAAGGACGTGTTGCTGAGCACCGATGACTTCAAATCTTTGCTGGCGACCGAAGACCTGCAAATCGTTGATACCCGCTATCCCGGAGACTTTGCTGCGGGCCGCCTGCCCGGCGCCATCAACATCCCGATTCGCAAGATGACAACCGCCGATCTAATGCAGAAAATCGCTGCGCTGGACCCCGAAAAGCCCACGATAGCCGCTTGCTATGACCGTCGCAGCTGCTTCATGAGCCAGGTCCTGGGGCTGGAGCTGTCGCAGCAAGGCATTGATTTTCGAGGTCGCTACACCCTGCCATGGGAATATTTCGTCGCGCCTGCGCCCAAACCGCATGTGCAGGACTGGCTGGCCGACCAGCAAACAGGGCTTTGGGATCAGGCGATCTCCGCCCTGTCCACCGCCCTTCTGTGGGTGCATGAACGCAGCCATATCCTGCTCGGCCTTCTCGGGCTGTCCATCATCACACGCATCCTTGTGCTGCCCGTTGCGCTGAAATCGGAACGTGACCAGCTCATCACAGCTGCGACCGCCGATGAACTGAAGGCGCTGAAAGTGCGCCTGGCTGATGATCCCGTGCGCAAGGCGCGGGCCGTTCAGGCATTTTATGCCGACAAAGGCCTGACCCCCATGAAGAATCTCACCGCGCTGCTGTTCCTGCCGGTGATGATGCTGGGGGTCTCTGCCGCGCAACAGGCCAGCACCAGCCTCGGGACGCCATTCCTGTGGATGCCCGATCTGGGCGCGCCTGATCCGCTGTTTGTCATGCCAATTCTGTTCTGCGCCCTCGCGGCCGTGTACTTGCTCTGGGCTGTGGCCAAGACCAAGCGCCAGAAACAGCTGTGGATGGTGCTCGGCCTGCCCGCGCTGTTTGCCATGGTCTTCAGCCTGTCGGGCGCTGCCAATATCTACCTTTGTTTCAGCCTGACGCTGCTGCTGGCGCAACGGGCCTATGTGACGGGCTTGCACCGCAGCTTGGCTGGGTCCTGTGCGCGCCGCGCGCATCAGGCCCAACTGGCCAGGCTGCCCCGCGGTGTCATTCCCATGGGCTATACCGAAGAACTGGCAGAGGCCGGCAACAAGGCGCTGCGCCTGTCATTGTTGAAAAACGCGGGCCTGCCCGTGCCCGGCGGCGTCATCCTGCGCACGGATGCCATTCAGGATTATCGCGCCATGACGGATACGCAGAAAGATGCATTCGCGGCGCAGGTCTTTCAACTCGCAGGCGGCAGGCCGGTGGCTGTGCGCTCCTCTGCCAGCAACGAAGACGGCGCCGATCAGAGCTTTGCCGGCGTGTTCGACTCCGTTCTGGATGTAACCGTTGAAACGATGCGCGCAGCTCTGGACGCAGTGGTGGCCAGCTTTTCCTCCGACCGCGCCGCCAGCTATGCGGCGGAGGGCGACAGCAGCAGTCAGGGCAATATCGTGGTGCAGGAAATGGTGCAGGCGGAATACGCAGGCGTCCTGTTTACCCAGGACCCGACGGCCCCCGGTATGAGCATGATAGAATGGGTCAGGGGCTGCGGCGAAGATCTGGTATCAGGCCGCGTCACTCCGACATCGCTGCGCTTTGGCCGCTACACCGGGCTGCCTGCCGATCCTGGGCAGGACCAGACCCTAAACATGGGCCCGCTGCTGACCCTGGGCAAACGTATCGAGGAAAAGTTTGGCGCGCCGCAGGACGTGGAATGGGCCTATGCAAACGGCCAGTTCCAGATCGTGCAAAGTCGCGACATTACCACCCTGTCGCTGGGCAGCGAGCAAGAGCGGGTCCGACTGGCCGAATGGCGTGACCTTCTCGACCGCTACGCGGACGCCGATCCGGACCAGACCATTCTGGAACAGGATGAGATGTCGGAGGTTCTGCCCCGCCCCACCCCGCTGTCATTTTCCTTGATGAGCGCGCTATGGGCCCCCGGCGGCAGCGTCGACCTCGCCTGCCGTGAGTTGGGTGTTCCCTACGGTCTGCCTGAGGGGCGCGATGGCCATCTCGTCAACCTGTTCGGAAAGACCTATGTCGATGTGGCCCTGAAACAGGACATGACCCTGAAGCTGACAGCCACGAAGGCCAAGCAATTGCGCAGGAAGGCCCGGCCGATGATCGCGCACTTCCGCAACGAGGTGATGCCAAGGCTGACAGACGAACTGGCGGTCTGGCAGGCAATGAACTATGCGGCGCTTCCGCAGGCCAAACTGATCGAAAGCATAGCCACGCTGCGCCAGTTGTTTGTTCATGACATTTATCTGGAGGCCGAGAAAATCAACATTCTGGCCGGTTTCACCATGGGAGAGGCCAGTGCGGCCACCGCGGGTGACCCCGCGCTGCGCGCCCATCTGATGCATGCCGAGCTACCAAACGCGCCCTCAAGCCTGCTGGCCTCTTGCACCGGCAAGGATGCCGAGACGCGCGCGCTGCGGCTTATGGGGCACCGATCGATCTTTGACTACGAGCTTTCGTCGCCCCGCTACAGCGAAGCGCCGAGTTTACTGAACTCGCTGTTGGTCGGGACCGTGGCACCTATCGGCGGGGTGCCGACCCCCGCCAACCTCCCGGATGAGCTGGACAATGTCATCAGCCTCGCCATCGCGTACCAAGACCTGAAAGAGCAAGCCAAACACGAGGCCCTGCGCATTCTGGCGGAACTGCGTCGGGCGTTGCTGGCGCTCGGTGAAATCAGCGGGTTGGGAGATCTTGTGTTCAGCCTCACCTTTGAGGAGGTGCTGTCCGGCGACTGGACCAACGCTGCCTCCTTGCGCGCGGTTGCCGAAGCCCGCGCCGACACCGAAGCACTGCGCAAACAGTCCGCGCCCACCGCCGTGTCGCTGAGCTTGCGCGACTGCGAAATGCTGTCGCTCGGCACTGCCGTTCAAACCGGCGACGGCGACCTGAGCGGAACCTGTGTGTCCGGCAGCGGCAGCATGACGGCCCGCGTGTTCTGGATGGAAGACAACAGCGTCATCGATCCCGCGGCCTTTGCTGATTTCAGGGATGGTGACATCCTGGTTTGTCGGATGATCAACCCAGCCTGGCTACCCTGGGTTCAACGCTCCGGTGCAGTGTTGAGCGAAGTCGGCGGGTGGCTGAGCCATATGGCAATTGTTGCGCGTGAAAAGGACATCCTGATGCTGGTCGCCTGCAAAGGTCTGAACAACCTGAACCATGGCGACAAAATTACCGTCAGCGACGACGGCAGTATCGAGCTGGAGGCAGACTCCGAATTGAAGGTCATTTCAGCGTAAACCCCGAACTGCGCACCACCATTCAGCACGACTGCCCCCGCGCCGAATCGGTTCGGGGGCAGTTTTCGATTCTACAGCCGGCGACGCAAAGTCCGCTATGGTGCACCCTGTCCGAATGAAGACATGCGTTCTGCTATTGCTATTCGTCGCACATCTGTTCTGATGCGTTAATGGACCCGCATCTCGCACCGCATAAGACCGCCCGTCTCCTTCAGCACCTGAAGGAGCGCATGGAGCAACTGCCGCCACGGCTCAAAGCCGCAGCCAAATACGTGATCGACAACCCCGGCGACTTTGGACTGGACACAGTGCGGGACTCCGCCCGCAAGGCCGGGATCAGCGCGAACAGTTTTGTGCGCCTGGCACAGGGACTTGGCTATGATAGCTACGACAGTTTTCGGGCGCCGTTCCGGGCGGCATTGACGACCGCTCGGGACACCGATCTGGGGTCCGACTGGCTGGACGCAATGGCGCGGCAAGGCACCGTCGGCCAGATGCAGGCAGACGCGGCGCGCAACCAGATAAACATCGTGTCGCGGTCGCTGCGTCTGATGACCGCTGAACGCACCCAGGCGATTACCGCCGCCCTGCTCGGGGCGCGGCGCAGCTATGTAACAGCCACCCGGTCGTCCTATGCGTTGGCCTATTATTTTCACTACGTCGGCCGCATGGCGTTGCCGACGCTGGAGTTGGTGCCCCGCCACATGGGGGCCGCTTTGGACGATCTGGTGGATATTGGCGCGCAGGATTGCCTGATTGCACTGACCTTTGCGCCTTACTCTGCCGGCACCATCCAGGCGTTGCGCCTTGCGGGCGAACGCGGCGCCACGGTGATCCTGATTGCTGACAGCGAGGTCATCGCCCCCGGTATCCGCGCCGATCACACTCTGGCAGTCGCGGCCAATTCGCTGCATCCCTTTGGTGCCATTGGCGGCGCAATGGCGGTACTGGAGTGTCTTTTGACCCATCTGATCGAGGCCGGCGGCCAGGAAACGCAAAACCGGATGGAGGCCTATGACGCCTTGCGCCAGAACAGCGGTGCCTACTGGAGCGGTCCGAAACTGCCGCGTACCCGTCTTTGAGGACAGGTTGCTTTAACCGCGCTCTTCTCCGTCGCCATCGACGAAAGGGTTGTCACCTTCATACGCCTCGCGGCGGATCCGAGGGTGATCGCCCTGTAACGCAACAGCCGCCATTGCCCGGTCGGCGTAGATCTCCGAGCGCAAGGGCCAGGCCAGTGCCGCGTCGAACAACCCTGGCATCAAGTCATAGGCGGTTCGCTCCCCATGCAGATCCCGCATCCACAGGTGTGAGCCGCAGGTTGCACAAAACGCGCGCTCGGCAAAGCTGGAGGAGTGATAGCGGCGAACCGGGCCTTCAACGGTCACCGCCTCGGCCGCCGCTTCGAAACACAGGAACACACCGCCGGTCCAGCGCTGACACATGCGGCAATGGCAGGCACCGGACGCCGGATCATGCGCACCCGCAACCTCGATCCTGACCGCGCCGCACAGACAGCGGCCTTGCAGAGTGTCGACCATGTGGCTCCTCGCAGATTTTCTGGAGACAGCATTCTACACCATTCTGGTCTCTGGCGCGACGGAACTGCGATCACAGACGAAGGTCTGCCTCACTCTGGTCCAGCAGGTACTTCAGGTCGTAGACCAGCGCTCCCTCCGCGCCAAGTTCCCGGATGGCTTTGGCACCCATCTCTCGAAATTCGGTATGGGCCACGGCCAGCACAACCCCGGCATAGTGCCGCTGCTCCAACGTCTCGACCAGTGCGATCCCATATTCCGCCTGCGCTTCGTTTGGAGCGGCATGGGGGTCATAAACATCGACGGTGACGCCGTAGTCCTCCAACCCGCGCACCACGTCGATCACCCGCGTGTTGCGCAGGTCGGGACAGTTTTCCTTGAAGGTCAGCCCCATGACCAGCACACGTGCACCGGCAACCGGCAGGCCACGTTTCAGCATGGCCTTGACCATCTCACCGGCGACGTAGGCGCCCATGCCGTCATTCAGCCGCCGTCCGGCCAGTAGAATCTCGGGGTGATAGCCCAGCTTTTCCGCCTTGTGGGTCAAATAATAAGGGTCGACGCCGATACAGTGGCCGCCGACCAGACCGGGGCGGAACGGTAGAAAGTTCCACTTGGTGCCCGCTGCCTCCAGCACCGCCTGCGTGTCAATTCCCATCCGGTTGAAGATCTTTGCCAGCTCATTGACCAGCGCGATGTTGATGTCGCGTTGACTGTTTTCAATCACCTTGGCAGCTTCGGCCACCCGGATGCTGGCGGCCTTGTGGGTGCCCGCTGCGACGACCTCGCGATAAAGCGCATCTACGCGCTCCGCCACGTGCGGCGTCGAGCCGGAAGTGACCTTGATGATGTCGCGAAGCCGCCGCGCCTTGTCTCCGGGGTTGATCCTTTCAGGACTGTAACCCGCGAAAAAGTCGACATTATAGGTCAACCCGGACCGTGCTTCCAGCACCGGCACGCAGTCTTCCTCGGTTGCGCCGGGGTAGACTGTCGACTCGTAAATCACCAGATCACCGGGTTTCAACACACCGCCAACCACAGCTGAGGCCGCCAGTAGCGGCGACAGATCCGGCCGGTGGCTGGCATCCACCGGGGTCGGCACCGTCACGATATAGATGCCGCAATCAGCGATGTCTGCCGGATCACAAGTAAACTGCAAATGCCGCGCAGAGGTCAGTTCCTCGGGGTCCAGTTCACGTGTCCGGTCGCGACCGTCACGCAGCTCGGCTATGCGGCCAGGGTCGATATCGAATCCGATCACGTCGCGGTGACGGCCGAATGCCGCGGCCAGTGGCAGGCCAACATAGCCGAGCCCGATGACACATATCTTTTCCTGCGCGCCGCTCATGTCCCTGCCGCTCCTATTGCCTGCAAGCCGCACATAATGCGCGACGCCAGGATGGTTCAACCGCTATCGCCTGCAAGTCGGGGTCACGTTTCGATCACGATTGAGGAAATGTCACCGTCCACATCGCGACAGGCTGCCAGCAGGCGTGGCATCAGGTGTGCCATCACGTAATTGGCATGGAAGCGGCTCGGCGCGGTCAACACCAGCCGTCCCCCTGCCCTGCCCGACCGTTTCAGCGCCTGCACCCAGGAGGCGTAGTTCGCCGGATCCTCGGCATGCAGCAATGCTTTGGCCAGGCTCCATTCCTGACCGTCAGAGACATCCGGCGCCGCGGGCGCGACGTCGGGGCGCAATGGCACCACATTTGCCGATGGTGCATCATCGGCTTTCATCCGGTGTTCGAAATCAGGACCAACAGCGGCCCAGCGGCTTTCAGTATCATGCAGGACACGGGGTAGATCGATGCCATATTCCGTCACCCGACCGCGCGCGCCCTGGCGTTTGACCACCAGCCAACCCATGCTGCGCAGTTTCGCCATCTCGCGCTTCACGGTGCGCTCATCAACACTCCAGAGCCGGGCGATCTCACGCTGTCCGACCGCCAGTTCATCCCGCTGCCAGTTATAGCGGGCGGTCATCAGGGTCATGAAACGCAACACCAGCCTTTGCGGGCCTTTGGCCTGACCCAGCGCAAAAGCCCCCATCGCCGTGAGGATGTCGTATTTCAGCGCAGAGGCATTTCGCCCCGCAGGCCGTTTGGCAAGCATTGCTGCCCCCGTTTCTTGGTTTCCCGCTATTATGTGCGGGAATAGGCTGCCTCAAGTCGTCTGGCGTTTCGCCATTTGCGTTGGTGGATGGTCCGAACTCAACGCTATTTGCTCGTTGTATCTGATTTGCGTCCGGGAATGCGATTCTGTCAAGGACTGAGCTAAATTGATTTCAGTCCCAAACCCTTTTTCCAATGAAAAATGGGTATCAATGGTATAGGGGGACGTCTAGTTTGTCCCCTAATAGGGCAAAAATGTCCCCCTATACACAGTGTGCCTACTGGGCTTGTCCCCCAAAATCTGGCGTTGGTCTCCAGGAAAAAGCCCGTGATTCGAATCGTTTGGCGGCTGCGGCGCGAATCGCTTGGGGCCATGTTTTCCTGGGCCATCGGGCGCTGTGTCCCCGCGGGGACAGGACGCTGATACAAATCATATTTGCTTTTGCGTTTTTTGCAAATTCGGCGTAAATGGATGTTGAGGCTGAATTTGCGTCCGCCGTCCGGGCGCGCTGCCAATAACAACAACGTGCCAGGCAAGGAGCAGCGATGTTTACGCACGAAGACCTGTCAAAAATGCAGGCCCAATCTCTCAAGATGCAAAGCTGGATTCGCCAGCAGACGTTCTCTCCGGAAATGGAAAAGACGCTGCGGCGGTTTTCATCCTGGGAGGTGGCGGAGCTGATCTTCCGGGTCAACCAGTCCACCCTGCGCGGACGTCTGTCAGCGGATCCTTCGTTGCCGCAGGGCCACGTCGAAGAGGATGGTCGCCAGCGCTGGTATTCGCTTGATGAAATCAACGAGTTGCGCCGCCGCATCAAGATCAATCGCAAATCGCTGCTGCCCAAGCGTCCGGCTGGCAAGCGGGCGCTGCGGGTGGCCATTTCAAACTTCAAGGGGGGCGCTGGCAAATCCACCGTCGCGCTGCATTTTGCCCACGCCGCGGCACTGGATGGGTATCGGGTGCTCTGCGTTGATTTCGATCCGCAGGCCACCCTGTCGCATTCCATGGGGCTCAGCGATATTACTGAGGACTATACCGTCTGGGGCATCATGGCCCGCGACCTTGTGCGCGAGACTGAACGGATGAACGCCACATTGTCAGGCGCCGAGTCAGGCACCGCCCTGCCCCAGCGCCAACTGCCCGAGGCGATCACCGGCATGGGGCTTCAGGATCTGCGGGTCAGCGACTTTGTCAAACCTACCAGCTGGCCCACCATCGACATCATCCCGTCCTGCGCCAACGCGGCGTTCGTCGAATTTGCGTCGGCGCAGTACCGCCATCTGAATCCGGAGTGGTCCTTCTTTGCGGCGGTGTCGCGGTATCTCGACCAGTTGCCGGCCGAAGACTACGACATGATGATCTTTGATTGCCCGCCGGCCATCGGCTACCAGTCAATGAACGCGGTCTTTGCCGCCGACATGCTCTACATCCCGTCCGGTCCGGGCTATTGGGAGTATGACTCCACGACGTCATTTATTGGCCAGCTGTCCGAAGCGTTGGAGGATCTGTCGGCGTTTAACGGGGTTGTCCCCGCGGGGACATTCGCGTTGCCCAAAGTGTTTCAGGATGTGCGCTTTCTGCTGACCCGCTATGAATCCGGCAATGACCTGCACCGGGCGATGCGTTCGGCGTTCATGAAGGTTTTCGAGGGGCGGATGACCGAGCACCCGATCGAGATGACCCGCGCGGTGGAACAGTCCGGGCGTTTCCTAAGCTCGATTTACGAGATCGATTACCGCGACATGACCCGTGAGACCTGGCGCCGGGCGCGGGGATCATTCGATCAGGCCTATGATGAGTTCAAGTCCTACGCGCTGGAAGCCTGGGAGAACCTGGAGGATGAGGCATGAGCAAGCGCAGAGTTTTTGACATCGATTTTCCCGCTGACCCTACCCCTGTCCCCGCGGGGACGAAACCCTCCAGCACCGCTGCGAATCCAGAGAAACCGGCAGAAGGCAGGCGCGGGCCGATGGCGACCGCAATTTCGGAAAACGCCGATGCGCTGCGCGCGCGCGCCGAAGCGGAACAGAACATCCGTGCGGAAAATGACCGTTTGGCGCATGAGTTCGTACGGCTGAAAAAGCTGGGGCTGGTGGTTGACCGGATCCCGCTTGATAAAATCCGCATGGAGAAGCTGATCCGCGACCGCAATGAAACGCGCGATCCGGAGTTGGAAGAGCTGAAGGCCTCCATCATGTCGGTCGGTCTGTCGAACCCGATCCGGGTCGAGGAGCGTGACGACGGTTCCTTTGAGCTGATCCAGGGCTACCGCCGTATACGGGCCTATCAAGAACTTCGCGAACAGACCGATGATGAGATCTACGCGACGATTCCGGCCGGGCTGGTGGCTCGCGGGGACGATTTGCAGGCGCTGTATCGCCGCATGGTCGACGAAAACCTTGTGCGCCGCGACATCTCTTTTGCGGAAATGGCCCAGCTGGCGCTGCGCTATGCAGAGGACAGCCAGACCGGCGCCGACAGTGTCGAAGACGCTGTAAACCACCTTTATGCGTCTGCCGGACGGCAGAAGAAGATTTACATCCGGCACTTCGCGCAGCTGTTGGAGGCCATCGGCCAATCGTTGAACTTTGCCGATGCAATCCCACGCGCCTTGGGGCTGGACTTGCGCAAGCGGTTGGAGGCAGACCCTGACAGCGCAGAAACACTGCGGGATGCCCTGCGCGCCGCGCAGGCTGAAACGGCCGAGGCGGAACTGGCTGTGCTGCGTGGCTTTGTGGAACAAGCGCGGCCCGTGCCCCCCCGCAGCCCCGCAGCGCCGAGGTCAGGGCTGGCCAAGACCACGCTGCGGTGCATTGTCCCCGCGGGGACAGTCCGCTGTCAGGCCCGCGATGGGAAGATCGAGATGGCCATGGATCGCGACTTTTCCGAGATTGATCGGCACAAGCTGGAAGATGCCATTGCGGCGTTCTTCGCGGCCTTGGAAGACAGCTGACGCTGTATGCAAACGGGCCGTGCCCAACCGCTGTCAGGCCCGGCTGAGACGCCGGGCCTTATTCTTGACGGTCAGTTCAGTACCTTGAATTCAATGCGCCGGTTCTTGGCCCGGTTCTGTACCGTGTCGTTGGAGACCAGTGGTGTGGTCTCGCCATAGCCCACCGCGACCAGCCTGTCGGATGGGATGGCTTTGTCCAGCAGGTAGCGATGCACGGCTGCTGCACGTTGCTCGCTCAGCTGCATGTTCCAAGCTGCCTTGCCCTGGCTGTCGGTGTGGCCACCAATTTCGACGATCATCCCGGGACAGCGGCGGATGATGTCCGACAGGCTGTCGAGGAAGTCGCGGGAGTTGGCGTTCAGCCGTGCCGTCGAGGGGGCAAAGTTCACGCTACGGCTGCGCGACAGAATGTCAAAACGCCCCGTACAGGCTTCCCGGCTGAAATCCCCACTAACTTCCAGCGCTGTGGCCGCGCCGACCTCATTTGTTCCCGCGGGGACAGGGGGGGTGCCGGGCGCATTCCGGTTGAAGGTCAGATCCAGGCTGACCAGCCCGACAGGTGTAATTGTGACCCCGGCGGCCTCCTCCAGCTTTTCGCGACCCGGATTCAGGCCAAAATCCTCAAGTCGCAGAATAATCGGTTGTACCGTCGCGACATTGACCTGGTCCTGGCCAAGCGCGGTGACCGCGACCGGTGCGGTGATCGCGGACTCGATGCCGCGCAGCGACAGCGTCACGGGCACGTCCAGCAACTTGCGCCGCAGCGCCGCCAAATCGGTCAGCTGATCGGGGGCCAGTGTGGCCGTCACCACCGCCTCCGGGTAGGTGAAGGTCTCAAAGAAGAGAAACCGCATACGGACGTTTCGTAAATCAACGGATGTATCGACGGAATCCAGCGCGATATTGATTTTCACATTTCCTTTTTCTGAGATTTCCCCGGAGAAGGCGTCAAAACGGCTGGATTCGGCGATGCTGCCTTTTTTGATGGAGATGAAGCGAATGGCCGAGGTGTCCGGATCCAGTCGCCACCCATGTTCAAAAGGGTCCGCGGCCAGAACGGAGCTGGCCGTAAGAAAGAAAAGTGTTAAAATATAATTGGTTAAGCGTTTCATCCGGTGCCCTCACTGGTTATTGCCGCCCCGGTGCGCCACGCGCAAACCGGCAGACACTTCAAGATAACAGAAGACTTGCTGGCAAAGGCAAGGGCGCGATAGCCTGAGAGACGAATACACTTGTTAAGTGACTTCCGCCTCTGGGGCGGCGTTGAGCAGGAGCGACAAAGTGGAGAGCAGAACGTACCGGACCCGCCGACCACCGTTCTTGGGTGCATTGCTGAGCTTCTTGGTACTGGCAATCGCGTTGCTGACACCAGCAACCAGCGCGCGGGCGGAGGAGCGGTTGGCCCTCATCATTGGCAACTCGAACTATGCCGCGGTGTCCCATCTGGATAATCCGGTGCGCGATGCACGCCTGATCGCGACGACGTTGGAGAGCCTGGGATTTGAAGTCACGCTGGCAGAGAACACAACCCAGATCGCGATGAAGCGCAGCATTGCGCAGTTCGGACGTCGCCTGCGTCAGGCGGGCGAAGACGCGACGGGGCTGTTCTATTACGCCGGTCACGGTGTGCAGAGCTTTGGCAGCAACTATCTGTTGCCGGTGGATGTGGCGCTGGCGGATGCCGCCGATCTGGATCTCCTGGCAATCGAGGCGCAGTCAGTCCTGCGCCAGATGGCCTCGGCCCGGAACCGTACGAATATCGTGATCCTCGACGCCTGCCGCAACAACCCGTTTGAAACGGTGCCGGACCTGGACGAAAGTGGCCTCGCAGAAATGAAGGCACCCACCGGGACATTCCTGGCCTATGCCACGGCGCCGGGCGATGTGGCGCTGGACGGGGAGGGGCAGAACAGCCCTTTCACCCAGGCACTGGCACGCGAAATTACCGTGCCGGGGCAGCCGGTTGAGCAGGCCTTCAAGCAGGTCCGCCGCGCGGTTCTCGAGCAAAGCCGAGGCAAGCAGACCCCGTGGGATACGTCCTCTTTGGTCAGTGATTTTGTTTTCGCCCCGGCGGAGGCGCACGCGCCTTCGGTCGCATTGGGTTCGGCAGAATCGGAAGAGGCGCAGGTTTGGCAATCGGTTCGGTCGTCGCGTGATGCGATGCAGATCATGCTGTTCCTGCGTGGCTACGGGCAGGGACGGTTTGCCGATGAGGCCCGCACGTTGCTGGCGGATCTGATGGCTGAAGAACTGAACGAGGGGTCTCCGAAGGAAGAAACACCGGCGCCATCGGAGGCCGAGACCGTGGCCCGGGTAGCTAGGGAGACGCCTGAACCGGCAGCACAGGTGACCTTTACCAGCCCATTGGTCGGCGAAATGGCATCGATTTCTGGGCTGACACTGGCAGAGGCCGTAACCCGCGCCCCGGTGTTTCCGCCAATAGAGGGGTTGCCCGAAAATCTCTGGAAGGAACAGTCTTGCAGCAACTGCCACCAATGGACCCGTGAGCGACTGTGTACGCAGGGGAATACCTATCTGAGCCTCAACATGCAGCGGTCTCTTGGCAAGCAACACCCGTTTGGCGGTGCGTTCAAACGCGCGTTGAAGAACTGGGCCGCGGGCGGTTGCAAGTAATGCCTATCGTGCGGCGCATCAGTCAGCGTCCCGTGGTGCCCGTGTCGTGATCAGGAAATAGACCCATTCGCCCTTGAAATCGGGGTGCTTCGCACGCGTCTCCGCCACGCGGGCGCGGAGAAAGTCCAAGTAGGGACCAGCCGGTTCTGTCAGAGGTCTGCGGCTGCCATAAAGCGGGTGTGAGGCGGCGAATGCAACGGCGATTTCCTGGCCATAGGGCGGGCCGATGGTCAGGTTCAGGCCCGGGTCGCCGGGGGCGCGGGTGCCGACGCGCAGCGCGCTTTTTGCCGGGGACAATGCCATCGGTTCAGACCCAGTCGGGCGGAGGTGCAGAACTGTGCCCTCAGCATCGAAGTAATCGACATAGACATAGGCCGCGTAGTCCGGTGCGGTCAGGTCGAAGAACAGTCGATCACCGCCGGAATAGTCCAGAACCCGCGCATGGGCGTCATCGCCGATCAGCAACGGGTTGGTCATTTGATCCGTGCTTTGTGGCAAGCCGATGGTGGCGATCCCTGCCAGGGCACCACATTGCGGTCGGGGCAACAGCCGCATCTTGTCAGACACGGCGATATCGTCCCCCATCTGCGTTTGAAGTGCGGCCAGCACCGGTGTCCTGAGACTGTCTTCGGGCAAGTGTCCACGGATTTCCAGCGTCGCCGTTTCCGGGACAAAGCTAGCCTGTAGCCGCGCGCAGGGAACAGCGCCCAGAATGCCGGAGACACCGTCGCGCAGCGGATCGCCGCCAGTAGTGGCATCGCCGGGCTGCATGAAACTTTGGAACGCGGCTAGCGAGACCGGGTCGATGTCTTCGCCGCCGCCCTGAAAGGCCAATGCCGCCTTGATGCGTGGCGCATCCGGTATGGCGGCAGATGCCACCTGCAGTGATGGGGCGGTGGCGGGGAGCGACGCTGCGGTCGGCGTCGCCGCCGTGGCTGTGGTCATTTCCGGTGCAGCGGCGGGTTGGGGGCGCAGCGCCGCCAATACCGGTGCCAGCGGTTCGGGTTTGGCCACGGCTTGCGCTGTTGGCTGCGCCACTGTCACGGCCTCTGGCAGAGCCGTGGCAGTGGCGGGGGAAACCCGCGCGGGCTTCGGTCGCGGGCGGGCAGGGCGCACGTGTTGCGACAACGCCGCGACGCCGTCGATCCTGCGGCCCGCAGCAGGAACCGAGAGGGCCGCGTCCGACTCTGCGCGGGCGCTTGCGAGCGGTGACGTCGGCGGCGGTGTCGGGGCCAGTGCCTGGCTTTGCGGCGCGCTGGCAGCGGCGTTGGAACGCGGAATCCGTTCCGAGGCCAGTCGTTGGCCCTGCGCCCTGCTTTCACGCGCTTGCGGTCCCTTCGCCGCCTGCGGCACTGCGGTCGAACGCGGGACGCGGTGCGCCTCGAGATTCAGACGGCTCTGCGGGGCAGGCTGCTGCTGCGGCGGGTCCGGGACCAGCGAAAGCAGCAGGGCGGCGGCGCCTCCGGCGTGTACCAGAACCGATATGGCAAGGCCCAGCGGCCATGTGGCAGCAGCGTGCCTCATCCCCCCGAGTCCGGGGTGACGACAAGCACAACATCGGAGAACCCCAGCGCTTCTGCTTCGGTCACCAGCGGCAGCACCTGGCGCAGTTCTGCGGCCTTGTGGGCGTTGATGCGCAGACGCAGTTCGGCACTGTTCCCCAAGTGCTCGGACAGTGCGGCGGACAGCGTGGCACGGGAGATCTCAATGCCGTCAAGGGCCAGTGCGCCGTCAGCGGAAACCGCCAGCGTCAGGCCACCCGCCGGCATGTCCTGCCCGGTGACAGCGGTCGCGGGCTGGACATCGAATGGGGCGGTGGCGTCCATCCGACCGATCAGCATGAAGAACACGAGAAGAAAGAACACCACATCGATCAGCGCGATGATGGTTTCGGACTGGGCGGTGCGAACCGGGCGGTTGAGTTTCACTGCCCCGCCTCCAGTCGCAACACCCGCAGACGCGTGACGCCCGCCAGCGCCGCGGCGTCGAGCAGGGTGATCAACGCCTGTGTCTGCGCTGCACCAGAGGGGAGAACGACCACCTGCATCAGCGGGTCCTCCGCCACCGCCGCAGAGAGGGTGGCGCGAAGGTTTTGAGCATCCAGCGCAGCACCGCGCAATACCGGCATGCCGTCAGCGCCCAGCCGGATCAACAGGGTCGCTGCGGTGGGCGCAGAGGCTTGAGTTGCACCTTGCCCGCTGGGTTTCACCGCCGGGATCATGTCGAGGTTCAAATAGGTGGACGTCACCATGAAGAACACCAGAAGGATCAGCATCACATCAATCATCGGCACCAGCGAGATCAGGGCGCGGGGGCGTGCTGGCCGGTTGATCCTCATGGCGATTGCCCCTTTCGTCAGCGCGACCCGTCTATCATCAACAGGCGGCCTGCGGCGCTTTCGATGGTTTGGGCCGCGGCGTCGATCCGGGCGGCGAACAGGCCCGCGGCAACGGCGGCCGGGATGGCGACCAGCAAGCCCGCGGCGGTGGTCAGCAGCGCCTGCCAGATCCCGCCGGCCAGCACCGATGCATTGGCGGCGCCTTGCGCCAGTTCCAACTCTTGGAAGGACTGGATCATACCAAGCACGGTGCCCAGAAGGCCCAAAAGGGGAGAAACCATGGCGATGAGCTCCAGAAGCCGGATGAGCCTGTTCATCCGGCTCACCTCTTCGTTGCCCCGCCGGGCAAGCTCATCCTGTAACAGCGGGCCGCGCAACCCGTCCTGAATTGCCTGCATGGCAAAGCGCATCACCCGGTCAGCAGGGGACTTACCCCCTGCAAGGCTATCCTGCGCCTGTTTTCGGTCGCCATCCCGCCATTGGGTCAGCGCCTGTTCGCGGGCCGCAGTGCCGGACTGCACCGGCCAGAGCTCAATCAGTTTGACGGCAATCACCGTCAGCGACAGCAACGACATCAGCGCCAGGGTCACGATCACGGGCCCGCCGGTGCCGAGCATATTCCAGGTTCCGCTCATGGCTTACTTGACCAGCTGAGCGGCGGCGCGGGAGCCGAGCTCGAGAAGCGGGAAGCAGTCCATCTGTTCCTCGTTCTGGGGTTGGCAGGCCGTGATGTCATGCAGGAGAATTTCCGAGATGTCGCCGCAGGCGATGTCCGGTATTTCGAATAGTTTCAGCGTGGTGCGCTGAACGGGCAGGGGCGCGGCGTCAACCGACAAGAGCCGGTCGATCACGCCCGAACCGTCAAGAATTGCCAGTGACATCTCGAAGGCTTCGAAGCTCTTTCCGGTCTGGTTGCGAAACAGAAAGAATGCCCGGCACCCGCCGACGTCGATGTCTTCGGTCTTGTTCAGTTCAACCCGAAGCATAGCGGTCTGCGAGGCGGCGGCCAGTGGCAGGCAGGTGAGGATGAGGGCAGTCAGCAGGCGGGTCACGGGCATCACTGTCTCCGAGGTGCGATGTAAGTGTTGCCAGCCCGCGACGTGCGGATTGGCAAGAGGTCAGACAAGGCTGGTCAACGCCTTTTCGATCCTGTCCATGGCGGCGCGGGCCGAGTCGAGGTCGCGGCGTTTCAGGTGACGCGCGGCGACGTGCAGGGCGCGGCCCAGACGGTCGCGTGCAGGGCCCGGCGCGCGGGCGACATTGGCCTGCAATGACTGGGCGCGTTTGACCTGGGCACCAAGGGACCGCTGGTCCATTTCCCGCTGAGCACGTTGCATCGAGGCGGCCTCGCCCTCGCGGTCCTGGCCGATACGGGCCACGGCGCGTTCGATCACCACGACCATCGTCTCAGCCTCCTGCAGGCGTCCGTCGTTGATAAGGCCGACGGCCTTGGCAAGCGCGCGTTTGAGTTTCAGTTCCAGCGCCCCCGGAGCCAGCGAAATACGGAGCTGTATGCGCTTCAGCCGTCGTTTCAGGGGCGCAATGGCATCTTGGTCGATTTCGGGGGCGGCGATGTCTGCAGCGGTCTTCTCCGTCTGCTGATCCCCGGCGGGTTCGGGTTTCAGACTGTCCAGAAGGTTGCCGCCATCGTCATAGAACAGCACGTTCACCTTGGGCTTGTTGCGCCTAAGAAACCTTTTCAGCTCGGTGACCATGCGCGCGGGAGCGCTTTCGCAGATCATTTCCATATCGCCGTTGCGCACCACATAGGTGCCCCAGGCCATTGGTGCCGCGCCGCCTTGTTGCTTCAGCGGTGCGCGCAGAGCTTCGGGCTTTTTGCCGGGCTGAATCATCAGCAACGGGTCTTTGCTCTGGTCCTGGCAAAATGCGAAACTCATGCGTTTTTTGGCGCCTTCTCGGACGAGAATTTTGACGTCCTTGCCGGTAATTTGCTGAACACTCATCACAACCAGACCATGACAATCTGTGAAAACATTTGACTTGAGGATGCCGATAAGGCTCACTTGGGGTCAAGTTTTTAGTTTGAGATTGGGCAGCCTTAACCGCTTGGGCAAACAAGAGCGGGGGTTCTTAACGTTACGTTAGTTAGACCGCAAAGCGGTTGGTATAGCGGGGGGATAGATGGATCCGGCAGTGTTACTGCAGTCCAAAGGAGACGACGCACCCAGCGGCGATAATCTCGAATATGATCCGGCTTTCACAGAGATGGAGCTGGCGGCCCAACCCGGTGAAGAGTCCGTGGTCGGCGACGAAAAGATCGAGGCCACGGACCCCGATTACCGTGAAGTTCAGAAAAAGGCGCAAGAGGTTCTGGAGCGCAGCCACGATCTGCGCGCGGCGGTGTTTCTGGGGGATGCTCTGCTGCATACCGAGGGGCTGACCGGGTTCGCCGATGTGACCACCTATATCCGCGGGTGTCTCGAAACCTATTGGGCGACGTGCCATCCGGAGCTGGACGAAGATGACGGTGATCCGACGATGCGGATCAATGCAATTCAGGATCTTTGCGGCCAGCCCGACGGCATGGGCGGCCCGTCGCCCGTGTACCGGTCGGTGCGCCGCGCCCCGTTGAGTGAGAGCCGCGGCTTTGGACGCTTCTGTTTTCGCGACATCGAGATCGCCGAAGGGCTGATCGCGGCGCCGACGAACATGGAACACGTGCCCGACAGGTCCACCATCGGCGCGGCTTTCCAGGACAGCGATGCGGATGTGGTGCGGACACGGTTGCAGGCGGTCGAAACGGCGGCAGACAATCTGCGGGCCATATCGGGGGTGTTTGACGAACAGACGCCGGGGCAGGGGCCTGACCTCGGGGCCCTGATTAAACTGCTGCAACAGATCGCCAAGCGGATGCGCGACTATGGCGAACTGAGCGGTGAAACCGCCGCCGATGACCGTGGTGACGAGGTGGCTGACGACACTGGCGAGGCAGAGCCCTCGGCGGTTGGGGGCCGGGCGGCGGCGGCTGCACCGGGGACGATAAATTCGCCTGCTGACGTGTCCAACGCGCTGGATCGGATCATCGGGTATTACCGCCGCGCGGAGCCTTCCAGCCCGCTGCCGCTGCTGCTGGAGCGAGCCAAACGGTTGGTGGGGGCTGATTTCCTCACCATCATGAACGACATGGCGCCGCAGGGGGTGGACAACGTCCACCTGATCGGAGGCATCGACGACGACGACTGACAAACATGGGCCCTGTCGCTGCGGCACTGGTCGCGGCACCCATGCATGCAAGACGAGTAAGGAGACCTAGATGGCCGGAAGTTCACAGAAATTCATTGCCCGCAACCGGGCACCAAGGGTCCAGATCGAATACGACGTGGAGCTGTATGGCGCCGAAAAGAAGGTGCAGTTGCCGTTTGTGATGGGGGTGATGAGCGACCTTGTCGGCAAATCCGAGGTCGAACAGCCCGCGGTTGCGGACCGCAAGTTCCTGGAAATCGACGTCGACAATTTCGATGACCGGATGAAATCCCTAGCGCCGCGGGCGGCGTTCACCGTGCCGAATACGCTGACCGGCGAGGGCAATCTGGCGGTCGACATCACCTTCGAGAGTATGGACGATTTCAAACCTGCCGCTATCGCCGCCAAGGTGGAGCCGCTGCGTGAACTGCTGGAGGCTCGCAGCCAGCTCAGCAACCTGATGACCTACATGGATGGCAAGACCGGCGCAGAGGATCTGATCTCGAAGATTATCCAGGATCCGAGCCTGCTGAAAACCCTGGCCGCACAGCCCAAGCCCGGCAGCGATGCCGAGAGCGAAGAGTAATAGGGGAGGACAAAGATGGCTGATGAAGAACTCCAGGCGGAAGCCGCTGCCGGTGAAGCCGCTTTTGGTTCGGCTGAATTTGCCAACCTGCTGCAAAAGGAATTTCGCCCCAAGTCGGACCAGGCCAAGACGGCCGTTGAAAGCGCGGTCAAGACGTTGGCCGAACAGGCGCTGGCCAATTCGGCGCTGATTTCAGACGACGCGTTGCGGTCCATCGAAAGCATCGTGGCGCAAATCGACAAGAAACTGACCGAGCAGGTCAACCTGATCCTTCATAATGAGGACTTTCAGCAGCTGGAAAGCGCCTGGCGCGGTCTGCATTACCTGGTCAACAACACCGAGACCGATGAGCAGCTGAAAATTCGGGTGCTGCCGATCACCAAGAAGGAAATGTCGAAGACCCTGAAGAAATTCAAGGGCACGGCCTGGGACCAGTCGCCGATCTTCAAGAAGATCTATACCGAGGAGTTCAGCCAGCTGGGCGGCGAGCCTTATGGATCGCTCGTTGCCGATTACCATTTCGACCACTCGCCGCCGGACATCGAACTGTTGGGCGAGATGTCCAAGATCGCAGCCGCCGCGCATGCACCGCTGATCACCGGTGCCAAACCGACCCTGTTCCAAATGGACAGCTGGGCGGAATTGTCGAACCCGCGGGATCTGACCAAAATCTTCCAGACCCCGGAATATGCCGCCTGGCGCAGCCTGCGTGACAGCGAGGACGCCAAATATGTCGGCCTGGCGATGCCGCGTTTCCTGGGCCGTCTGCCCTATGGTTCCAAGACCGACCCGGTCGAGGAGTTCGCCTTCGAAGAAGACACCGCCGGCGCCACCAGCGAGAAATACAGCTGGGTCAACGCGGCTTACGGCATGGCTGTCAACATCACCCGCTCCTTCAAGATGTACGGCTGGTGCTCGCGTATCCGCGGGGTCGAAAGCGGTGGCACGCTGGAAAATTTGCCCAGCCACACCTTCCCGACCACCGACGGCGGCGTCGATCAGAAATGCCCCACGGAAATCGCAATTGATGACCGGCGCGAGGCGGAGCTGGCGAAGAACGGCATGATGCCGCTGATTCACCGCAAGAACACCGATGTTGCGACCTTCATCGGCGCCCAATCGCTGCACAAGCCGGCCGAATATGACGACCCGGATGCAACCGCCAATGCCAATCTCAGCGCACGGCTGCCTTACCTCTTCGCCACCTGCCGTTTTGCGCATTACCTGAAATGCATGGTGCGGGATAAGGTCGGCTCCTTCCGAAGCCGACAGGACATGGAGTCCTGGCTTCAGGAATGGATCAACAATTACGTCGACTTCAATGCGGACATCTCTTCGGAAAACCAGAAGGCGCGCAAGCCTCTGGCCGCGGCCGAAGTGGTGGTGGAGGAGGTTGAGGGCAATCCGGGCTACTACAGCTCGAAGTTCTTTCTCCGGCCGCACTACCAACTGGAAGGACTTTCGGTCTCCCTCCGTCTGGTATCGAAGCTGCCCTCGGAAAAAGGAGGCTAATTTCCACTCCAATGTCTCCTGAGACCGGAACGACGCGCAAATCTATTGTGAAAGGATACAGCCATGGCTGCGAATATGTTTATCGAGATCAAGGACATTACGGGCGACTCGACGGTAACCGGCTTCGAGAAGATGATCGTCATCCAATCGGCCAGCTGGAACGTGGAGCGCGCGGTTGAAATGACCGATCTGGGCTCCACCCAGCGGATGCACGCCAACTCGAATTTCGGCAAGATCGAGGTCACCTCCCAGATGGGCAAGGCGTCCAACGATCTGGCGCTGGCGGTGGCCAACGGCACGGTGCGCCCGGAAATCAAAATGTTCTGGTGCCGGTCGGGGGAAAGCGCGTCGGAAGGCTTGCAGGCCTATTCGACCTGGACCCTGAAGGACGTAGTGATCGACAGCTACGCGATCTCCTCCAGCGAGGACGGCATTCCGGAAGAAACCTGGTCAATGGCCTATGCCTCGATCGTGCATGAATATAAGGCGACCGACCAGAAGTCCGGCAAGCTCAGCGCGCAGAAGCCGAACTTCACCTGGAACGTTCAGACCGGCAAGGTCGAATAAGAACGGCCGCCACCCTTGGGCCGCTGCGCCCTGGGGGTGGCGTCCTGCAGCGGACCGCTGCAATCAGTCCCAGTCGCGGAGTAAGGCCTCATGACCCCGGAAGAGCATCTCAAAGCTGGTGATCCCAGGGCGGCGCTGGAGGCGTTGCAGGCCAAGGTTCGCGCCGATGCGAGCAACGCGAAACTGCGGGTCTTCCTGTTTCAGCTGCTGTGCGTGCTGGGGGATTGGAACCGGGCGATTGCCCAGCTGAAGGCCGCGGCCGGGTTGGATGAGGGGGCCACCATGATGGCGCAGGCCTACCGGGAGGCGATCATCTGTGAGGTCTACCGCGAGAAGGTCTTTGCCGGGGAGAAGTCTCCGTTGATCCTGGGCGAGCCGGAGTCCTGGCTGGCGCATCTGATCGAGGCGCAGAAACTGCTGGCGCAGGGCAATCCCAAACAGGCCGCCGCGCTGCGCCAGCAGGCGTTTGACGCAGCACCGACCAGTTCGGGAGTGATCAACGGCACGCGGTTCGATTGGATTGCCGATGCAGACATGCGGCTTGGCCCGGTGCTGGAAGCGGTCGTGAACGGCAAATACTATTGGTTGCCTTTTTCGCAGATCGTTTCGTTTGAAGCTGACGAACCCTGTGACCTGCGGGATGCCGTCTGGACTGCGGGCACCTTGACCCTGGCAGGCGGCGGTGCGGTGGCGGCAATGATCCCCACCCGCTACCCGGGCAGCGAGCAGGCCGACGGGCTGTCGATGCTGGCGCGTGCGACGGTCTGGCAGGATGCCGGAGAGGAAACCTACACTGGTCTTGGCCAGCGGCTGCTGACGATTGGCGAACAGGATATTGCCATCATGGATGTACGTTCGCTGCGGATGGATGGGCATGAAATAGAGAATGGCTGACAAGACACTGGCCGAGCGCCTGCAGCCCTCGCTGCTGGACCGCCTGACCGACAATGCGCCCGGCGACCTGAAAGAAACCCGCGAAAGCCGGGTGATCGACCTTGTGCGTCTGCGCGAGATCATCCAGCGGGATCTGTCTTGGCTGTTGAACACGCAGAACGGCGAGAGCCACTTTGACGCGGAACGTTTTCCCTCGGTGTCGGAGTCGGTTCTGAATTTTGGCCTTCGCGAAGTGGCGGGCGAGGCCTCCACCTCCGAGAAGGCCGAAGCGATCCGACGCTCGATCAGGCAGGCCATTGCCACCTACGAGCCGCGGATTATCGACGGATCGGTTGATGTCCGCTTGCAGGATGGCACGGATGCAACCGAGATGACCGTGGGGCTGGAAATCCGGGCCGACATGTGGGCGCAGCCAATGCCGATGGAGTTGTATCTGCGCAGCAAGGTCGATCTGACCACTGGCGAGGTCGAAATGGAAAGGGCACGCTGACATGGATACGCGGCTGCTGACCCATTATGAAAACGAGTTGAATTATCTGCGTGACATGGGCGCGGAATTTGCCGCCGCCTATCCCAAGATCGCTGCCCGGCTGGGCATGGAAGGGGTCGAGGTTCTGGACCCCTATGTGGAACGCCTGCTGGAAGGTGTCGCCTTTCTGTCGGCAAGGGTGCAGTTAGAGCTGGAACTGCAATACCCGAATTTCACCTCCAACCTGCTGGAAATCATCTACCCCCATTACCTGGCACCGACCCCCTCGATGATGATCGCGGCGTTTGAGCCGGACACCGCAAACTCGGCGATCAAGAGCGGCTATGTGCTGCCGCGGGGCTCGACCCTGCGCTCGCGACTGACCGAAGGGGAGCAGACCCCCTGCGATTTTCGAACCGCCGCCGATCTGACCATGTGGCCGATCAAGATTTCCGAAGCGCAATACATCGATGGGCGCGGTGAACTGGTCGCTGCGGGCGTGGCAACAGGCTATGACGCGCGGGCCGGGATCCGACTGCGGCTCAAGCGTATAGATGGCGACCCGATCAACAAGCTGGAGATGGACCACCTGTCGCTGTACCTGTCCGGCGCTGCGGGCAACAGCTGGCCGCTGCTGGAGCTGCTTTGCACCCAGGTTCAGGGAATCGTTGCGCGCTCCACCGACCGGCGGGCCGATTGGCATTTGCCTCTGCGCGGGGCCAAAGTGGTGCAAAAAGGGTTCGGCCCGAATGAGGCGCTGCTGCCCCTGCCACGCCGCGTCTACGAAGGCTACCGGCTGTTGCAGGAGTATTTTGCAATGCCGGAGCGGTTTCGATTTGTCGAATTGCAGGGGCTGCGGGCGGGCCTGGAGAAATCCGCGGGCAATGAGGTCGACATTTATATCCTTTTGCGTGAAGGCATGCCGGAAATTGCCCCGATCGTGGTGCCGGAGGTGTTTCAGCTGAACGCGGTGCCTGCGGTCAATCTGTTCGAGAAACGCTGTGACCGGGTGCGGATCACGCCGATGGATACCGAACATCACGTCATTCCCAACCGCACCGCCGGATTGGATTTTGAGATCTATGCCCTGCAAAACGTGGTCGGCATCAGCGGCGAGGGCGCAAATGACGTGGTGTTTCGTCCGTTTTATTCGGCCAGCGATTTCACCGCTGCCGGTGAAACCCACCCGGCCTATTACACGGTCAAACGTCGCATGCGTCAGCGGTCCGAAAAGGAACGGCTGCGCGGGGTACGCAGCTCCTATCTCGGCTCGGAGGTCTTTGTGACCCTGGTGGACCGGGCGCAGGCGCCCTATGCCGCCGGGCTGGAGCAGCTGGCCGTGAATGCGCTGTGTACCAACCGCGATCTGCCGATGCTGCTGGCCACCGGAAACGACGACGTGTTTCACCTGCCCGAAGGTGGTCCGGTCCTGAAAGTGACCTTGCCGGTCTCCCCCACGCGACCGCATCCGACGCTGGCCCAGGGCGACACGGCCTGGCGGCTGATTTCGCATCTCAGTCTCAATTATGTTTCGATTGCCGACACCGGTAAGGGCCAGTCGGCGGAGGCACTGCGCGAGCTGGTTGGCCTTTATGCGCCACTGGGCGACCGGGTCACCGAAAAACAGCTGGAAGGGATCCTGTCGGTGGGCGCACGCCCTATCGTGCGCCGGATGAGCGACGAGATCCTCTCGACTGCCGTGCGCGGGCTGGAGATCACCCTTGGCTTTGATGAGAGCTTTTTCGAGGGCAGCAACATCTACGCACTGGGGGCCGTGCTGGAACGGTTCTTTCGCGGATACGCCAGCATCAATTCTTTCACGGAGACTGTCCTGACAACCGAGAAACGCGGGGAAATTGCCAGATGGCAACCGGAAACCGGCCTGGGCCGGATGATCTGAGCCTCTATGGTCGCCTGGCCAGAGAGCCCGAAAAACACCATGTTTTTCAGGCGCTCCGGGTATTGGAGGCGCATTTTTCCGAAGCCCCGCGCCTCGGCGAGAGCCGCCGACCACGCGAAGATAGGTTGCGCCTTGGTCAAGAGGCCGAGCTGGCGTTTCCGCCCACAACCATTGCCGATTTCAATCCGGCAGCGGATGGCAGACCCGCGGTTCTGACCAACCGGTTTTTTGGCCTGTTCGGACCGCAAGGGCCGTTGCCACTGCATCTGACCGAATACGCCCGCGACCGAAAACGCAATCATCGTGATCCGACAATGGTGGCCTTTGCCGACATGCTGACGCACCGGATGATGAGCCTGTTGTACCGGGCCTGGACCCAAGGATCGCCCGCCGCCAGTTTTGACCGGGCTGATGATCCGATGGCGCGCAAGATCGCGTCGCTGATCGGCTACAACGGGTTCAAATTCGGCAACCGGGATGAAATGCCGGATCTGGCCAAGCTGCATTTTGCGGGCCACCTGGCCAAAGGTGCCAAGAACCCCGAAGGGCTGGTCTCGATCCTGTCCGCCTTTTTCGGGGTGCCGGTGCATTTGGAGGAGTTTGTCGGCAGCTGGCTGGAGTTGGAGCCGGACGACCGTTGGGGGCTGGGTTTTGGCGCGTTGGGACGGAGCACCAGCATCGGCACCAAGGTCTGGAGCCGCTCTGCGAAATTCCGCATCCGCATCGGACCGCTGGTACTCAAGGATTATGAGCGGTTGCTGCCGGGCGGAGCCGCGCTGACCCGACTGCGGTCGATTGTTCGGTCTTATGCCGGCGATTTTCTGGACTGGGATGTGAACCTTATCCTGGCGGGGGATGAGGTGCCGCGCGCGTCTTTGGGGGGCGGAACACGGCTGGGCCATACCAGCTGGATCCGCTCTCGGCCCGACCCGGATGCGGACCAGCCGGATGCGAGCGATTTGTACCTGTATCCGGGGTCGAGCGCCGAGACGGATGAGCGAGTAGAGGGAGGGATTTGAGATGACCGAGATTAGCCGTGTGGCGTTGTTCGGCAAGCTGAACAAGCTGGGGTACCAGGCCGTTGAAAGCGCAACCGTGTTCTGCAAGATGCGCGGAAACCCTTATGTCGAGCTGGTGCACTGGCTGCATCAGCTACTGGCCCAGCAAGACAGTGATCTGCACCGGATTATCCAGCATTACAAATTGGACACCGGCAAGATCGCTGCTGAACTCACGCGTGCGCTGGATATGCTGCCGCGGGGGGCCTCGACTATCTCGGACCTGTCGGATCATCTGATGGATGCGATGGAACGCGGCTGGGTCTGGGGGTCGTTGCTCTATTCTTCGGGACAGGTGCGCAGCGGGCATCTGCTTCTGGGCATGCTGAAGACTCCGGCATTGCGCAATATCCTGTCCTCGATGTCGCCAGAACTGGCAAAGATCGGCGCGGATGATCTGGCCGATCATTTTGCTGAGGCCACCGATGGGTCGCCCGAGGAACGACTGGGCGCGCAGGACGGCTCCAACGTCAGCGGCGGCGGCGCGGAGCCGGGCGAAGCGTCCGGTGCGATGTCGCCGGGGGCCATGGGCAAGGGTGAAGCGCTGCAGCAGTTCTGCACCGACCTGACCGAACAGGCCCGCACCGGCGAGATTGACCCGATCGTCGGCCGAGACGAGGAAATCCGCCAGATCGTCGACATCCTGATGCGACGGCGGCAGAACAACCCGATCCTGACCGGCGAGGCGGGTGTGGGCAAGACCGCGGTGGTCGAGGGCTTTGCCCTGCGCATTGCCCGTGGTGACGTACCGCCCAGCTTGCAGGATGTGCGGCTCTTGATGCTGGATGTTGGCCTGTTGCAGGCCGGTGCCAGCATGAAAGGCGAGTTCGAAAACCGCCTGCGCCAGGTCATTGACGAGGTGCAGGCCAGCCCGGTGCCGATCGTGATGTTCGTCGATGAAACCCACACGCTGGTGGGGGCAGGGGGCGCGGCTGGCACTGGCGACGCGGCAAACCTGTTGAAGCCGGCCCTGGCGCGCGGCACGCTGCGTACCATCGGGGCCACGACCTGGGCCGAGTACAAGAAGTACATTGAGAAAGACCCCGCCCTAACTCGCCGCTTCCAGGTGGTCAAGGTTGATGAGCCGGGTATCAAGAAAGCGGTTCTGATGATGCGCGGCATTGCTTCGATGTTGGAAAATCACCACCGCGTTCAGGTGCTGGACGAAGGAATCGAGGCGGCGGTGAGCCTGTCGGCGCGCTATATCCCCGCACGCCAGCTGCCAGACAAATCGGTCAGCCTGCTGGACACCGCCTGCGCGCGTGTCGCGGTCAGCCAGCACGCAGTACCTGCCGAGGTGGACGACAGCCAGCGTCGAATTGAGGCGCTGACCACGGAGCTGGAGATCATCAGCCGCGATGAAACCGCAGGGTACGATGTAGCAGAACGGCGCGCATTGGCTGAAGCCGCAAAGGAGAGCGAGGAGGAACGGCTGCAAGGGCTGACGGCCCAGTGGGACAAGGAAAAGGCGGTGGTGCAGGAAATCCTGGACCTGCGCGCTAAGCTGCGGGAGGGGGCCGCGCCCGTTGACGCTGCGCCCGATGCTGGACAGGACGGCGCGGAGGGCGCCGCCGACAGCCAGCCGCCGGAGGACGAGCGCGCGGCATTGATGCAGCAGCTGAAGGACAAGAACGCCGAGCTGGACGCTTTGCAGGGTGACAGCGCATTGATTTTGCCCATTGTCGACCATCAGGCCATTGCCGGCGTCGTCGGCGACTGGACCGGCATCCCGGTGGGCCGCATGGTCAAGGATGAGATCGAGACGATCCTGAACCTTGAGGAACGTTTGGCAAAACGGGTGATTGGCCAGGATCACGCGATGAAGATGATCGCCAAGCGTATCCAGACAAGCCGCGCGGGGCTCGACAATCCGAACAAGCCGATCGGGGTGTTCATGTTGGCGGGCACCTCTGGCGTCGGTAAAACCGAGACCGCGCTGGCGCTGGCCGAGGTCCTGTACGGCGGTGAGCAAAACGTGATCACCATCAATATGTCGGAATACCAGGAGGCCCACACAGTCAGCTCCTTGAAAGGTGCGCCGCCGGGCTATGTCGGCTATGGTGAAGGCGGCGTTCTGACAGAGGCGGTGCGGCGCAAGCCCTATTCCGTCGTGCTGCTGGACGAGGTCGAGAAAGCGCACCCCGATGTGCATGAGATTTTCTTTCAGGTGTTCGACAAGGGCGTGATGGAGGACGGAGAGGGCCGCATCATTGATTTCAAGAACACGCTGATCCTGCTCACCTCCAACGTCGG
The DNA here is from genome assembly GCF_056033425.1 of Leisingera sp. SA32. Taxonomy (NCBI): domain Bacteria; kingdom Pseudomonadati; phylum Pseudomonadota; class Alphaproteobacteria; order Rhodobacterales; family Roseobacteraceae; genus Leisingera; species Leisingera sp. SA32. The sequence continues at coordinate 31,845 of NZ_JBVYHB010000003.1, read as the reverse complement.
TACGGAAACCATCATGGATCTATGCGCCGACCCGGAGCTGATGCCGGATCCGGACGGCATGGCCAAGGCCCTGCGTGAACCGCTGTTGAAGGTCTTTCCGCCCGCGTTGTTGGGACGGCTGGTGGCGATCCCCTATTACCCGCTCAGCCCGGAGATGATTGGCCAGATCACCAAGCTGCAGTTGGGCCGCATTCAAAAGCGGGTACAGGAGGCGCATGGGGTGCCTTTCGAATATTCGGACGCCGTGGTCGAGGAAATCGTCAACCGCTGTCAGGAGCTGGACAGCGGCGGCCGCATGATCGACGCGATTGTCACCAACACCATGCTGCCGGAGATTTCCAACGAGTTCCTGCGCCGCCTGATGGACGGCGCGCAGGTGCGCCGCGTGGCCGTGGACGTGACGGAGGGCGCATTCACCTACGGATTTGATTGACGAGAGCACAGGGTAATTAGCGGGAGCAATTTATATGGTTAAGCATACTGTCATGGACATGAAGAACGTCGATATCGGCGCTTCGGGGCTGGAAACGGTCAAGCCGCCCAAACTGTCCTTCAAGGTCGTGGTCGAGCTGGACAAGAAGATGGAAAAGGGCGTCGAGAAGGACCCGCTGCTGCAGCAGGAGTTCCATGCCGCCGCCAGCGAAGTTTTCGAGCAGACCCGTGATACCATCGAGAAGAAGTGCAAGGTTTTTGACAAGGCCTTTGTTCAGATGGTCAGCAAGGGCGCCGACAAGAAAGACATGGAAAAACAGCTGAAAGGGCTGAACGACGCGATCAAGAACGACATCAAGGTCGGCGAAAAGGCGGCGGAACTGGCCGTCCTGAAGGCTTGGACCAGTCTACAGAAGAAGAAAAAAGAGTGGTCCAAGTTCAAGATCAAGGTTGGCGTGTCGATCGGGGGCACCCTGGCCGGGCTTGCGGTGAGTATCGCGGCGATGGCGACCTCGCCGTTTTCGGGCGGTGCAGGTGCGGTTTTTGGAATTATGGGCCTGATCAAATCCGGCGTCTCGCTGGCAAAGGATATCGGCAAGTTGGCGATCAACATCGACCAGTCCAAGACAATCCTGGTCAAGAACCTGTTGGTGGTGGAAAAAGCGGCCTCCAACAAGGCGCTGAATGCCACCAACGAGGTTTCAGCAGCAGTGTTTCAGGAATTCCTCGGCATATCGCAGCCGTCGGTCAAGACCGTGGAGGATGCGGCGGATACGCTGAAGGCAAAATATGCCCAGATGATCGTTAAAATGCATGACCTGTCGAAAACCCTGAACAAGATCCTGAAGGAGCAGGAAAAGCTGAAGAAAGAGTTTCTCGCCGAGGTTGGCAAGAAGCTGAAGAAGCACCCGGTGAAGGATAAGAAAACGCAGTTGGTGATGGTCAGCAAGGCGCTGGATGCGGCGTTGGCGGGCAACTATGCCGAGGTTCAGAAAGCCATCGACAAGATCCAGACGATGTATGCCGAAGCACGCGGCTGGGCCAACAACATCAAGGACCTGATGAAGCGGGTGAAGGCCCTGACGATCAAGGACCCGAAGGCGCTGAAGGTTTTCCGCGAAGGGTTGAAGTTTGCTGCTCTGGCACTGTCGCCGATTGATGGCAACTCGATCGCCACCGGGGCGAAGGATCTGGCACTTGGCGTGGGCGGTGCGGCCGGTGGTTATGCCTATGACAAGATAACCAGCAAGGCGCTGGACGGAACTGTGTTCGACGCTGCCTGAACTGAAAGACCACCGCCGGGCGCAACAGGCGGCGCCCGGCCACTTGGAAAGACCGGCTGGAGAAGCACATTGGACAGCAGCGCGCAAACGACCGTGACGCTTCGGGACAGGGCCCGCGAATTCGTCGAGCGCCCGTGGGTGACCAATGCCATTCTGGGCATCATCATTTTCAATGCCATCACTCTGGGTCTGGGTACGTCTGCCGCGATGCGGGCGCATGCTGGCGGGCTTCTGGATGTGATCGATACTGCCGTTCTGACCATTTTTGTGCTGGAGTTGGCTCTGAAACTTTTTGCCTACGGGCTGCGCTTCTTTGCCTCGGCCTGGAACATCTTTGACCTGATGGTGGTCTCCTTCGGACTGTTCCCGGACAGCCAGGGGCTGTCGGCATTGCGCGGGCTGCGGGTGGTGCGGGCGCTACGGTTATTGTCGGTTATCCCGCAGATGCGTGCGGTGGTGCAGGCACTGCTTGACGCGCTGCCGGGCATGGGCGCGGTGATCGTGATGATCTCGATCGTGTTTTACGTGTTCGGGGTGATGGCGACGATGATGTACGGCGCCATGTTTGACGAATGGTTCGGAACCCTGGGCCGGTCGTTGTATTCGCTGTTCCAGATCATGACGCTGGAAAGCTGGTCGATGGGGATCGTGCGCCCGGTGATGGAAGCTTTCCCATTTGCATGGGCCTTCTTCGTTCCGTTCATCGTGATTACGGCTTTTTCAGTGCTGAACCTGTTCATCGGCCTTTTGGTGAACACCATGCAAACGGCGGTGGAAGCGGAAGCCGAGGCCGAGTTTGAGAAACTACGCGATCTGGTGAAATCGGAAACCGACGTGGTGGATGCACATGTTCTGGCCCTGCACGAAGAAATCAAAGCTCTTCGGTCAGAGGTCGCGCAGTTGAGAGGGCAGGGTAATGGCTGACAGTTCGCAGAAATTCATATCCCGCAACCGCGCGCCGCGGGTGCAGATCGAATACGACGTGGAGCTTTATGGCTCCGAAAAAAAGGTTCAACTGCCGTTCGTCATGGGGGTGATGAGCGATCTGACCTGCAACTCGCGAGTGGAACAGCCGGCGGTGGCAGACCGAAAGTTTTTGGAGATCGACGTCGACAACTTCGACGAACGCATGAAGGCTCTGGCGCCTCGGGCGGCCTTTTCTGTGCCCAACACGCTGACCGGAGAGGGCAATCTGGCGGTGGATCTCACATTCGAAAGCATGTCGGATTTTTCTCCCGGTGCCATTGCCGCCAAGGTAGACGCCCTGCGTCCGCTGCTGGAGGCGCGCTCCCAACTGCAAAACCTGATGGCCTATATGGACGGCAAGAGCGGCGCCGAGGCTTTGATTGAAGCGATCCTGAACGACCCCGGTTTGCTCGCGGCGGTCTCCGCGCCGCCGCAGGATTCCGAAAATGCTGCGGCGCTGGACAGTCTGCGTGACCTTGCGCTGCCGCAGGAGGCGGCAGACACGGCGGATGATGTGCTGGACGTGCTGAGATCGCACACCCCGGAGGAGGGTCCTGGCGACGACAGCTCGGCCGAGGTGCTGGCCGGGTTACAAAGCACCGCCCCGGACGTGTCAGAAGGTCCCGATCAAACTGAAACGGCGCTGTCTTCGCTTCCCCAGGGCGGCGGGCCAGAGCCGGATACGGATGCTGCAGACCCCACCGACATTCTGGATGCGCTGGCTGAAAGCGGTTCCACTCCGGAGCGTGAGGACGACACGGCTGAAACCTTGAAAACCCTGGCTGCCGTCGAACGTGACGAGGCGCCGGAGGCGGTCAGCGATGATCCCGCCGCCGCTGCGCTGGACAGCCTGGCCGGGGCCGCGATGCCAGAGGCGGATGACGATGACGACGCAACCTCGGTTCTGAATGATCTGGCAGAGTCCGCGCCATCCGATCCAGAGGAGGTCGAGGATCTGGACGCGCTCTTGGGAACGCTGGCGTGGGAGGTTCCCCAGCAGGCGGATGCCGGGCGCGCGCTTGATGAGACATTGGAAAGCCTCGCGGCCGCGGAGTTTGCGCCGGACGAACCTGACCGGTCCGAGGATGTCCTAGCGGACCTGTCAGCAGCGCAGCCCAAAGAAGATGCGCAGAATACGGACGATCTGGACGTGATCCTCGGTGAGTTGGAGCGCACTGAAGACACCGTGGAGGAGCCGGACCCTGATGACGCCTTGAACACGCTGGAGCCGCTGGCCGAGACAGAGGACGAAGCTGAAACTCTAGATGATCTGTTGGCGGATCTCGGCGCCGAGGGGCCGCAGGTAGAAGCCGCAACAGCGGGAGAAGCCGCGCTGGAGAGCTTGATGCCGGCAGGCGATGCGCGGACTGAGACTGCTGAGGAAGCCGATATGGCGGAGCTGCTTGGCGAGGAAGGCGAGAACGCGCCCACGGTGGAGCAAGTGGATTCGGGCACGACGGATGCCGTCGATGTTCTCGATGCGCTATTGGGCGAAGTGGGCGAGGGCGAGAGTGCAGAAACCCTCGATGATCTCCTGGCAGATCTGGGGGCGGATACCGAAGCGGAAAACACAGCGGCGGCGGCGGACAGCGATCTGGATGCGCTGTTGGGAGCTCTGGAAACTGATGCTGCGCCAGACGACGGTAGTGATTTGGGTCTGGACGATTTGCTGACAGATCTGGAGGCCGATGTCGAAGCGGAAAGCACAGCGACTGCGCAGGATGGCGATCTGGAGGCGCTGCTGGGAGAAATGGCAACCGATGCTGCGCCAGACGACGACAGTGATTTGGACCTGGAGGATTTGCTGACAGATCTGGATGAGGATGAGGATGAGGATGAGGACAGCGGAACCGGCGATGATCTCGATGCTCTGTCGGGCGACCTGGATATTGATGCCAATGAAGGTAGTGCTGAAGCGGACGCCACAGCGCAGATGTCTGATCTGTCACGGGGCCCGGAATTTGCCTATGGTACGCTGGCGGCGGAACGGCCCGAGCCGCAAAAGCTGGCGCGCAAGCGCTTTCGGTTGGCGGTGCTGGGAGATTTCTCCGGGCGCGCAGCCAAGGGGCTGTTGGAAACCGGGGAGGCCTTGGCGACGCGCCGGGCGATCCTTTTGGATGCAGACACTGTCGATGACGTGATCGAAGGCTTTGCCACGGAACTGGTACTGCCGATCGGAAAGGGCGGTGCCGGCATTGCGGTGAAATTGGCGGACTTGGACGCTCTGCACCCGGATGAGCTTTATGAGAATGTTGCGATCTTCTCGGAGCTTTCGGGGCTGCGCAAACAGCTGCAAAGCGGCGCGACTGCCGACCATGCCGCCGCGACCCTAAGAGCCTGGGCCGAGAAACACGGCACGCGGGCGCGGGCACCCAAGAGGACGTCGGCGGGAAACGCGGTGCCGGCAGACCGGCGTCTCAGCGCCTTTCAGAAACTGATCGGTGACAGCGGCAATTCGCTGCGGGAGCCCTCGCCGGTGGAGGACCTGCTGGCGCGCGTTGTCGGCCCCCATGTCCGCGCTCTGCCGGACCCAGATGCGGCGGCGATGCAGACTGCCGTGGACGAGGCGCTGTCGGATGCGATGCGGCTGGTGCTGCATCACCCGGAGTTTCAGTTGCTGGAGGCACAGTGGCGGTCATTGGATCTGATCGCGCGCTCGATCGAGGATGACGACACGCTGGACGTAATGCTTTATGACATCTCGGCCGAGGAACTGGCGGCGGATCTGGCCGCGAATGCTGACCTGTCTGGCACCGGGCTGGTGCGGCTTTTGACGGAGGAGCCGCTGGACGAGGACAATGGCCGCGGCGGCTATTCGGCGCTGATCGGTATGTATCAGTTCGAGGAAACCCCGCCCCACGCCGAACTGTTGGGCCGGATCGCGCGGGTGGCGGCGCATGTGGATGCGCCGTTCTTTGCAGGAATTTCCCCGGAATTTCTGACGGTGCCCAAGGTCGAACGCCCTCGGTTGGTCGCGGAAGCCTGGGACACGTTGCGGCAGATGCCAGAGGCCGGGCACCTGGGGCTGGTCAGCCCGCGCTTCCTGCTGCGCCGTCCCTATGGGCAGAAGAGCGACCCCTGTCACACCTTTGATTTCGAAGAGTTCACAGAGCGCGAGGGTCTGAAGGGTATGCTCTGGGCCAATCCGGTAGTGCTTGTGGCGATCCTGTTGGCGCGATCTTTCAAACAGAACGGTCCGTCAATGCAGCTGGGACAGATCATGACCCTCGGCGGCATGCCTTATCATTACGTGACTGACAGGTTCGGCGACCAGGTGGCGTTGCCCTGCACGGAGCGCAATATCGACCTCGATAAAATCACGCTTGCGCAGGAACGTGGCATCATGGCGGTGAGCGCGGTCAAGGGACGAGACGAACTGCGACTGACGTCCTTCAACTCGATGAAGGGGGAAGAGATCCTGGGGCCATGGACAGGCGTGCCCGCACCGGAGCCCTCGCCAGCGGACCCGCGCGAAGCGCGACAGCCTGAGGCGGGAGATGCGGCGGACACCGGCCAGGACGCGGCTGAGCTGGATCTGTCGGATCTGGGTCTGGAGGATGACGGGGAGGATGACGGTCTGGACGAGCTGCTGTCGTCATTCCAGGACGGCGACGGTGGCGACGATGGCGGCGACGAGGACATGGACGCGGAGCTGGCCGCGCTGTTGGAAGATTTATGATGCAAGTGATTGAACGCAGTGCCGTTGGACCTCGGTCCCGTCCGCGCAGCGGAAAGGAGGAGACATGGTTGTAAGCAAGGGCCATGAGAATGACCTCGCCTGGATGTCGGGGAGTTACAGTTCCGACGGCCTGATGATGAGCCGTGCCATTGTCCGCGAAGGACTGAACAAGCTGACAGAGACCACCATCGAATTTGCCGCAACCAAGGCCCAGCCCAAGCTGGAGGATCTGGTTGGCAAGCGGATGAATGTGCATGTCATGCGCAACCCGGAGACAGAGCAGCAGTTTTCCGGGCTCTGTGTCTCAGTTGAGTATCTGGGATTTCGCAACGGGTACGAAATGTATGTGGCGGAGGTTCGTCCCTGGTTTTGGTTGCTGACCCGCACCAGCGATCTGAGGGTGTTTCAGGACAAGTCCACGGTGGATATCATCAAGCAGTTGTTCAGCGAATACGGTTTCAGCGACTTTACCGATAAGCTGAGCGACAGCTACACCGCGCGCGAGTATTGCCTGCAATACCGCGAGAGCGACTACGCCTTTCTTTGCCGGCTGATGGAAGAAGAGGGGATTTACTTCTACTTCGACAGCACCAGCAGCCCCGGTAGTCCGGAAAAACTGGTGTTGTGTGATGGCATCAGCGGCCATGCCCAGGTTCAGGGTGGCGCCGAGATCGAATTTCACGCCCGCGACGACCACGACAGGCGGCGTGAGGAGCATATTTCAGAATGGACCCACGAGGAACGCCTGACCCGTGGCAAGGTGACACTCAACGACTTTGACTTTCTGACGCCAACCGCGGATCTCAAGGCGCCGTCGGCCATTCCCAAGGGCAAGCACGCCTACAAGGACTACGAGGTCTATGACTATCAGGGGCATTACCGCAAGGAAGACGGACTGGGCGCCAAGCGGGCGCGGGTCCAGATGGAAGCGGAGGCGATCCGCCACAAGCGCTGGCGCGGAGCGTCGAGCGTGGCGACACTCGGCACCGGGTATACCTTCAAGATGCAGGGGCACCCGGTGAAGGAGAACAACCGGGAATATCTGGTGACCGACGCGGAGCACCACATCAAGGTGGCGTGGGATTATGGCGAGCGCGAGACCCAGAAGAAACCATCTGAACAGGGCAAGGCGATGCGGCGGGACTTGAAGCCGCGCAACATGGACGTGCCGGAGGAAATGGCTCACGATGTCTACGCGGGCACCTTTTCGGCGATTTCCAAGGCGGATCAGTTCCGCGCGCCGCTGGTTACACCCTGGCCCGAGGTGCAGGGTTTGCAGACCGCCACCGTCGTCGGCAAGAGCGGCGAGGAAATCTGGACCGATGAACATGGCCGCATCAAGATCCAGTTTCATTGGGACCGAGAGGGCAAGGACAATGAAACCTCATCCTGCTTCGTGCGGGTGATGACACCCTGGTCGGGCAAGAACTGGGGGATGGTGGCGGTTCCTCGGATCGGCCAGGAAGTGGTGATCCAGTTCGAGGACGGCAACCCGGACCGGCCGATCTGCACCGGTATGTTGTATAACGCGGAAACCATGCCGCCCTACACATACCCGGACGACCAGACCCAGCTGGGGATCAAGACCAACTCGTCCAAGGGCGGGGGTGGTTACAACGAGCTGATGTTCGACGACAAGAAAGACAGCGAGCTGATGCGGGTCCAGGCGGAGAAAGACCATCAGATGCTGGTCAAGGACCGCTCGACGGTGACGGTGGGCATGGATGCGCCCGACCCCGAAGTGACCAACGCGGACGAAAAGAGCTATGTCTTTACGGTTCAGCAGCACATGACCGAAACGGTGCATGAGGGCGACCGCACCGAAGTGGTGGAGAAGGGTGACAAATCCGAGACCATTCAGACCGGCAACATGACCTTGGACGTTGACACCGGGAACCTGACCGAAACGATTGCCCAGGGCAACCACAGTGAAACAGTGTCTCTGGGCGATCTGACCGTCGATGTGACGGCAGGCAAGATCGCGATGAGCGCCGGTCAGGAAATCAAGCTGACCGTGGGCGCCTCGGAGGTCAAGATCGACAATTCGGGCGTGTCGATCAAGGGACCGATGATCAAAATCGAAGGCACCGGCATGATCGAGGCCAAAGCACCGATGACCACCGTGAAGGGCGAGGCGTTGCTGACCCTGAAGGGTGGCTTCACGATGATCAACTAGGTGGTGCGGATGTCGGCAAGATTTGAAAAGCTGGTGAAAATGCCTGTCGACCCGGTGGCCAAGCTGCTGTCGCGGGCAAACGTCATCCTCAAAACGCCACTGGAGGCGCCGCCCACGGCGCCGGCCGGTGTGGTGCTGGAGGAGTTGGACCACAAAGGCGCCCTGGTGGACATTTTGCGCACCCTCGCGGTTCTTCTGCCGCCGAGGGAGCGGGTATGGTGGGCTTGCCTTGCGGCGCGCGATTACATCGGACCGCGCTCGGACAAGGATCCGCCCTCTCTGACAGCCTCTGAGACATGGGTTTTCGACCCCAACGAGGAAAACCGCGACAAGGCCCGGATCACCCTGGACCATGCCTATGTCGATGATGACACGGTGAACTGCGCGTTGGCGGTGCTCTATGCGGCGGGCACCCTCGGACCGGGAGAGTTGAACCAATACCCGGCCCCCGCAGGCGCATCCGAGGCCGCCGCCTTTGCCATGAATATGGTAGCCTTGGGGCAATTGTCTGATAGGTTTGAAGAACATGCCGGTGTCTTGGTGGAACGTGCGCTGGACATCGCGCGCGGCGGCAATGGCCAGATGGTCAAGGTGCCGGAACCGGCCACAGAGACCTGAAGGGGAGGACAGAAGTCATGGGAATGCCTCAGGCCCGTCTGGCTGATCTGCATGCCTGCATGCTGCCGTCAACGCCACCGCCGCCATTGCTGCCGGTGCCAACGCCAATCCTGCCGCCCTGCGCGGTCACGGTGCTGGTGGGCAAGAAACCGGCTGCAAGGCTGGGCGATCTGTGCACCGCCGTGCCGCCGCATCCGATCATCAAAGGGTCCATGACCGTTCTGATCAACAACATGCCAGCGGCGCGGGTGATGGACAACACCGCCTGCGGCGGGATGATAACCTTGGGTGAATTCACCGTGTTGGTGGGAGGGTGACCGCAGCAATGGGAGTGACACTGAAGTTTCAAAGTTCAGGCGCCATGCCCGGCAATGCCGCACCCGTTCCGATGCGTGGCCCCAGCCTTACGGTGGGGCGCGGTGCTGGTTGTGATCTGGTTCTGCCGGACCCGGATCAGCAATTGTCGCGCAATCACTTCGTGATCGAGGATCACAACGGCAATGTGGTGGTGGTCGACCTCAGCGCGAATGGCACCTTTCTGAACTATTCCAAGATCCCGCTGGGGCGCACGCCGACGCCGCTCAACAATGGGGACGTTCTATGTATCGGGAACTATGAACTGGTGGTGGAAATCGCCGATGAACTGGCAGGGCTGGACGACATGATCGCCGCCCCGGCGGCGCAGGGGGCGGTCTCGCCCGGCAATGCCGCCAATGCCCCCGATCCACTGCAATTGCTGGAGGACGCAGGACCGGGGGGGGATTTTCTGGACGATCTTCTGGGGGAAGGGCCAAAGGGGCCTGCCCAACTGAACCCGGTAGATCCGATTGACGAGTTGCTGCCACCGCTGGGAGAGGAGGAGGATCCGTTCTTTCAGAAACCGAGTGATGGGCGAGAGGGCGCGGGAGCCAGCCTCGCCCAGCATAATCCGTCGGCCTCGGACGGTTTCGCCGCCCCGGCGGCGCAAACCAGCGTGATCCCGGATGATTGGGATGATGATTTTCTGTCGGGTATCGGGGAACCGGAAAACCCGCCGCCACCGCAGGACCCGCCGCCAGCCCAACCTCCGCGCGAAGTGCCTCCGCCGCCCTCGGAAGTGCCGCCCGTTGCACCGCCGCCAGAGGCGCCGCCGACGCCCCCTCGCGAGCTCCCGCCGTTTCAGGACCCTGACCCGGCGGCATCTCCGGGCGCTGCCCCTCCGCCGGGCACATCGCAGGATGCGGTTGCTGCCTTCCTCAACGGGGCGGGAGCAGAGATCACCATCGCTCCAGCGGATCACGCCAGCACGATGGCTCGCATAGGCCGCGTGATGAAAACGCTTGTCACGGGCTTGCGCGAAATCCTCATGACGCGGACATCGATCAAATCGGAGTTTCGCATCGACCAGACGATGATTTCCGCGGGCGGGAACAATCCGCTCAAATTTTCCATCACGCCGGAGCAGGCGATCGAGGCCATGGTACGCCCGGTGACCAAGGGTTACCTCAGCCCTGAAACCGCGGCCGAGGAGGCGTTGCGGGACATCAAGGCGCATGAGGTCGCGATGGTCACGGGCATGGAAGCGGCACTGAAAGGTGTTCTGAAACGCCTCGATCCCAAGGCTCTGGAGGCGCAGATCGAAGACAAAGGCGGCTTCACCGATCTCTTGCGCGGCAAGAAAGCGCGCTATTGGGATGTCTACGCGCAGCTGTATTCGGAGATTTCCGACCAGGCTGAGAATGATTTTCAGGACCTGTTCAGCCGCGAATTTGCGCGGGCTTACAAGGAACAGTTGGACAGGCTCAAGGAATGATCGGCGGCACGGCCTGAGGTGCGCCAGCAAGTAAGAGGAGATCCCGGTGTCCTGGGACAGCAAGGTACTTTGGACGGAAGGGCTGTTTCTGCAGCCGCATCATTTTCAACAGTCCGACCGCTATACCGAGGCGCTGGTAGCCGGGCTTGCGCGGCGGCTCAGCCCTTATGCATGGGGTGTCAGCGGACTGGAAATCGATCATGAGGCCCTCAAGATCGGTCAGTTCACAGTGAAATCTTGCGAGGGGCTGACCCATGACGGCACTGTGTTCCGTGTGCCGATGGCGGATCCGCATCCGCCTGCGATGGAGGTGCCCTCAACCGTCAAGGACTGCATTGTCTACCTGACCGTGCCACAGCGCCGCCAGGGAGCGACAGAGGTTGATCTCAGCGGTGCGGAACGGTCGGCCAGCCGGTTGCGACCGCACAAGGTGGAGGTCACGGATGTCACCTCCACCGAGCGTAAGCCGGTGGGTCTGGACGTGGGCAAAATGCGGCTGCAATTCGCCTTGGAGGTAGACGATCTGGCGGACCTGCTGGCGATCCCGGTGGCCCGCATCATCGAGGTGCGCCCCGACAAGGAGATCGTTCTGGATCAGGCGTTTATACCCTCTTGTCTGGATATTCGCGCCGCGCCTGCGCTCGCCGGGTTTCTGCGCGAGTTGGAGGGGCTTTTGTCGCACCGGATGGAGGCGCTGGCAGGCCGCCTGTCAGAGGCAGGCGGCGCCCGCGGGGTCGCGGATGTATCGGATTTCATGCTGCTGGCGGTGGTCAACCGGATGCTGCCGCAGGTGGGCCACCTGCGCAACATCGAGAATCTGCACCCTGAACGCCTGTTCACCATCTGTGCGGGGCTGGCCGGGGAATTGTCGGTTTTCATGTCGACGGAGAAACAGGCTCCCGAATTTCCTCCCTATACCCATGACAACCTGATGGCGTGTTTCGCGCCGGTGATACGGGTGCTGCGCCAATACCTCAGCTCGGTGCTGGAGCAGACTGCGATCCCGATCAAGCTGGAGGCGCGCAAGTACGGAATCTCCGTCGGGGTCATTGCTGACCGCAAATTGCTAGGCAATGCAGGGTTCGTACTTGCCGTCGGTGCAGACATTCCGGCGGAGGACGTGCGCAAGCATTTCTCGGGGCAGGCCAAGATCGGACCGGTGGAAGAAATCCGCCAGTTGGTGAACTCCGCGTTGCCGGGCATCACTCTGCGCCCCTTGCCGGTGGCACCGCGGCAGATCCCCTATCATTCCGGCGTGGTGTATTTCGAGTTGGATGCAGACAGCCCCTATTGGCGCAAGATGACCACGTCGGGTGGCATCGCGGTCCATGTGTCTGGCCAGTATCCGGGGCTCAAAATGGAGCTTTGGGCGATCCGTAACGCATAAGGGAAGGCGCTGAGATGGCTGATTATGACGATCCCTTTGCCGAGCCGGGGGATACCGACAAGACGGTGATCAAGCCGAACCCCGGCGGACGTCGTTCGGCCTCAGCGCAGCCGCAGGTGTCGACGGCGCAGCCTGTGTCTGAACAACCCGATGCCGCTGCTGGCGAAGCTGGTCTGGATGCTTATGGCGTGCCGCAGGCGGCTGCGCCTAAACCACAGCAGTCACCGGGTGGGGCCAAGGCGCCGAAGATGGCGCTGACCGGGATGAACCAGCTGACCGCCTGCGCCTCGACCTTGTTTGCGCTGATTTCGCGCATCCGCAACCGTGCCCAGCACATGGACCCGGACGGCTTGCGCAAAAACGTGGTGGCCGAGGTTCGTGCTTTCGAAAATCGGGCCCTGCAAGCAGGGGTATCGGCGCAGACCGTGAAGGTTGCCCGCTATGCCTTGTGCGCGACCCTGGACGACGTGGTGCTTAATACGCCCTGGGGCGGGCAATCCTCCTGGGGGTTGCAGTCGATGGTGGCCACCTTCCACCGCGAGGTTGTTGGCGGCGATCGCTTCTATGACCTGCTGGCGCGGCTGGAGAAGGAGCCGGGCGCGAATATCGACATGCTGGAGTTTCTGTATATGTGCCTCTCGCTGGGGTTCGAGGGCCGATTGCGGGTCGAACAGGGCGGGACTGAGAAACACTTGCAGATCCGCGGCGCCCTGGCGCGGATCATCCGCAACCAGCGCGGCCCGATCGAGCGCGATCTGTCGCCGCATTGGAAAGGTCTTGTGAAGCCGTTCAAGGCGCTGTCCGTGTGGCGGCTGGTCTGGATCACTCTTGCCACCGCCTGTGCGGTGCTGGCGCTGCAGTTCCTGGTTCTCAGCTGGATGCTGTCGAACCAGACCGAAAACGTCGTCGGACAGCTGTCGATCATCGATTCCGGCCCGCGTGTGGCGTTGGAGCGGCGGGCACCGCCGCCACCGCCGCCACCGCCCGCCCCCACGACAGAGGAGCAGGTGGCCAAAGTGTCCGGCTTCCTGGAGCCGGAGATCAAGGACGGCATCGTGCAGGTTTTCCAGAAGGGCAACACGCTGATTATCCGTCTGGCGGGCTCTGGGATGTTCGGCTCCGGCTCTGACCAGCTGAGCACGGCATTCCGTTCTCCGGTGAACCGGGTTGCCGCGGCGCTGAATGACGAGAAAGGGCGAATTATCGTGGCCGGACATTCCGACAATGTGCCGATCCGCTCCTCGAGGTTTCCGTCCAACATGGCGCTGTCGCTGGCGCGGGCGAAATCGGTGATGGCTGGCATGGCCAGAGTGATGACCGATACGGACCGGCTGTCGGCCGAGGGCCGCGCCGACAAGGAACCGATTGCAGACAATGGCACCCGCGCCGGGCGGGCCAAGAACCGGAGGATCGAAATTCTGCTGGTTCAGGAGGTTGAAGGATGATCCGTCGCTACATCGGTCCCCTGTTTCGGTCGATTTACACGATCCTGCTGATCCTGGCGGCGGTGCTGTCGGCCTGCATATGGTACTTTTCCCCGTTCATCGGCAGCGAGACCTGGCGCCCGTTTGATGGGGTCGGGACGCGTCTGATCGCTATCGGTGTTGTCTTACTGTTGTACGTCATCGTTGCTGCCCTCATTTTCTGGCGTCGCCGCCGCAAGGACAAGGAGATGACCGAGGAGATCGCCGAGGCGGTCGACACGTCCGAGGATGACGTGCTGTCCGAAGAAATCGGCGAGCTGCGCGGCAAGTTCAAGGACGCCATGAAAGAGCTGCGCAAGTCCAAGGGCGGTCGCCGCCATCTGAATGACCTGCCCTGGTACATCATGATCGGTCCGCCGGGCGCGGGCAAAACCACTGCGATTGTCAATTCGGGACTTCAGTTCCCGCTGGCGGAGAAAATGGGCAAGGCTGCCATCGGCGGCGTTGGCGGCACCCGTAACTGCGACTGGTGGTTCACCAACGAAGCCGTGCTGATCGACACCGCCGGCCGCTATACCACCCAGGAAAGCGACGTCGAGGCCGACACTGCCGCTTGGCTGGGCTTTCTCGGCCTTCTTAAGAAATACCGCAAGCGGCAGCCGATCAACGGCGCGATTATTGCCATTTCGCTGTCGGATCTGTCCTTGCAGGACGAGATCACCCAGAAAAGCCATGCCGCTGCTGTTCGTCGCCGCCTGGGAGAGCTGCGCGAGCGGCTGGGAGTGCTCTTTCCGGTCTATGTATTGTTCACCAAGGCGGACCTGATCGCCGGCTTTCAGGAGTTCCACGACTCTCTGGGCAAGGAAGACCGCGAACAGGTCTGGGGCTTCACGCTGCCATTGCCCAAGGGCAAGAAGGAGCAGCCGCCGTTTGTTGGCTTTGATGAGGAATTTGGCTTGTTGCTGGGTCAGGTCAACGCGCAACTTTTGGAGAAGATGCAGAATGAGACCGACCATCAGCGCCGCGCGCTGATCGCAGGTTTCCCCGCGCAGGTGGCCTCGATGCGCGGGGTGGCGCGCGAGTTCCTGACGGAGGTGTTCCAGGACAACCGGTATGAGCAACGGCAGATGCTGCGCGGGGTGTATTTCACCTCTGGCACGCAGGAGGGCACGCCGATCGACCGGCTGATGCTGGGCATGGCGCAGACATTCGGCATTGGGCGACAGGCGATTGGCACCGGGCAGGGCACCGGGCGCAGTTTCTTTCTGACGCGGCTGTTCGAAGGGGTGATGTTTCCCGAGGCTGGGCTGGTTTCGGCGGACGACAAGGTAGAACGCCGCTATAGATGGACCCGGCGAATTGCAATCACGGCCACCGTTCTGTTGGCGATTGCCATGGGCGCGCTTTGGGTCCGTTCCTACCTGATGAATACCGATCTTATCGCCCGCGCCGAAGGCCAGGTGTCCGCCTACCAGGCGGCGGCGGCCCAGCTGCCCCCCAGTCCGGTTGGGGATACCGATCTCGTGCCGGTGGCCGCGGCTCTCAACAACTTGCGGGACATGCCGGGCAACCCGGTGCTGTCGGATCCTGAGCCTGAGCGGGCGATGACCTATGGCCTGTATCAGGGCGAGGTTATCGGCACCCAAGCGGCGCAGACCTACCGTGCGGCGTTGAACCAGCGGCTGTTGCCACGGTTGCTGGTGCGGCTGGAACAGCAGATCGAAGGCAATATAAACAATCCCGACACCCTGTACGAAGCGCTGAAAATCTATCTGATGCTAGGACTTCAAGGACCGATGAACCCCGATCTCGTTCAGGAGTGGATGCGGCTGGACTGGGAAAACATCGCCTATCCAGGCATCGCCCGCAGTCAGCTTCGCGCTGATCTGATGGACCATCTGAATGCATTGCTGTCGCAACCGATGGAGGAGATCGCCCTGAACGGCCCATTGATCGAACAGGCGCAGAACATACTGTCGGAAATGCCTCTGGCGCAGCGGGTCTACAACGGCATTCTGAATTCGCAGAAGGCCAGCAGCTTGCCGAAATGGCGGCTCACCGATGTCGGCGGGCCTTCGGTCAAGCGGGTCTTGGTGCGCAGCTCTGGCAAGGCTCTGAACGAGGGAATCGAAGGCATCTTCACTTACGACGGGTTCCACACAGTGTTCCTGCCGGAGGCCGTGAGCGTGGCTGAACGGGTCCACCGTGAGGCTTGGGTGCTGGGAGAGCGGAACGAGGCCTCCCAGAATGAGGCGGTTCTGCTCAAGCTCAGCCGTGATGTGCTGGACCTTTACTACAACGACTTCATCAGTCGCTACGATCAGATGCTGGGAGATATCGATATCGTCCCGTTGGAATCGCTGTCACACGCGGTGGAAGTGACCAATGTCCTGTCCGGTCCGACCTCTCCCATCGTCAACATCCTGACGGAGATCAGCAATGAGACCCGCCTGAATGAGGACAAGTCCGTGCTGGATGCAGGCGCGCTAAGCGCCGGTGCGCAGAGCGTGGCGGCGATCGAAGCCCGTTCGACCTTGTCGATCCAGGGCCAGATCCTGCTGGAGGCGTTGGTCAGCTCGGCGGAGAACGCGCCGGGGCAGCCGGCCAAACCTCCTGGCGCTTATGTCCAAGAGCGTTTCCAGTGGCTGTATGACCTGGTCAATCGCCCTGAAGGCCAACCCTCGCAATTGGACAATTTGATGGGGCAGTTGCAATTGGTATACCAAGAGCTGAACAAAATGTCCTTTTCCGGCGTGGCAACAGGCGGGCAGAGCGGCCAGGCGCTGTTGCAGTTCCAGCAGACCGCCAGTCGCCTGGGTGGGCCGCTTCCCCGCTGGGCCACTCAGATCTCCGCCGGATCGTCCGGGATCACATCAGAAGGTACCCGAGCATCCATCAATGCCCGCTGGCAGGCCACCGTATTGCCATTTTGCGAACAGGCTCTTGCCAATCGGTATCCGTTCAACCGTGCGGCCCGCGCTGATGTGGCGATGGCGGATTTTGCCAAGCTGTTCGCGCCGGGTGGCATGATCGACAGTTTCTTCAACGAGCAGCTGATGAAGTATGTCGATACCCGCAGTCGTCCCTGGGCCTGGAAACGAGTGAATGACGTGGATCTGGGGATCAGTCCGGCGGTCCTGCAACAAATGCAATATGCGTCGGAGATCAAGGAGGCGTTTTTTGCTGGCGGCACCCAGCCTGCGGTGAACTTTCAGATTACGGTCAACGCGCTGGATCCCAAGGCCAAGGAGGTGCTGCTGGAGATTGACGGTACCAAGGTCGCTTACAACCACCGCTCCGGCGCGCCAACGCCAGTGGCGGTGACCTGGCCGGGATCCGTGGGCCTGGCGCGGATCACCTTGCTGCCAAAGAAACGTGACGCGGAAAACGTGATGTCGCGTGACGGGCCTTGGGCCTGGTTCCGGCTGTTGGACGCAGCCGAGGTGCGGCGTACCAATGTGTCGGACCGCCGTCGGGTGAATTTCCGCGTCGGCGGACGGCTGGCCCTGTTCGAATTGCAATCGGGGTCGGTCATCAACCCCTTTGCCCTGCCGGCGATGGCGAAATTCAGCTGTCCGAAGTCGATGTGATGCCGGGATACGGTGCCTTTGGAAAAATGCCCGCGGTCGGCGATTTCTTGCGCTTGAACCCTCCTGCGGGATTTGTGCGGGTTTGGGATCGTTGGCTGCAACAGGTTATGCTGGAGGGGCAGGGGGCCTATGGGGCCGACTTTGATGCGCATTACATGTCGGCACCCATCTGGCGGTTCAGCCTTCCGGCAGGGCTGGCAGGTGCATGGCCGGTCATGGGGGTTCTGATGCCATCTGTTGATCGGGTGGGGCGCCGCTATCCGCTGACGTTGATGCTGGCGGAGCGCTCGCCGGGCGCGGCGGGCGAGACACACTTTCTGCGGGCGCGCATGTTCGCTCAGCTGGAGGAGGTGGCGTTGAATGCGCTGGAGGACACAATGACCCGCGAAAGCTTTGCTGCGGCCTTGGCCGCCTGCCCGCTGCCGGACCCACCAGGTGGTAATCCCGTCGCGGAGTGCCACGGATTGAGGCTGGTCGGCTCCGCGGGCGGAGCGCCGTTGGCCGACATCGAAGTCGTCACCGGGCAGTCGGAGTCGCGGCTTCGGGGGTGCAGCCTGTGGTCCGCGTGCTTGGGCGGCAAGCTTCGCACGTTGGCCTGTCCGGGCTTGCCCGCCGGTCCGGCGGCGATGGGCTTGTTTGATCTTGGGGCGCCGATCTGGAACGGGGCGACACTGTCATGACAAACCAAATGGGAAAATTTCGCTATGTCGCAAAAACCCACGTAGGGTTGAAACGCAAGATCAACGAAGACGCGGTTTTGGCGCTGCCAGAGCACGACATCTGGCTGGTGGCCGACGGCATGGGGGGGCATGACGCCGGTGATTTTGCCAGTCGTTTGATTGCCGACGCCGTTGCCACAATTCCGATCGGGCTGGAGCCGGCGGCCAGAATGCGGGCGCTACGAGATGCGATCATGGCTGCTCACAACGCCATTCGCGCCGAAGCGGAGACACGCGGCGGCGGCACGATCGGGTCGACCGTGGCAGCCTTGATTATTGCCAACCAGCACTTTGTCGGGCTGTGGGCCGGTGACAGCCGCATCTACCGGCTCCGCGATGGGCATATAGACTTGCTGAGCGTCGATCATTCGGCTGTGGCGGATTATGTCCTGTCGGGAAAGATGACTTGGGACGAGGCGGATCAGCATCCGCAGGCCAATGCGATAACACGGGCTGTCGGCGTGGGCGAGGATCTGGAAATTGACAAGATACGCGGAGATACGCGGCCCGGTGACCGGTTTCTGGTCTGCTCTGACGGGTTGACCAAATATGCAACGTTCCAGATGCTGGAGGCTGAGCTGAGCAATACGCCGCTGGAGACAGTCGGGGACAGATTGATCCAGATCGCGCTAACCGGTGGCGGCGCCGACAATATCACCGTCGTGGTGATCGACGTTGTATGACAGGCCCGTGGGTGGGCAACCGGCTGGGGGCATGGTTGTTCACAGCGTGACAGTTGACGCACTGCGGAGTGGTGTTGCGGTTTCAGGGCTCCGTGGTCACCAAGATACGGCTGTCCAACGAGAGGATCCGGCTGGAATCGGCCTCGTAGCTGGCCTCCAGTGCCTCGGCAAAGCCCACGGCACTTTCTGATGTGGGGCGCATGCCCTCGAACAGCGGTGCGCTGGAATGGAGCACCAGAACCTTGCTTTTGCCCAGGGTGCTGTCATCGACCTTGAACGCCAGCCGACCATTATTGGCGGCCTCTTTCAGGCTATAGGCCACGCGGACGGGAACTTCACCAGGGGCCCCGTCCCGCAGGCTGGCAACGGCATGTTCGTTACGGGTGATATTAGGCAGCAGGTGAAACACATTGCCCGAAACATCCAGGATTGACACGGTCAGAAACCCGTCGGTGACGTCGTCGGGCAAAACCACGTCAATTACTGGGTTTTCACCGACAAAAAACCGTCCCGACGGGTTCGGTTCCACCGTGTCGCCGCCGACGGAGAACTGCACCCCGGTGCCGCCTGATGGGGCCTTCGGCAAGTGCTGCTCGATCACACATAGTGGGTCGTTCAGGACTTCGACATCCAGCACCACCTGTCGATCTGGGGCCAGTGTGCGCAGCGCGTCAAACAGCTCCAGCCGCGTTGCCGTGCTGGCCACGCGGCCGCTGATCATAATTGGATCACCCGGCGCATAGCCGTCGAACTGGCCATTTCCGTTACGGATCAGCGGACCGCAATCAGCAAGGTCGTTTATCACCGCGGTGACCTCTGCGACCGGGAGCATGGGCAGCTCGAAGCGGATATCCACATCGCCCTCCAAGGCGCCGGGCAAGCCATCGCGAAAGCGCCTGTTCAGCAGTTCAGCGACATTGGTGTCATCGGTCGTCCCGGTTAGCCTGGCTCGGTTGTTGCTGACGACCAACCGCCATTCGCGCAGCCCATCCAGCGGTTCGACGACATTCAGCACATCCGCTCCCCAGCTGTCGGCAATCTCGCCGCTGGCAAGGGTCAGATCGGCTTCCGGCGACACCGCCAAAAGGGCGTCGCGCAGGGTTTCCGATGGCACGTTGCCAACGATTTGCACCGGCCCGTCCGCAGGTTTTTCCGCGATGAGCGAATAGGGCTGCGCAACCGGATAGCGAGGTCCTATTACCCCATCCAGCACGCCGGAAAAATAGGCGCCGACTCCGCCGCCGCCCAGAAGGAGTAGAACAGCCAGGGTCATCCACAAGCCGGTACGGCGCCTGCCGCCCTTGTCCGCAGGCGGATGGCCCGACGGCGGTGCGGTACGGACGGTGTGCGGCACGATGACAGTGGCTTCCTCTTCCGCCAGCGCGGCCAATCCAGGGTCCGCACATGCGCCGGTATTGGTGGTATCAAGAAACTCCAGAACTTCGCCTGCGGTCTGGAACCGATCGGCGGGATCGGGGGCGCACATCCGATCAATCAGGGACCTGAACGGTTCAGGAAGGTCTTCCGTGTTCAGTGGCTTTTGTTTGTTCTCAACCACTTCCATCGGGTTTGCGCCTAGTTGCGGAGCCTCACCGCGGAAGTTGGCCAACAGCAGCGCACCCAAGGAGTAGATGTCAGAGCGCGCATCGGTGTTGCCGCTCATCTGTTCGGGTGCGGCATAGGAATACTTGCCGGCGAACTCGTTTCCGACGATGGTTTGCGCGCCGGGGTTGGTATCCTTGGCGATGCCGAAATCGATGATGACGGCCTCGGCCGGATCGCCGCCGCGCAGGATGATGTTGTCCGGGCTGAGGTCGCGGTGCACGATGTTACGCGCATGTGCCGCCTGCAATCCCTCAGCCACGCGGCGGCAGATTACCAGCAGATCCTCGGCGGCCATCGGCCCTTGTTTCAGCCGTTTGTCCAGCCCTGGACCGTCGACGTAATCCATCAGCAGATAGATGTGCCCATCCGGTGTGCGGTGGTTCTCGGAGTAGCGCACCACCGCTGCGTGGCGGATTTCCCGGATGTTTTCCTCGCGCGCCATCAGGACGGTGAAATCCTCATTGGCGGCCAGTTCCTGTTTCAAAACCTTCAGCGCCACGAGATTTCCGGAGATCTCTGATCGTGCTTTGTAAACATCGGAGGTGCCGCCGCGACCCAACAAGCCTTCGATCCGGTAGGTATTGTTCAGCAAATCACCCGGCTGAAACAGGTCGCCAGGGCGCGATTCAAGCATGGAGGTCTCCCTGGCCTGTCATGTGACGCGGGCGCTCAAGCTGAGGTCAGCCCAGGGCCTGAAATTCAACGCGGCGATTTTCATCTGCTCGGGGGTTGTTCTGATCGAACGGAGCCGTTTCCCCCATACCGATCGCCTTGAGCTTATCTTCGGGCACCCCACAGGAGCTGATCAGGTGGCGGCGCACTTCCTGGGCACGGAGCAATGACAGCCGCTCATTATAGGCAGCCGAGCCGGAGCTGTCGGTGTGCCCGATGATCTGAAACACGGTTCCATCCATCAGCTTCATCGACTGGCACATATTGGCCAGCTTGGGGGCCTGATCCTCGCGCAGCGCGGCGCTGTCGAAATCAAAAGAAATTTGGACGTTGATCTGGGTCTGGCGGTCGACAGGGCTGTATTCCTCCGCGGCGGCAGCAACCGTCGCGGTGTTCTCAGCAGCCGTATCGGTCGCGCTATCATTGCCTGGCACAATGACCAGGCCTCTGGTTTTCTGTTTCTTGAAGGCTTCGGTTATCTCTTCCACCGACAGTTCATCGCTGGCGGATTGCGCCTGAGCAATCGGAGCCAAAATCAGACCCGCGCTCAGAGCTGTGCAAAAAATACTTATCAGGCGGATCATGCTCAGCGCCCTCCCCTACCGTTACAACATGACAGTCAGCTTATACCAGCCCCTGCAACCTGCCAATGGCGGCGGTGGCCGAAGCGTAGGAAAAAACAACGCTGTTCCCGACAAGTTGCATTAAGGGGGTTTACCTAGTGGCAGGCAGAGATTGAAATGAACGAAACTGCTCCGGGAGGAAACATGCGGGTTCTGCCAGCTGTTATTATTGCCATCGGCCTGATGTTGGCCCCGGCGATATGGTTTGCGCTTAGCTGGCTGCTGAGCGAGGAGGACTATCAGAGTGCGGGCGGCGTCGATTCAACCGCACGGATCGAGATAGAGATGTTGCGGCAGCAGATTGAGGACCTGCAAGCGCGCATGACGGAGCTGCAGAGCCAGATCGCAAACCTGCCGGTCGGGGGGACGGGCGCCACAAGCCCTTTTACCGATGACGCGGCAGGTGAGGCCGCAATCTGGAACCAGACGGGAGGCACGGATCTGGATTATGCGCAGGTCGTATTGATTGCCGACCGGTTGAACGTGAACCGCGGGCTTCGGGTGACGGGGGGGCGGTATCTGACCGAAAGGCTGGGTCTACCGCGAGAGGACCTGAACGATACGTGCCAATCAATGACCAACCCCGCGCTGAAAAACAAACTGGTCACAGAGCAGGTCGGGCCGATCCGGGTCAGCATGCTTCGCCCGGCAATCGAAAGCCTGAAAGTGGTCTTCGAAAACATCCGTCAGGCGGATCCCGATCTTTATGCGCGCATAAATACCGCCGGCGCGCTTTGCGTGCGCCGCATTCGTGGCACCACCAATTCCCTTTCAACGCACAGCTACGGCTTGGCTGTGGATCTGAACATTGATGGGAAGCTGGACAATTTCACGGATGGCAAGACTCAGCTGGGGCTCACCATCATGGCGGATTTCTTTTATGATCAGGGCTGGGTCTGGGGCGCAGGGTTCCGACGAGAGGACAGCATGCATTTCGAAATAAGCCGCCGCCAGCTGGACAGTTGGATTGCCGACGGGCTGTTGTGAAAGCGGCCTGAGGGGCGCGGGCGAAACCGCGGCAAGTGGTGGCCCTGCGGGGGTCAGCCTTCCAGCCCATAAGCCTGGCGGATGCCGCGCTGGGTGCCGGGCCCGAAGTCGCCGTCGATTGCGCCAGCGTAAAAACTGTTCTCCTTCAGTTTTTCCTGAAGCGCACGGCGGGTTTGCGGGGTGAACATATTGGGGCGTTCGCTCAACAAGTTCAGCACGTCCGCACTGCCACTGCGCAATGCGGCATAGAGGTAGTGGGCTGATTCCTTGGGGCCTTTTGACGGGATCAGCCCATCGTCGATCAACGCGGCAAAGTTGAACTGCGCTTGCGGGTGGCGCAGGTCGGCGGCACGTTCAAACAGGCGCAGCGCCTTTTGCGGGTTGGCGGGCAAGCCCAGCCCGCCCTGATAGTGCAGAAAGCCCAGATCATTGATCGCATCGGCGAAATCCTGTGCCGCAGCGGCCTGATACAGCTCCAGCGCCTTCGCCGGGTCCGCGGCAACACCGGTGCCGCGCTCATATAGCTTTGCCAGTTCGAACTGCGCCTCGGGCGAGCCGGCACTGGCGGCGCGTTGTAGAAAGCTGACCGCCGCGGCGGGGTCGAAACGACCCTGATTTGGATTAAGCCGAATATAGGCAAGCCCCAGCATGGACCGCGTATCGCCCAGTTCGGCAAGGGCCAGAAGCTGCTCCTCCTGATCCGGTTTCAGTGCGGCCCAAGCCTCAGAGGCGTCCGCCACGGCCACCGGCGCATCGTCCTTGCCCGGGCCGGCGAGATAAAACGGCACACCGGTGAGCGAGCCA
Organism: Leisingera sp. SA32; assembly: GCF_056033425.1. Taxonomy (NCBI): domain Bacteria; kingdom Pseudomonadati; phylum Pseudomonadota; class Alphaproteobacteria; order Rhodobacterales; family Roseobacteraceae; genus Leisingera; species Leisingera sp. SA32. Next base: position 8,405 of record NZ_JBVYHB010000003.1, on the reverse strand, counting down.
TAGGTATGTGGTTCTTGCAAATTGGCGGTGGTTTCCAACACACGATCGCGCACCTGGCGGAACATCAGGCTGATCTCCAACCCCGGCTGCACCATCTTTTCCATCAGCGCAGTGGCGTAGGGTGAGTTGCTGCCGCTACCATCCAGCGCCACCTGGCCGTCCCTGGCGGCAAAGGCGACCAATGTGCCGCGGTCGGGATCCGCGGGCGCCATGCCGCCGCCGCCACGCGTGGTTTGTGCGCTTTCGCCTTGCGGCGCGCTGGTTTGGTCCAGCACGATGGAATCGCCCAACGGATTATCGCGGCAGCTATCGAGGATCACGATACGCATCTTGCGGGCCCGGTCCACCGCGGCCAGCAATTGTTTCAAGGACAACGACTGGCGCTGAACATCCCGGTTACTGGTCACCTTGGCGTCGGCTGGGATCAGAAAGTTCTCGCCCTGAACCTCGATACCGTGGCCGGCAAAGTAGACCAGCGCGAGGTCTGCAACCTCGGAGCGAAAAGCAAACTCGTCCAGCATCCGCTCAATATCACGGGTGCCGGGGTCCAGCGCCAGGCTGACGTCGAAGCCAATACCTTCGAGGGTATCGGCCATCGCAACGGCATCATTGCGGGTATTCTCAAGCGGGGGCAGGAACCGGTAGTCCGCGACCCCGATCACCAGGGCAATACGATCACTGCTGGCCTGCGCGACCGCGGCCGTCATCAGGATTGCAATGCAAAACAGGGATCGAAACAGGAACAACATCGATACATCCGGACTGGCTGTGCGTGCTGTGCCCAGTGTAGTCTGCCGAATTGGCAAAGGAACAGAAATTTCTGCGATGCACGGTCGTGCAGCCCCGCCCGGTGTCGGGCGGGAACGCGATCATCAGGTATTGGCCATGTCACTGGCGGCGCGGAGCCGGTCGCGCAGCTTTTCCAGCGTGACGCCAGCCGCAGCCGCGGGAAGGTCGGCCGGTCCGGAGCTTTCCGCCTGGGCCTGCACACGTTTGTAAAAGCCCGAGAGTCCAGCCAATGTCTGAATCACCAGATCAAAATCCTGTAAGGATCGCAGCTCCTGGCCGGTTGGGGCGGTGCCCCGCTCCAGCACGTCGAGAACAACGTCTTCCAAGGCCTGCATCTGGCGCCCCAGCTGCTCCATTTCCCACGCCGATGCGGCGCAAAGTTCGCTCAGGGCTTTGCCGGGACGCTCCATCTTTATAGCCGCCCGACGACCTGTTCGATGGCCTGTTTCATCGTCGCCACCGTAAACGGTTTGCGGACGATGTTGTTCAGGCCAAGCTGTTTTCCAACCTGGATCATCTCCGGTGTCGGTTTGCCAGTCACCAGGATAAAGCCAACGCGCTGGGTCACCTGATGGCTGCGCAGCGCCTTCAGCAGGCCCAAACCATCCATGCCCGGCATGTTGTAGTCGGACAGCACCATATGGACCGGGGTCTGAACCAGTTTCTGATAGGCGCCCTGGCCAGAGTTTTCGACCATGTAGTTCTTGATGCCGATTTCGTCGAGGCTCTGCGTGATGATCCCTCGGCTGGTCGACATATCATCCACCACCATGACGCGAAGTGAGTCTTTCAAGCTCATTTTTCTTTCCTTCTGCTCTGCTTGCAGCCGCGGTCAGTTTGTCCTGCCTGCGGGTGAGTTTAGGTAGGTTGTGATCCCGGCCGTCTTCAGGTGCTGCGCTGCCGGGCCTGACATGCGCTCGGAATGACCGATGAAGAGGTAACCGCCCGGGTTGAGGACGTTTTGAAAGGCGCTCCAGACCTTCTGCTGGGTCGGGTTGTCGAAATAGATCGCAACGTTCCGGCAGAAGATAACATCGAACTTCCCACGGAATGGGAACGGTTCAATCAGGTTCAGCACCCCAAATGTGATCATCTGGCGCAGGCTGTCCGGCAGTCGCCCTTCGGCATCGCGAGCGGGTAGCAAGGTGCGATACTTCGCATCGATCTGCGCCAGCTCGTCCTCGGGGTATTGCGCGGCCTGGGCCGTGCGCACCACCACAGGGTCGATGTCCGTCCCCAGGATCTTGAAATCCAGACGCGCCGCCTCGGGGCATTGCTCCAGCACCGTCATGGCGATGGAATAGGGTTCCTGCCCGTTGGAGCAACCCGCCGACCAGATCCGCACCCGCCCGCCGCTACGGGCGCGTTCGATCAGCCCCGGCAGCACATCGTTGCGCAGGGTCTCGAAATGATGCGGCTCCCGAAAGAAGTGGGTCACGTTCGTTGTCAGCAGTGACAGCAGCCCGCTGCGCTCCTGTTCCGCATTGGGGCCATCCAGACAGGCAAGATAGTCCTTGAAATTGGTGATGTTGCGCTTGCGTAGCTTGCGCGCCAGCCGCGACGACACCAAAGGCTTCTTGCTTTTCGCCATCGCCAGGCCGAAGTGCTTGTGCGCAAACTGCGCAACGGCTTCGAAATCCTGGTCCGACAGCGTAAACCCTTCGGCCGCAGGGGAGATGGAACCCTCCGCGCTCACGGCAGTACTTGCTCCGGTGCCGAAATCACTGCATCCAGATTGATGATGCGCACCATGGTGTCATCATGCGAGATGATGCCCTGGATGTACTCCATCGTGTTTCGGCTATCGACTGGCGGCGTGTCTTGGATATCGTCGGGATTGATCGAGATGATCTCGGACACCGATTCTGCCAGCAGACCCACGGGCTTGCCATGCACCGAGACGACGATCACCACGTTGCGCTCGCTGGCTTCGGTCTGCTGCAGGCCGAAGCGGGCGGACAGGTCGTAGATCGGGATCACCGCGCCGCGCAAGTTCATCACCCCCAGCACATCGGCGGGGGCATGCGGCAGGATGGTCACCGGCGACCAGCGTCGTATCTCGCGGATCTGGGTGATTTTCAGGCAGAACGCCTGGCCCGCCACGGTGAAGCTGACAAACTCGCTGTGTTCGGCGTGCTTCACTTCCTGGTCGGTTTGCTTAACTTCAGCTTGCATTGCTCAGTCTCCGCTCGGTGTCAAAGGCGGCTGCCGTGGGCGAGGCCGCAATGATGCTTTCAGGGTCCAGGATCATGGCGATCTTGCCGTCTCCGAGGATGGTTGCGGCGGCGACACCGGGGATTTCCCCGCAGACGCCGTCGAGGCTCTTGATGACCACCTGGCGCTGGTCGTGGATGTCATCCACTGCCAGGGCGCAGCGCTGGCCGGTTTCGGTTTCCACCAGCAGATAGACGCCTGCCTGCTGCTCGCTGGTCCGGTACAACCCCAGGGCACCGGCGACATCGCAGATCGGCACGAAGTTGCCGCGGATCGACAGCAGGGTGCCGTCGGCGCCCAGATTGTTGATCATGTCGTCGCTGCCGCGCATGGTCTCCACGATCGAGGTGATCGGAACCACCATGGTCTGGTCGGCCACCGACACCACCATGCCGTCCATCACTGCCAGGGTCAGCGGCAGGATGATGGTAAAGGTCGAGCCCTTGCCCGGTGCGGAGGAGATGTTGATGCGCCCGCCAAGTCCGGTGACCGCATTTTTTACAACATCCATCCCGACGCCGCGGCCGGAGAGGTTCGAGATCTCCTTGGCGGTGGAAAATCCGGGCATGAACAGCAGGTTGTCGATTTCGCTATCGGTCAGCTCGGCGTTTTCCGGGATCAGCCCCTTTTCGATCGCGATCTGTTTGACGCGCGGCCGGTTCACACCGGCGCCGTCGTCCTTGATCTCGATGCAGACCGAACCGGACCGGTGCGAGGCCGACAGGCGGATCTCGCCGGTGGCGGGCTTGCCCGCCGCTTCCCGGTCCTCGGGCTTTTCGATGCCGTGGTCGACCGCGTTGCGCAGGATATGCGTCAGCGGGTCGGACAGCCGTTCGATCACCGTTTTGTCGACTTCGGTGTTCTCGCCTTCGTTGACCAGCTTGCAGGTCTTGCCGGTGGCGGCTGAGGCCTCCCGCACGATCCGGGCCATGCGCTGGAACAGCGGTTTCACCGGCTGCGCACGAATGGCCATGACACCTTCCTGGATGTCGCGGGCCAGATTCTTGAAGCCTTCCAGCTCGGTCTCGACATCGCGCAGATCCGCCACATTCAGATTGGCAATCTGCTGCGCCAGCATCGAATGGTTGATGATAAGCTCCCCGACAGCATTGATCAGCCGGTCCACCCGCTCAAGCTCGACACGGAGCGTTGGCTTGGGACCGCCACGCTGCTCCTGTTTGCCGCTCTCGGCTTTCGGGGCCGATGCCTTTTCCACGGCGGCTGCCGGTGCGGCTTCGGGTTCTGGTGCGGGGACCGGCGGCTCAAAAGGGGCGGCAGCTGACCCGGACTCTGCTTCCGGCAGCGGGTCGGGCAGGGCGGCGCCATCCGCGGGCGGGGCGCTGAACATGGCGTCCAAGGCGGCAAGAGCTCTCGCCTCGGCCTCCGCGTCGTGATCGCCAGCGATGGACAGCTCGCACAGGCCTTCGACAAACTCAAAGACAGCTTCAACAACCGAACGCGGCTCCTTGGTGACCAGCACCAGATCCCAGGCGAGATAGCTGTCATTGACATCCATCGCGTCAAAACCGGGCAGTTCGTTTTCGTCCAGCGTGACGGTCAGCTCGCCCATATCCCTGAGCGCCTGGAACAGGAAAAACGGCTCGTTGCCGGTACCATACATCTCCTTGAGAGGATGGAAGCGGATCCGGTAGGTTTCCTCCTGCGGCACCACCGGCGCGGCAGCAAAACCGCCCAGATCGCCGATCGGGGCCGGGCCGCCAAGGCCCATGGGCTCAAAGGAGAGGTCTTCCTCGCCTTCGGGGATATATTCATCCAGCGCCGCAAGCAGTGTGTCGTGATGCGCCTCATCAACCTGACCGCCATCGCGGGCCACTTCGACCAGCGCTGACAGGTGGTCACTGGAGCGCAGGAGCAGCTGAATCAGCTTCTCGTCCAGCTCCATCCGGCCGGCGCGCACTTCGTCAAAGACAGTTTCGAACCGGTGCGCAAAAGCCACCAGATCATCTAGCCCAAATGCACCTGCGCCACCTTTGATCGAGTGCACGGCGCGGAAGATTGCATTGACAACTTCGGGGTTGTGATCGCCTCCTTCGATAGCGGTCAGCCCCTCATCCGTAGCTTCAAGGAGCTCTTCGCACTCCTCAAAGAAGGTATCCTGAATCGACCCCGACATCTCAGGCCGCAGCTCCGGTCACGCGCTTCAGCGCAAAGATCAGCGAGGCGTCGTCGAAGGGTTTGGTGATCCAGCCGGTGGCACCGGCGCCGCGGGCGCGGGCTTTCAACTCGGGCGCGCTTTCGGTGGTCAGCACCAGGATCGGCACCTTGGAATTGATGTCATGGCCACGCAGCTCCTCGATCACGCCGAAACCGTCGAGGTTGGGCATGTTGATGTCTGTGATGACCACATCCGGATCAACGTCTGGGTACATGTCCACGCCCTCACGGCCGTCGACAGCGCAGTGATACTCGAATCCGGCCTCTTCCAGGGTTGCGGCCAGCAGATTCCGGATGGTGCGGGAATCGTCGATTGCCAGGACTTTGGTCTTCATGCTGTTTCCTCGTCTTCAAAGCGGTTGGGCTCCAGCCCCAGAAGGGTCAGGGACTTGCGGCAGGATTCGGTGATATTGGTGACCGAGAAGCCGACGCCCTCGGAGCGCCATTGCTGCTCGGCGCCAAGCAGGAGTTGCAGGCAGCGCGAGGGCATCAGGGCCACACGGCTACAGTCAATCTCGACCGCCTTGGATCGCGCTCCCTGCAGGAAGGCGACCAATGGGTCGAGCTCTGCAAAGGCGTTCGGCAGATCCAAATTGTGCTTTTGCGTTTCCGTTGTCATTTCGGCGATTCGCACCCCCGTTGTCGGCGATCATTTCGATTTCGATGCAGACAGTCATAGGCAGCGGGCCTTAACATTTGATTGCCGGTTACAGCGCCGCAGCAGGGATTCATAAGGACAATACGCGCAATCCATTCGGCGAAATCCGATCAATTTTTAGCGGTGCCGGACGCCGGTCGAATAAACGTCGAACCCCGGCGCCTGCGAATCGGCGCGACGGCTCGCGCGCGCGCCTGACCGGCCACCCTCGCGAAGGCTTCCTGAAAGTATCAATCCGGGTTTCAGGGCGGAGGCGCGCGGCGGAAACCGCCCCCAGGCCAGGCAAATCGCGGCAGCGTAAGCGGCAAATTAAGAACTGTTGGCCAATCTGCCCCGCACGAACATCTGCGGTGGCCCGACCCGCATACCCTTGGAGAATCGAATGAAAGCGTTTCAATCGCTCAACCTTGCCTACAGGTTACCGCTCTTTGTTGTCGGCTTTGGCCTGGCCATGACGGCTGTCCTCGTGACGATCAGTACGATCAGTTCCCAAAACAGCGTGAGACAAAGCGCCGAAGACCAATTCCGCTCGATGGTCGCGGACCGGAAGTACTCGATTACAAACCTGTTCGACACCATCCAGGCCGATGTCCGGACCCTGGCGGCGGTTCCTTCCACTGCGACCGCCATCGAGTGGTTGACCATGACTTGGAACGATCTCGAAGGGGAACCGGGCGAGATCCTGCGCAAGGCATACATCAAGGACAACCCCAACCCGGTCGGCAAGAAACACCTGTTGGCACGCGGCGCGGGCGAGTCACCCTATCATATGCACCACGAGAGCTTTCATCCCGCCTACCAGACCCTGATCGAAAGCAAGGGCTACTACGATGCCTTCCTGATCAACCTGGCCGGCGATGTCGTCTATTCCGTCTTCAAGGAAGACGACTTCGGTGCCAACATTTTGACCGGTCCGCTTCAGGACAGCGGTCTTGCCGATGTCTACCGCCAAGCCGTCGAGGGCAAAAGAGGCGAGGTTTTCTACGCTGATCTGACCCCGTATGCGCCGAGCCAGGGGGTGGCGGCCGGTTTTGCAGCAGCGCCGGTCGTGAATGATGCGAACCTCACGGTGGGGGTGCTGGCGGTCCAAATTCCGGTGGATCTGCTGAGTGCCATTGTCAACAATGCGCAAGGCATGGGCGAAACCACCCAGATTTATCTGGCAGGTTCTGACGGCACGGCGCGCAGCTCATCGCGGTTCGACAGCGGCTACCAGGTTTTGTCCGAGCTTCCCGACAGCGTTCAGATGCGCCAGGCCTTCGATGGAAAAATCCATGTTTTGCCGCAGGCGGTAGGGCTGAACGGTCAAACCGTTCTGGCGTATTCCGAACCCTTGCCGCTGGCCTTTGCCAATTGGGCAATTGTTGCCGAACAGGACTGGCAGGAACTGATGGCCCCGGCCGTTCAGCAGCGCAACAAGCTGCTGCTGGTCTCCATGGTCTTTGCGGCCGCCATGTCCCTGCTGGGCTGGCTGTTCGCGCGTTCGATCACCAAGCCGATCAACCGCATCTGCGACAACATGGAAGCGGTCGCCGGGGGCGATCTGGACACTGAGGTCGAGGCCGCGCAGCGCCGCGACGAGATCGGCAAGATCGGCAAGACGCTCCTGTCGATGCAGGACGACCTGAAACTGGCCCGCGCCGCCGAAGAGGAGCGCGCCGAGATGCAGCGTCAGCAGCAGGAGGTCGTCGACAGCCTCAGCAATGGTCTGGTGCGGCTGGCAGACGGCGACTTTTCGCAGCCCATCGAGGACACCTTCCCGCAGGAATACGAACAGCTGCGGCAGAACTTCAACAGCACCGTCAGCAATCTGAACGCCACCGTGCAGCAGGTGATCGAGGCCTCTGGCAGCATCCGCAGCGGCGCCGCCGAGATCAGCCAGGCCTCCGACGACCTGTCGCATCGCACCGAAAGCCAGGCCGCAACGCTGGAACAGACCGCCGCCGCGCTGGATGAGCTGACGGCCAGCGTGAAATCCGCCGCCGAGGGCGCGCGCAGCGTCGAGGCGACGATGCAGCAGGCCCGCAACGAGGCCGAGACCAGCGACGCCGTGGTGCAAAGCGCGGTTGCGGCGATGACCGAGATCGAGCAGTCCTCGACCCATATCAGCCAGATCATCAGCGTGATCGACGACATTGCCTTTCAGACCAACCTGCTGGCGCTGAACGCCGGCGTCGAGGCGGCGCGGGCGGGCGAAGCCGGCAAGGGCTTTGCCGTGGTCGCCTCTGAGGTGCGGGCGCTGGCGCAGCGGTCATCGGATGCGGCGATGGAGATCAAGACGCTGATCTCCGACAGCTCCAAACAGGTGGAGCGTGGCGTCGATCTGGTCGGCAAGGCGGGCGAGGCGTTGCAAAGCATCGTGTCGCAGGTCGCCCATATCTCGCAGCTGGTTTCCGACATTGCCGAGGGCGCGTCGGAACAGTCCACCGGCCTGCACGAGATCAACACCGGCGTGACCCAGCTGGACCAGGTGACCCAGCAGAATGCGGCGATGGTGGAACAGGCCACCGCGGCCGGCCACATGCTCAACAGCGACGCCGGCAAACTGGCTGAGCTGGTCGCGCATTTC